>CAYYVK010000001.1:0-77291 GCA_964475145.1 uncultured archaeon
ACCTTTCCATAATATAATAATAGCTGGTATAAATATTTAAAAAATTATCACAGTCGCTAGGAAATTTTATGTTTTTTTCTCAGATAAAATTTGAAAGTTTTTGAGTGTTAGACGTCTAACAAGATTTAACCACAAAATTACAATAAAGCTGGAACGGATAAAAAGGCAAAAGAGCTTATGAAAGCTGTAAAGAAAACTGAAAAAAAACTTAAGTTTGCTTTGATAACTCATGCTTATCTTGACCACATAAATGGATTGGCAAAAATTAAAAAAGAATATCCTGAACTAATAATTGCTTCAAGTCAAGTATAGGAAACAAAAAAAAATATATATTTTGTTTCTTCAACTTCCACAAATTCTGATGGAGTTTGAAATCCGTGTTTGAAAAACAATATTTCCATTCTTCTTAAAGGCTAATAGTTTGAGTAAGTGAGACGTGTTCCTTTTGCTACTACAACCCTTTCAAACTTACTTTAGTTTTTAGAAAAGAAAACCAAATTATTTTTAGATGATTTCAACTTTCATTCGCAAGCTCTTGAGGTTTGAAGAGAGTACTGCTTTCAAAGGCTTAGCCCTTTCTCTCTGCGAGAAAGAAGTAAAAATTTTTGGCAAAAACTTTTATTTGCAGCCGCTAGAACAGCTTGCATTCTTGCAGAAAAAGCTGGAGGAAAAACTTGGCAAAGAAGGTTTGGAATTGCTCTATCAAGCAGCAAAAGAAGGTTTTTCCAACCTTGCGAAAGAGCTGGAAAGCCTTTCTGACGTTAGGAGTGAGTACTTGATAGAACTGCAAAACCTTGTGAAGCACTTAGGCTTTGGTAATGTAAAAGTCATACAAGTTAACGATGAAGAATGCAAAGGATTGGTCAGAGTAGAGGAAAATCCTTTTCCCAACCTTGTTCAAACAAAAGGTTGTGTAGACTACTTGCTTGCTGGAATAATTGCTGGCTATTTCTCCAAGTATTTTGAGAAAGACGTGGAATGCAAGGAAGTAGCATGCAAGGCAGAAGGAAAGAAGTATTGTGAGTTTATGGTTCAGCCATAAAGCTTAAGTCTTTTTAGGAAGAAAAAATTCTTGTGAGCTCACGTTCGCAAGAAAGGGACAGAATTCTGAGTGAGATAGAAAGATTAAAATCGGAAAGTAGATGGTTGATGGAACAAGCAAAACGATTAGAAGATGAGTTGTACAGATATACGGCAAAAGGAATTTCTTCTGTCTCCAGAGAAGCAGAAAAACTTCTAAGCATTCTTGAAGTTTACGAAACACATTATCCTGACCTTAAAACAATAGCTAGAATCTTTGAGACAAAAGATGATCCAACTCTTCCAAAAACACCAGAAGAATGTAAAATTTACTTGAAAGAACTGAAGAAAAACTTATCCTATAGAATTTACGGAAGGTATCGCAGGCTTTCCGTCCTTTCTGAAGCTGATTTAGAAGAGGTTTATACCAAGCTAAGAAAAATATTCGAGAAAAATCCAGAAAAAGTTGTTTGGATTTCTCCACGGCTTCCGGGAGATCAGATAGAAGTAACACCCTTAATAAAGAAAATGTACAACTTGAACGAAGATGACCATCTAGTCGTTTGGACCAAAGAAAATCCTGCGTATATCTCTTTTAGGTGGAGTTTAATCCCCATAGATTATTACAAGAGGCACAACAAGGAAATATTGGAAGATATAATGGAGGGGGATACAATTTTCATGGATCCTGATTCGTTTAGAACAATATTTAGGGAAGAGCCAAAAGAAGATAGAATTGTAAAAAATTTCTATCTTAGGCCTATCTACGTAGGAAAAGGTCGTAAAGAAGTCATAAAGCTTTTGTTCGACCTTAAAGTTTATATGCCTTATGACGATCCTTATGTTATTCCTTACGAATTGTACAAAGACTATGCAAGAAGGCTCTTGGAATTGCTCAAAAACAAAGATGAAAAGACTTTGAGAGAAGTAGTTGAAAAAAGTAGAATGGAAGGTCTAAGAAAGATGAGTTACATCATCCCAAAAGTTGCATTAGACATACTAGAAGGTAAGGTATACAAGTCTGAAGATAAAACTTTTGAAATGAGTGAGGACGTTTATACTCCAGAAAGCTACGGTTTCTTATATTGCTGTTTTTCTTGTGCAACTCCTGCACTTTCAGAAGAGCTAAAAAATTTTCTAAAACCCAAATACTGATTTTAGCTTGAATTATGTCTAATTATTTTGTAACTACTTAAAAGTGCTTAATTTTTATTGTTGTCACTACCGAAAAGTATTTAAATTCAAAATTTATAGAAAAAAAATTATGAAAGTGCTTTGCGTATACCCTCATCCCCCATCAGGAGTAAACGGTGTGATGAGCTTTGTTAGAGAGCTTTATTCTGACCAACCTTCTGAATATTTTAGTAAAGTTGGTGTTTGGTTTGATTTATACTATACAGACGAAGAAAAGACTTTAAAGGCGGTTGGGACCGAGGAGAAGCAAAAAATAAAGAAAAGTTTTGTCCAGAAAATAAAGTCTGAAAACCCAGATATAATTCATCTAAACTCTTATGCTTTAGACAAGGACTGTGTTAGTTTTTTAGAAGAATATAAGAGAGAAAACCCGACTATAAAAATTGTTTATACAGCACACTCTTTAGCGTTCCAAGATTTTGAAAGAGACCCTTATGAAAAGAGATTGTTTGGAGGTATAAGCGAAAGTCTTTTGTCTGAAGTGTTGAATCTTGCAGATTTGCACTTCCAAAACATTTCAGAAGAGGAGAAAGAGAAGAGGATTTTACATGTTCTGAGAAAGTTTGACATACCAGCAAGTCAAGAAAGGCTAGAAAGTCTAAAGATAAGGAGCTACATGATAGGTCTGCAGAAAAAGCTGATGGGAATTGCTGACGAAAACGTCTTCGTTTCTGAATTCTTGAGGGAAAGTTCTAAAAGGATTTATGGCATAGACGGAAAAGTTATTGAAAACGGAGTCAGCATAGGTGAAACTTATGAAAATTATAGGGATGAAATTGAAAGAGCAAGTATTAAATGGAGAAAAAAGTATCACAGGGATGGAGACCTTCTCGTAGGTTATGTAGGAAGAATAACTGAAAGTAAAGGTATTTTTGACCTTGTTAGAGCTTTTAAAAGATTGAGCAAGGAGATGAAAAACGTTTATCTCTACTTTTCTGGTCCTTACTTGGATGAAACGATAGAAAAATTAGCAAAAGAAGCCGGACGTCTATTCGGAGAAAGAGTTTTCTTCTTTAGGAAAGATACTCTACCAGAACCCTTTAGCGAGGAAGAAAAAATTAGAATGTCAAAGATTTATAGGGTGTTCGACCTAGTAGTTTATCCGTCAAACTATGAGCCTTTTGGTTTAGTACCGCTAGAAGCTATTAGCTGTGAAATCCCAACTCTTGTAAGAGATGTTGACAACCTTTCTACTTTTGTTAAGGAAGGCTTGTGCGAAGGGTTTAAGGATGAAGCAGACCTTTACAGAAAAATGAAGGAAATGCTCCTAAACATAGACGAGCACAAAAAATCGATAAACGAGAAGAAAGAAATTATAAGAAAGAAGTATTACTCATCAGCTATGAGAAAGAGTTACAAGAAACTGTTTGAAGAGATGCTTTACTTAAGAGAAGCCCCTTAACTAGGTGCAGCTACCCCACCTCTTCCCCTTCTAAACATTTCATTAACCTTCCTGCGTACACTCGGATAATTAGCTGCTAATTGTTCAAGTTCTTTCTCTAAATCTTTTTTCTCTTTTTCAGAGAGAACCCTAAAAGTTTCAGGATTTGTGAGCCTTCCAATTATCCACTCTGCCCTTGCTAAAGCAGGCCCTTCTAGAAGAGGTGTAATTACTGGATATAGTCCTGACATCAGCTTCCACAAACCCCCGGTTATTATTACAGCTATGAAAACTGCTGCAAGACCCCACGCTCCATATCCTAGAAATTCGAGTAAAACAGCGCCAAACAAAACTCTTGTTGCGTACATGCTTATTACAAAAGTTAACACTGTTATTACAGGCTTAGCTACAGCACCAAAGAAACTTTCAAATCCCAATGCATTCATTAACCCATATATAAACGTGAAAATAAAAGCAAACGGCAAAATTATGTAGAAAATGTAGAACGTAACCCAACCCACTTCACTGGCCTGAGTGGTTGTCGGGAAATAACCAGTCAGCACGCAACTCGCATATTTTATAGCATCTACCATTAAGGTTGAAGTCTCGTTTGTTGCAGGAATGAAAAAGTTTTTACATTCTTCCATTGAAACTTCTGTTCGTTTCAAGAACGGTTGAACTAGTGGAACTTCTATCAGCAGAACTCCAGCAAAAACTAAAAGAAGAGCTACCTTTGCAAGGTTTCTGCCCCAATCAGGCTTAAGAAAACCACTGATTGCTATGATGATAGCCGCACCTATTAACAAAGGAAAAACAAATGGAGAAAGTTGTATAGGAGTAGAAACCCCTAACAGAGGTATTATCCGAGGCCATACCAATTGGAGCACCACATAGGTTACAACAATAATCCCAATACCAACTCCGACAGCTCTCCAGTTTACCATTTACTCACAAATTAATTTTGGACTTCAAGATATTTATCCTTTTTTTACAACAATTCCTTTCTTCGTTATCTCAAAAGGAAAGATTTCTGTTGCATGATCAGTCCTTCTCATCTTCCTTATCATCAAACTTCTCGGCGTTCCTAGAGCTGAATATTCCAAGTAATGCAAAACAATAACACTGTCTGCTAAGAACTCTTCAAAGCCTAGAGTGCTCAACGCTTTTGTCCCTCTCAACTCTGTTATGAGCAAGGATGTAGTCTTTATCCTCTTCAAAGCTCTCATCAAGTCGAATACCTCCCTTCTCAGCTTTGCCACATCCTTCTCTTCTGCCCAACCCATCTCAGCTATGGACAAGCTATCTAAAACAAACCTCTTAGCGTTTATTCTCTCTATCGATTCTATTATTTTAGTCTGTAAGTCGCTTATCTTGCTTGGAAATTCAGAAGCAAGCAAAAACTTTCCTTTTTTCTCGTATTCTCTAAACTCTTTGTCCCATCCAAACTCAGCAACGTCATTTAATATATCTTCTCTATCTTCCTCCAGCGTAACGTACAACCCTGGCTCTCCTTCTCTCAAGCCTTGGAGCAAAAACTGACAACCAAAAATTGTCTTGCCTGTACCTGCACCACCACACAAAAGGTTTACCGAACCTTCTATGAAGCCACCACCTATTAAAGGATCTAATCCAGGAATTCCAGACTTAAGTCTTTTTTCCATACTCTTTATTTGGTTTTTAAGAAAAATTAAGCAATCTCTAAAGACCTTCTTATGTAGTATACTTCCTCCTTACTTCTTTCTTTCTCCTCTTCGACTTCCTCTTTAACTTCTTTCACAGGTTCACTCTCAAGCTTAAGCAATCTTGCAAGCTCTTCCATCTGCTCCTTGCTCATCTTTCCAACTTTAGACCTCCACCACTCGTTTATGTTTAAGTTATCGCCAGACTTTCTAGGAATTACATGCAAGTGAAAATGTGGTATAGATTGCTCAGCGGCAGAACCACTTGCCTGAAACAAGTTTACTCCTTCTACCCCAAGCCTTTCTCTCATATGCTTAGCAAGTCTTTGAGCAATTTTTGCTATGTGTTGCAAAAGCTCTTCGCTAATCTCAAATATGCTTTCTGCATGCTCTTTCGGAATTATTAAAGTATGACCAGGAGCTAAAGGGTTTATGTCTAGAAAAGCTAAGCACTTTTCATCCTCATAAAGTGTGAAAGCAGGTATTCTTTTTTGCACTATCTGGCAAAATATACAGTCTTCCCTGCTCACAATACCTAATTAGCAAGGAATCAACTTAAGCTTAACCTTTTAAAGTTTTATTACCAATTAAACTAAATTTAAATTCACGTGAGAACATGCCAGAAGTTAAGAGGCCTAGAAGAGGAAGTTTAGCATACTATCCAAGAAAAAGAGCTAGAAGAATCTATCCAACTGTTACCGTATATCCAAAAGTAGAAAAAGTGAAGCCTTTAGTCTTTGCTGGTTATAAAGTTGGTTGTGCGCATGCAATAGTCTTGGATACAAGAAAAGGGTCTCCAACTTTTGGAAAAGAAATAGCTGTACCTGTAACTATTCTAGACTGCCCACCTTTAAAAGTGATTGGCTTGAGAGTTTACAAAAGCACAGAAAAAGGTTTAAAAGCGTTGACAGAAATTTGGTGCAAAGACTTGCCAAAAGAGCTTAGTAGAAAAGTGAAAGCTAAGAGCAATGAAGAAAAGCTAAAAGAGTTAGAAGGGAAAAGCTTCGACGATGTTAGGCTTATTGTATGCACTCAACCTTTACTTTCTGGCATAGGAAAGAAAAAGCCAGAAGTGTTTGAAGTTGGAATTGGCGGAAAAGATCCCAAAGAAAAGCTTGATTTTGCTAAGAGCATGCTTGGAAAAGAAATAAACCATAAAGATGTGTTTAGAGAAGGTGAGCTTGTAGATGTTATTGCTGTAACAAAAGGTAAAGGTACTGCTGGTCCAGTAAAAAGGTTTGGTGTAAAGATTCAACCAAGACATGCTAAACAGAAAAGAAGGCACGTAGGTAGCCTAGGTCAGGAAAGACCAGGAAAGGTAAGACCTACTGTACCTATGGCTGGACAACTTGGGTTTGCAAGAAGGACTGAGTTAAACAAGAGAATACTGAAACTTGGAGAGGGAGGTATATCCCCAAAAGGTGGATTTAAAAGATATGGAATTGTCAAGACCAATTATATTGTGATAGAAGGCTCGGTTCCAGGTAGCAAGAAAAGACTAGTGATGATGAGACCAGCTATAAGACCTAAATTAATAAGCATGCATGAGTTTAGGAAATTGGTGATATGATGGAAGTAGATGTTTTAAGCATAGAAGGTAAGCCTGTAGAAAAGATTAGCTTGCCAAAAGTATTTTCTGAACAAGTAAGAGAAGACTTGATTAGAAGAGCTTTTTTATCGACCATGAGCAAACAAAGACAACCTTATGGTACAGATGTCATGGCTGGCCAAAGAACTTCTGCTCATTATCATGGATACAGAAGGCATAGGTATACTATGATGAACAGAGAGATGGCTAGGTTGCCAAGGCTGCATGGTAAGACAGTTCCCTTCTTATACTTCCAAGCAAGGTTTGTACCTCAAGCTAAAGGTGGAAGGGAGGCTCATCCTCCAAAAGTTGAGAAAGTCTGGGTAGAAAAGATAAACAAGAAGGAAAGACAAAAGGCTATTCGCTCAGCAATAGCAGCTACGGCAAAGAAAGAGCTTGTAGCGAAAAGAGGGCACAAGATTAAGGATATACCTCTTCCTATAGTAGTAGAAGACAGTGTCCAAGAGTTGAAAAAGGCTAAGGATGTAGTAAAGTTTCTGAAGGCTGTTGGGCTGGAAGAGGAGCTAGAAAGAATAAAGAAGAAAAAAGTTAGAGCTGGTAAAGGTAAGGCCAGAGGAAGAAAGTATAAAAGAAAGGTAGGTCCTTTAATAGTTATAGCAGAAGATAAGGGAATTGGTAAGGCTGCAAGAAACTTACCCGGTATTCATGTTTGTAGGGTAGAAAACCTATGCGCAGCCTACCTTGCACCAGGTGGCATGCCTGGCAGATTAACTATCTGGGCTAAGTCTGCTCTTGAGAAGCTAAAGAATTTGGTTGGTTAAAATGGACCCGTTCAAAATACTTAAGTATCCGCATACAACAGAAAAGTCTGTCAGGCTGGTAGAAAAGGAAAACAAGATAGTGTTTATTGTAGATAGAAAGGCGACCAAGCAAGAGATAAAAGAAGCTTTTGAGAAGCTTTTTGAAGTTAAAGTGGATAAAGTTAACACGCTTATAACAAAAAAAGGGGAGAAAAAAGCTTTCATAAAAATAAATCCTAAGTTTAAAGCAAGCGATGTCGCAGCAAAGCTAGGAATGATTTGAACAAACTACTTTATCTTTTATGAGCAACTTCAATTTTTCAAAATCTTTTATCATTTTCTCCCTTACTTTTGGAAACCTTCTTGCAGCTGAAGGGTGGAAGGTTGGAAAATAAATTCTTCCATTTTTTCTTATTGGTTTGCCATGAATTTCAGAAACTTTGAACTTTTCATTAGGAAATAAAGCTTTGAGAGCAACATTCCCAAGCATCACAATTAGCTTTGGGTTTATAATTTCTATTTGCTTTGTAGTATGCAGCATACCATGCCTGATTTCTTCAGTAGTTGGTGCTCGCCTTCCTGGATAATATTTCAACGGTGAGGTGATAAAGACTTCTTCTCTCTTTATTCCAATCAAATCTAGAATTTCAGTTAAAAATCTACCAGACCTCCCTACAAATGGTCTGCCAACTTTGCTCTCAGTAGGTCCAGGTGATTCGCCGAGCAGCATGATTTTTGCATTTGGATTGCCTTCGCCAGGCACGGCTAATCCGAATTTATTTCTTTTGCATTCTTCACAGTTTTTTATTTCTTCTGAGATTTTTTCTAAAGCTTTAATTTTATAATCATCTACCATTTTTCTACATCTTCTAATTTTTCCCTGCTCATTAAAGATATTTAAAGAGTAAAACTGAAAAACCCTAATATACTACTCTTGAACAAAAAGTTAAACCCGAAGGAAAATTACTGAGAAGCTATTGAAGCAAGAAACAATTAAAAGAAACAAAAGACGGTAATTCTATTTGGCTGAGTTGAGGTATGGAATAGCTTGGGAAAGAAAATATATTTAAAAAACGTTAAATTCTAACTTTAAACTAAGAGATATTAGCAACAAAACTAGGAATAACATAATTCTGATTTAAAGTTACTTTTAAATATTTACCGATTTAATTTTAAGTGGTGCAGATGAGTAAACAGCGTGATAAAAATCTTGCCAGCAGTATAAGAGAGTTAGAAAGCCTTTGCGATAAACTCTACATTCCACAATCTGTTAAGGAGAAGGCTATTTCAATCTATTCTTCTGCATTAGATAAAGGTTTACTACGTAGAAGCTCTAGTGTTAAATTGACCTATGCTGCTCTTTATGCTGCTTGCCGACATATGGATTTTCCAAGATTTATTTCTGAAATAGCTGAAGCAGGTCCTCTTAGCAGGAAAGAACTTCAGAGAAACTACAGGCTTCTGGTACGTGAAGGATTAGTAGAACCAAAAGCGCAAGATCCTCTCTTATATATTCCCAGAATTGCTGAAAAGTTAGGGATTTCGATGAAAGCTCAGGAGCTTGCTATTAGATACCTTAAGAAAGCTAAAGAGAAGCATATTTTACCCGGGAAATCTCCACTAGCATTGGCTGCAGGAGCCCTTTACCTTGCTTGTATAGAGTGTGGTGAGAAGAAACTTCAAAGGGATATAGCGAAAGCAGCTTGTGTAAGTGAAGTAAGTATAAGAAATTCATATAAATATCTTATGAAAAAGCTAGACTGGAGCCTTCCTTGGTGAATTATTTATTTTACTTAACTCTGTTATTATATCCAGGCTAGGTTTTTCGTAAAGTACGTCACATAACACAACCTGAAATGCTCTAGTTGGCATCAAACCATCATTTACCCTTGTATAATACTTATGCAAAAGATATCCAATTCGCTCAAAATAACCATCCAGTTCAAGCTTCCTTATTGTTGGATATACTTCTTCAAACTTTGACATTATAGGGTTTGAATAATATAAATGCATCAAATTAGTTATTTTCTCAACATCCTCTCCTGGAACTTCGTTTTCGACGACATTTCTTATTACACTATTAACTACAAACCAATCCTCCTCTTCTTTTTTTCTTAATGCATAAGCAGGGTCTCTAACCCATCTTTTCTTATCATACTCACGTATTGGGGGAGCTAAATTTTTTGCAGCATCCGAACATAATTTTTTTATGAGCGGGAGTGATTGATAGAGTTCTTTTAGTACTTCTTTTTTTCTAATTGAAAAAAGGATTTTTTTCCATATCCTCTATATCAGCGGTTGTTTCTATAAACGGAAAAAATGAAATAAAAATTCATAAACCCTCTGTTCCTCCTTACTCTTTACCTTTTTAGGCAATATTTCGAGAGCTTTCTTAGCTAAATCGTCTATGGTTACCCTTTCTTTCTGTTGAAATAATTTGAAAAATCTAACAAAAGCTCTTGGTTCTGAGTTAGAAGAATAGAGAAATTCCTTAACAGGTTCGTCAGCTTCTACATGATATGCGTCAAAAAGATTTAGCCATTCCTCATAAGAAATAGGAATCTCCCTATGGGCAAGGTAATTACGCTTATTTCTATATTTCAGATATTTTTTAGGATCTAACGGAAGCTCTCCAAATCTAGGCAAAATTTCATCGAACTCATCAATTTTTAATTTTTCTGCATAGCTTGAAAGAAGATCTTCAGAGACAAGTATGAACTTCTTCCCATGATAAACTTCTTCTAAAGACCTTTTTAAGTCTTCAACAAAAACTTCTGGAGACTCTTTACCTTTAACTAATGCTTCAAATCTATAGTGGATATCATCTTCCACTATAACATTTGCATTATTCAATAAATCCTCTCTATTACAACAAGAGTTGTATACATAGTATCTTTCGCCCCATGTTTCAGGAGATGCTAGTTTTAAGGGGTCTAAGATTCCGCTTCTACCATCTTGTCGGTAAGTAAATACCACAGGTAATAATTTTTTATCTCTTTCAACCGAAGTTTCTAAAGCCTTCATTATTCCAAACGTCTTTCCGGAGCCTTTTGGCCCTAACAAAAAAATGGGCATCCTATCGTCTGAGAGAAGGTACTCTTCTAAAAATCTTATAAAGGAGGAATTAATTGGAGTAATTTTCCTCAAACTTTCTAAATCAAAATCTTCAGCTCTTTCTACGAGTAAAGACATAATTAAGCAATGTTTCAGAAATTTTAAAAAGTTTTCTAAAGCCAAAATATTAATTTACTTAAAAACTAATAACAAGTGAGAAAGATGGGAAAAAGGATAATTGCCAGAGCAAGAGGAAAGGGCGGGCCAAGATATAGAGCACCGAGCCACAGGTATCTAGGTAAAGTAAGTTATTTTCCTTTTAATAAGGTCGTAGGCAAGGTTGTTGACATAGTTCATGATCCTGGAAGGTCTGCTCCTGTCGCAATCATAAGGACTGAAGATGGAAAAGAAGTTTTGCACATTGCTCCTGAAGGCTTGCAAGTTGGTTCAGAAATAGAGTATGATGGAAAAATTGTAGTAGGTAACGTAGTAGAACTGGGGAAAATTCCAGAAGGGACTAAGATATGCGCAATAGAAACTTATCCTGGTTCTGGTCCAAAGCTATGCAGAAGTAGTGGAAGTTTTGCAGAAGTTGTAGGCAGAGTTGGTGATAAGGTTGTAGTTATGCTTTCATCTAAGAAGACAAAAGAATTAGATGCTAGATGCAGAGCTACCATAGGAATTCCTGCTGGTAGTGGTAGGGTAGAAAAGCCATGGGTAAAGGCTGGCAAACATTGGTATGCTATGCATGCAAGAGGCAAAATCTTCCCAAGGACAAAAGGTGTAGCAATGACGCCAACCGATCATCCTTATGGAGGTAAGAGTAAGAGGCCGAGACCGTCGAAGACTGTGGCTAGAACAGCTCCACCCGGAGCAAAAGTTGGTAGCATCGCAGCTAGGAGGGTTGGAAAGAAAAAGTTGTGATAATTATGAAAGAGTTTAGGTATAGAGGATATACGCTAGAAGAATTGAAAAAAATGTCTATAGAAGAATTTGCAAAGATAGCTGACGCAAAAATAAGAAGAAAGTTAAGAAGAGGATTAACTGAACAAGAGAGAAAGCTCTTAGAAAAGTTAAGGAAAGAGCCTGACAAGTTTCACAAAACACATGTAAGAAGCATGGTAATACTTCCTGAAATGGTTGGAAAAAAGATTGGCGTCTATATTGGTGGTGGAAAGGCTGGAGACGCAAGCGGTAAATGGCAACCTATTACAATAACTCCTGAAATGATAGGATTTAGGCTTGGTGACTTTGCAATAACAATAAAGCGTGTGAAACATTCTGCACCTGGTATAGGAGCTTCTAAGGGAAGCAAACACTATGCAACAAAGACCTAGTGATGGCATGAAAGTGACTGCAAGAACTACAGCAAGAATTTCTCTCAAGCATTCCACTCTCCTATGCAAAAAACTAAAAGGAAAGAAATTGTCAAAAGCAAAAAGCTTTTTGGAAAGGCTTATAGAAAAGAAGGAAAGTGTAGACGGAAAGTATTACACAAAAGCAAGCAGCGAAATCCTTAAACTACTAAATAATGTAGAAGCAAACGCAAAACAAAAGAACATGGATGTAGAAAGGTTATTCATAAGTAGAATAAAAGCAGATAAAGGTTTTACCTTCGTGCTTCCAAAATCAAAGGCAAAGTTCAGGGGAAGAAGAGGAAAAGTAACAAACTTGGAAGTAGTGGTGGAAGAAAGGTGATAGAAAAGATTTTCGTAAAAACTGGCATTGCCATCTCAGACTTAGAGAAGTTTTTAAGGAAAAAGGTTGAGAAAGCTGGATATAGCCATTCAGAAATAGAGAGAACTCCTCTGGGAACTAGGATAATAATCTATGTTCATAAACCAGGCTTGATCATAGGAAAGTCTGGAAGAAAAATAGACGAGCTTGCTGAAGAGATAAAAGAAAAGTTTAAGATAGAAAATCCAATGATAGACGTAAAAGAAGTTGAACAGCCCATGCTGGATGCTAATATAGTTGCTTACAGGATTGCAAAAGCTATAGAAAAAGGAATAAACTACAAGAAAGTTTGCAATTATTACCTGGAGCAAGTAAGGAACGCAGGAGCAATAGGAGTAAGTATTGTAGTTTCTGGAAAACTTGCTGGAAAGGAAAGATCCAGGTTTCAAAAGTTTAGGTCTGGGTTTGTAGCATACTCTGGCGAGTATGCTGAGAGGCTTGTAGAAAAGGGTTATTCCCAAGCTATGATCAAACCTGGTGTAGTTGGTGTTGAAGTGAGAATAATGAAGCAGCCTATAGAAGAGTTTAAAATGAAAGAAGGTGAGAAGGGTGAGAGCGAAGGAACTGAGGAAACTAAAGCCTGAAGATTTAAATAGTCAACTACAAGAATTAAAATTAGAGCTGATGAAAGAATTGAGTAATGTAAAGATGGGCAGACCTGTAAAGAACCCTGGTAAAATAAAAGAGATTAAAAAGAACATTGCCAGGATTTTAACAATAAAAAGAGAATTAAAAGCAAGAGAGGGAAAAAGATAGAAATGGCAGAAGTGTGTCTTAAGTGTGGAGCTCCTGCTTCTCAAGGTATTTGCTCTAAGTGTGGATTGCCAGCAGAAATTTGTGTTTGTGAAGCTTTAGAAAAAGAAGAGAAGAAAATAAAAGTTTTTATCGAAAAGAGAAAGTTTAATAAGCCTATAACAATAATTGAAGGAGTGAGAAGTAGAGGAAAAGAAATTACTTCTCAATTGAAGCAGAAGCTTGCATGCGGTGGAACCTACAAAAACGGGAAAATAGAGTTGCAAGGTGATCATAGAAATAGGTTAAAAGACTTGCTTAAAAGTTTTGGATTTGATGAAAGTCAAATAGAAATAATATAAAGTCTTTTTCTTTATAATTATGCCCATTACACCAAAGAACTTAGTCAGACATGAACTGATAGGGTTAAAAGTAAAAGTTGTTAAATCTACTGAAAAAACTCAAAAAGGTTTAACAGGAGTAGTGATAGACGAAACTTATAACACGCTTAAGATTGAAACAAAAAATGGTGAAAAGACTGTGATAAAAAGCAATTGCGTTTTCATCTTTACCCTGCCAGACAAAACAAAAGTACAAGTAGATGGTAAGGTTTTAGTAGGTAGACCAGAAAACAGGATAAAAAAGAAATTCTTATACTAGCCTTGTTTAAGAATTTATATTTTTCCAATTTCAAGTTTATTAAAAGTGGTCGGATGAAAGCTAGAAACATTGGAATAAAAGTTAAACCACCAGAGAAGGAATGCTCTGACCCTAAGTGTCCGTTTCATGGTCGTTTATCCATTAGAGGGAAGATCCTAGAAGGTTTGGTTGTCTCTGCCAAATCGCCAAAAAGTGTTATAATTGAACGAAATTATCTTCATTATGTCCCAAAGTACAAGAGGTACGAGCGTAGACACAGTAGAATTGCTGCCTACAATCCTGAATGTATAAACGCAAAGGAGGGTGATAAAGTTAGAATTGCTGAATGCAGACCTTTGAGCAAGACTAAATCTTTTGTTGTCATAGAGGTGATTAAGTGAGCATGAATTTAAAGCCTGATCCAACGTACATAAAAATCATTTCAAGATTGGCAAAGGAAAATATGCTAACAAGAAAAGAAATAGCAAGAATTGTAGAACCAAATTTCCCTTACATCCCTCCACCAGAAAAGTTGATCTATGTATTAAGCGAGGTAGACAGATACATAGATAGTTTAGAAAAGAATGGAATGATAATAAAGTTTAGGTACAAAGGGAGTAGAAAAGATTACACGGTCCAAATCACAGAAAGAGGATTAAGTTATGCTGAAAAGTTAAGAAAAGGTGAAAAATGAAAGCAGTTAAAGCGAAAGTCACTAAAGCATTGAACGTTGGAAGTTATCTCGTTTGTGCTGATAACACAGGGGCAAAACTCTTACAGATAATTTCTGTAGGCGGGTATAAAGGTACAAGAAGAAGGCAACCAAGAGCTGGAGTAGCTGATGTTGTTAAATGCACGGTAAAAGAAGGTGATGTAAAGATTAGAAAGCAAGTGGTAACTGCAGTAATAATCAGGCAGAAGGCAGAATATAGAAGGAAAGAAGGAATTAGAATAAAGTTTGAGGATAATGCAGCAGTCTTAGTAAACGAAAGTCTAGAACCAAGAGGTACACAGATAAAAGGTCCTGTCGCAAGAGAAGTTGTAGAAAGGTTTCCTGCAATAGGAAAGATTGCTAGCATGGTTGTTTAGGTGTGCTTATGCCTAAATCAAAAAAACCTAGAAAGCAAAGAAAAGCCTTGTATACAGCACCATTACACAAGAGAAGAAAGCTTCTTTCTGCGCATTTATCCAAGGAACTTAGAGAAAAGTATAAACGAAGATCCTTACCAATAAGAAGAGGAGATGAAGTAAAGATACTGCGTGGAGAATTTAAAGGAAAAGTTGGTAAGGTCTCTAAGGTTGATTTGAAGAAATTAAAAGTATACGTAGAAGGTGTGACTAGAAAAAGGACTGTAGGAACTGAAGTACAAGTACCCATTCATCCAAGCAATCTAATGATAATAAACCTTGAGTTAAGCGATAAAAGAAGGCTTCTCATCCTGGAGAGGAGTTCTAAGAAAGCAAGCCAACGTTTATAAGCTTTTCTCACGATAATTTTAAAAATTCAAGGATAAGTTAAAAGAAGTTAAAATAGATTAAAAAGGTGGGAGTATATAGCAAAGTTAAAAAGGCTTTTAGCACCAAAATACTGGAAAATTCCAAGAAAGAAGTTAGAGTGGGTTGTATCGCCTAGGCCAGGGCCTCATAAGAAGTTAGAGTGCATCCCCTTGCTAATAGTGGTAAGAGATTTTCTACATCTAGCAGAAACTGGAAAAGAAGCTAAAAGTATAATAAAAAAAGGTGAAATTCTTGTAGACGGAAAGCCAAGAAAAGACCATGCTTATCCTGTTGGATTGTTTGATGTAGTCTTTATACCTAAACTTAACGAATGTTATAGAGTAGTTCCAACTTCATACGGCTTAGACTTGTTGAAAATAAATAAGGAGGAGTCTAACTTAAAAATCTGCAAAATCCTAAATAAAACTACTCTCAAAGGTGGAAAAACACAACTAAACTTGAACGATGGGAAAAACATTATTGTAACTGAAGATGTGTACAAGACTAACGATTCTCTTTTGATCGAGCTACCGAGCTTAAAAATAGTTCAGCATATTCCACTTGAAAAAGGTTGCACAGGAATTGTTGTAAAAGGGAAGAACTCTGGAAAAGTTTGTGTTGTTGATAAAGTTTACAAAGGTGAATTTAGAAAACCTGCTAGAGTATTATGTAAAATTGGAGAAGAAAAAATTGAAACACTTCTGGACTACTTGATTGTCTTGGGGAAGGAAAAACCTCTCATTACAGTGATGTAAATGGAAGAAAATCCTATGCGTGAAATCAGGATAGAGAAAGTTACTTTAAACATAGGATGCGGCGGAGATTTGCAGAAGATAGAAAGAGCGAAAAAGCTCTTAGAAATGTTAAGCGGACAAAAGCCTACGGTAACAAAAAGTAAGAGAAGGTCTACTTTTGGAATAGCTAAGGGTAAGCCTGTAGGCGTTAAAGTTACTCTTAGGAAAAAGCATGCTGAAGAATTCTTTAAAAGAGTTCTACTGGCTGTAGATAAAAAAATTAAAAGGTCTCAATTCGATAGTGACGGAAACTTGAACATAGGAATAAAAGAGTACATAGACTTACCAAACGTAAAGTATCAACCTACGATAGGAATACTGGGCTTGGATGTTGCTGTAACTTTTGAGAGGCCAGGTTACAGGGTGAAAAGAAGGAAAGTAAAAAAAGGAAAAATACCAAAAGAGCATAGAATTAATAAAGAGGATGTGATAAAATTTTTGGAAGAAAAATTCGGTGTTAGAATTGAATGAAGAGATGCTTATACTGAGTGCAAACTTGAACGGGATAATACTGGAAAAGGCTGAAATGGAAGAAAACTTTAGTCTTTTCTACTCGAAAATATTTGAAAAAATGGAAGAACTGGAAGATTCGGAGCAAGACCTCCTTTACTTGTTAGGAGAGGTAGGTAGCTAATGCCAAAAAAGTTTGGTAGAGCTGCTCATCCTTGCAGAAGATGCGGAAGTACACGTGGTGTAATAAGAAAGTATGGACTTTACTACTGCAGGAAATGCTTCAGAGAAGTTGCCAGAAGCATAGGGTTTAAAAAATATTCTTAGAAGAACAAATAATATCTATGTTTAGTGAAATTCGTTTTTTAGTTGCTCTTGTAGGCTCGGTCGTTGGTGGAGCTTACGATTTGAAGACGACTGAAATTCCTGACATAATTCCGCATGCAATGATAATTTTAGCTTTATTTTTAGCTATCGTGGAATCCTTAATTCAACATAGCTACTTACCAATATTCTATAGTTTAGTAGCTGGTCTTCCATTCTTAGCTTTTGGTTTCTTGCTATACTATTTCGGACAATGGGGAGGTGGAGATGCCAAGCTACTAGCGGCAATAGTATTTTTGCTGCCAACAAAACCTAATTTTCTAAATTTCAATTTCTTGTTACCTTTTCCACTAACTTATCTTTTAAACGTTCTGTACGTTGGAGCTGGATACATGATACTTTATGCGTTAGTTCTTGCTTTCATGGAGAAAAAAATACTAAGAGAGTTCTTCAAAAGAGTGGAAGCATCTGCAACCTTTTTTTCCTTAGTAGCTCTTGCTTGCTTCATCGCATTTTTTGCTACGAACTTGTACTTTACAAGTGTACTTGATTTAGAAAAAGATCTTTTTATCTTGCTGAGAAATTCTGTATTGCCACTAGTACTCTTTGTTTCTCTAATTCTTCTTTGGAAGTTTGTGAGAGTTGTTGAAGATGTTGGATTTAAAAAAAGAATTCCAGTAAGTAAGCTAAAAGTTGGTGACGTGTTGCTCGAATCTAAGAGATGGGATGGAATAACAGAAGCCGAACTTAGAAAAATAAAAAAATCTGGCAAGAAATTTGTTACAATAAAGACTGGTGTGAGGTTTGGCCCGGTCTTTTCTTTAGCCCTTTTATTCACATTCTTTTATGGAGACGTTACATTTTTCTTAACTAGATATTTGATTTAACTCTTTGCTAGTCTTTCTATACCATTCATGTATGGTCTGAGTGCCTCTGGTATTATAACACTACCATCCTTCTGTTGATATTGCTCTACTATAGCAACTATAGTCCTGCTCGTTGCTAATGCTGTATTGTTTAAGGTATGAACAAAACCCTTAGGAGCTTGACCTGGCTTTTCTCTGTACCTTATGTTTAGCCTGCGTGCCTGATAATCTGTGCAGTTGCTGTTAGAGCCACTTTCTCTAAACTTTCCGTCGGCCATCCAAACTTCTATATCATATTTTTTTGCTGCTACTGTCCCTATCTCTCCAGTACATACATTGACAACCCTATAGTGTAAGCCAAGCTTTTGATAAAGTTCTTCTGAGTTTTTCTGAAGCTCTTCGTGTATTTCCCAAGATTGCTCTGGTAAACAGAAAACAAATTGTTCTACTTTATTGAATTGATGCATCCTGAATAAACCCCGTGTGTACTTTCCATGCGCGCCTACTTCCTTCCTAAAGCATGGAGATACGCCGCAAAACTTGAGAGGAAGCTCGTCCTTATCTAGAACTTCATTCATGTACATTGCACCCAGTGGATGCTCTGCAGTAGCTATCAAGTACAAGTCCTCGTTCTCCACCTTATAAGTGACCATTTCAAAGTCTGTTGGGTCTATCATTCCTTCGTATGCTTTTCTATTTATCATGTAAGGAGGGTTTATTAGTATGAAACCTTTCTTCAAAAGACTATCTATAGCAAACCTTTGTATTGCTATATCTAACAGCACAAGCTCCTTTTTCAAGTAAAAGAATTGATGCCCTGCTACCTTTGCGCCTCTCTCCACGTCTATTAACCCTAAATTCTGTAAAATTGTCAGATGGTCCTTAGGCTGGAAATCAAACTTAGGTGGTTGCCCCCACCTCCTTATTTCGACATTATCGTTTTCGTCTTTTCCATAAGGCACAGAATCGTGTAGAAGGTTTGGTATAGACAACAAAAGAGACCTCTCCTTTTCCTTTAGCTCTTTAAGCTTTTGCTCTTTTTCTTCTATTTCTTCGGCTACTTTCGACGCTTCTTCCAACTTTTTCTTGAAAGACTTCCCCTCTTTCTTCAGCTCTGCTATCTCTCTTGTAAGCTCGTTCCTTCTTCGCCTTAGAAGATTAAGGTCTGTCTGAACTTTTCTCCAGAATTTATCCACTTCAACAAGCTCTTCAAAAAGCTTTAGCTTGCCTGGGTCTCTCCTTTTTTCTAAGTTCTTTCTAACGTAGTCCGGATTCTCTCTAACTAGTTTTATGTCTATCATCCTACCACTAATAGATTTTTAGGAGAGTATTAATTTAAAGAAAGTTAAAGTTTTAATTCTTTCCGGATAAACTTCTAAAAATGGGAAGTGAGTTGAGAGGGGTTATTTACGACTTCGACAACACATTAGTACTTACAGATAAATATCTCCAGAAAAAGATTGAAGAGATTTGTAAATATACCAGAAAAGAAATAAGGATAAATAGAAAAGAACTAGAAACTGGTTCCCATTTGATAAGCTGGCTAAAGAAGTGGCAAATTCCAAAGAGGAAAGCTGAAGAGATATACCTATCTGAAATTCATTCTCTTACTCTTGTTGATTGTGCTAGAGAAATGCTAAAGCATGTGCATTCTTTAGACTATCCACAAGGTATTGCCACACATTCACCAAGGTGTGTTGTTGAAACTGTCTTAGAAAACAATAAAGCACTAGAATATGTAACAAAAATGGTTACTTTTGACGAAATTCTAAAATTGAAGTTAAAGCCTAAGCCTGCGCCTGACACCCTTCTATGGCTTGCTGACCAGTTGGATGTAAAGCCACAAAATTGTTTGTATGCAGGTGATACGCCTGAAGACATAAAAGCTGGAAAAAGTGCTGGTATGATAACTGTTGGTGTAGCTTACGATAAAAATAGAATAAAGAGATTAAGAAAAACTTATCCAGACTTGGGGATAATGACTAGTAGCAAACAACTTTACAACTTGGTCTGTCTTCTTTTCTCCAGGTAAATAAATTTATTTACTCTTCACCAAATTATTTACGAATGGTAGAGTTTACAGAAGTTTTAGTTAGCATTTCAGAGTCTTTTGTAAAATTCTTGCCAAATGTTATAGGAGCTTTGGTGCTTCTTGGGATAGGTTGGTTGATAGGAAGCGTTGTAGGAAGAATAGTAAAAGAAGTAATTAGAAGGTTAAAGCTTGACGACCTTCTTTTCAAGAAAAAGAAGCCTTTGTTCAAGTTGAGCGATCTTTTCTCAATAATCTTTTCATGGGCCATCTACATTCTCTTTATCCAAGCTTCTTTTGAAACTCTTGGAGTCCCTGTATTAGTAGAAGCTCTTGGTGCAATTCTTGCATTCATTCCTGGCTTGATAAAAGCAATAATCGTAGTTATAGCTGGTTATGCTGTTGCAGAGTATGTAAGAGAAAAGATAGAAGAGAGTAAAATTATGTATTCCAACCTTGTAGCAAAAATTATGTTCTTCCTTATCATCTACATAGCAGTTGCTACAGCCTTGCCTTCTGTAGGTATAGATGCAAGCCTAATAAACATGATACTGATAATCATCGTTGCTTCGTTTGGTCTAGGTATAGCAATTGCAATCGGGCTTGGGTTTAAGGATACAGTAGCAAGACTTGCTAAGAAAAAGTTTAAGTAGACCTTCTTTTCTTCAGCTCTAAAGTCTTCTCTATAAGAAGAAAATAAGTTGAAATAAACGTTTGTACTCTTGAAATTAGTCCAAAAGGCTCAGGCCCTATTTTTGCCATCCCTTCCGACCTTAAACCGACTTTCTCTTCTAACCCATCCAAGAATCTCATGGAAATAATTCTTAAGAGAGTTGAGAGGATGAAGACAAACCATATGCTAGTAAACTCTGCGACCATTCCTCCAACAAAAGGTGCTACTGCCGAGCTTAAACCAGTTAACATATTGTACATAGCAATAGAAGAAGATCCTTTCTCATGCGGTAGGATGTGTGAAAGATATACGAACAAAGCAGTATCGAAGCCTGCCCAAGAAGCTTGACCTATAAAAGCATAAAGATATACCCAAACTAAACTGTTAGAGATAGCATAGACGAATGGATAAAAAGATATTGGAATTATACAGCTTAGCATGACAGTTCTTGTTCCTAAGTAGTCTACTAAAGACCCCCATGGACGATAAAAGATTATACGTGAAATAAAGCCTATGGCTGAAATTATAGCAACATCCATGATGCTTCCTCCTAAATTTTTCACTATATAGACTGAAAAGAAAGGTCCTGCGATGCTAACTGAAAAATTTAGGAATGCTATGGCGCCAATTAAATTTATCATTTTTTTGTTTTTTGTTATTTCAAGACAAAACGTTGACTTTAAAACTTCCTTAAAACTCCGAGTAGAAAGTATTACAGGTTCTTCAACATGAATAAAAACAATCTTGCTGATAATTCCCAGGAAACAAATCATGTAAAAGATGAAGTACACAAAACCAAATTGACGAAGTATTAAACCGCCTATCATACTTCCTACAAAATATCCTAAACTAGAAGCAGTGTTTAAATTGCCGATCACTTCTCCACGCCTATACTTTGGAGATAGTTGGATAAACATGATCGTCCATGCTGGCACTGTGATAGAAGAGAGGATAGACTGGAGAGTTAGCAAAATTATCAAAGTATATACTTCTTTCACAAAAGATATGGGTATCCAAAAAAGAGACCAAACTATTCCTCCTAGAATGACTAGAAACTTTCTGTTTTTTGCTATTTCCACAACACTACCCCAAAGCACTTGAGAAAGTAAGCCAGTAATGTTTGGCAAAGATGAGACTAAACCTATTAGAGTTTTCGTAGCACCTAAGGATAGAGCAAACAAAGGTATGAAAGGTGCTATCAGTTCTTCCGCCAAACCTTGGACGAAAGATGAAACGTAAAAATGTTTCATAGGATTAATTTTGTTCTTTTGAGTTCTTATTCCTGAAGTTAACTTATTCTGAAAGAAAAGAGAAAATTATTCTTATGGATAAGTTGAAGAGAACGCTCAGTCTTTTTGAAGCTATAATGTATGGTATAGGTGTAATTGTAGGAGTTGGTGTTTATACTCTCATCGGCAAAGCTTCCGGATTTGCTGGAAATGCTATATGGCTTGCTTTTGTTCTAGGAAGTTTCATAGCTATCTGCACTGGACTAAGCTATGCTGAACTTTCCTCCATGTTTCCCAAATCTTCAGCAGACTATTACTATGCAATGAAAGCTTTCAGAAATAGGGTCCTGGCCTTTCTCATCTCTTGGCTCTTGATTTTTGCAGGACTTATGGGAGTAGCTACAGTCTCACGCGGCTTTGGTGGCTATGCTAAAGGACTTACCAATATAGACGAAACTGTACTTTCTATACTCCTTATAATCTTTATTTCCTTCGTAGCTATAAGAGGAATAAAGATTTCTTCTACACTCAACGTTTTCCTTGTAACCTTAACTATTTTTGGGTTATTGATTGTTATAGGATTTGGAATGAAACACTTCGGCTCAGTAAACTATTTTTATTCACCATACGGAATAAACGGTGTATTACTGGCTGCTCCTATAATCTTCTTTGCCTTTCTAGGTTTTGAAAATATTGTAAGCATTGCTGAAGAAACTAAGTCACCAAGAAAGAATATTCCAAGAGCAATAATTGGCTCTCTTACAATAACTACAATTCTGTATATTTTAGTCTCTTTGTCTATCGTAAGTCTAGTAGGGTGGCAAGCTTTAGCAAATTCAGACGCGCCACTAGCACTAGCAGTAGAAAAGGAAAGCAGACTAGGAAGCTTTATCGTCTCGCTGATAGCTTTGACCGCAACTTCGACGACAGTCCTTGGCTTGATCATTTACCTATCAAGAATTGTATACGGAATTGCAAAAGAAGGGTCTTTACCAAAGTTTCTTGCATTAGTTCATCCCACTTACAAAACACCATGGACAGCTATAATCCTTGTTGCAACCTTTTCTATCCTTTTTCTGTTTTTAGGCGATATGGTCTCTACCGCATCTTTAGCTACTTTTTCAACTTTAACAGCGTTCATAGCTGTTAACCTTGCGGTAATTCGATTGAGGAGGCATAACATCCGAAGAAAGTTTAAAGTACCTCTAAACTTTAGGAATTTACCCATCCCATCTCTTCTTGGAATTCTACTCTGCTTTTTTATGCTTTCCAACGTAACTTTGGAAGTTTTTAAAGTAGGAATCTTGGTAATCCTTACAGGAATATTATACAGCCTCCTCATAGATAGAATACTAAAATGGCTAAAATTTTGGAAAAATTTAAAACGTGAACTACAGAAAATCTCTAGAAACTTCTAGTGCTTTATTCCTAGTGACCTATTTGTTTTTTCTATAGATTTAAACTTATCTCTTTCCAGCTCAAACATCGCTCTTATCGCATCTACGTTCTCTGGCACAACTATAGCTTCCTGATGCACCATGTGTCCCCAATACACATCCTTACCTTTAGCAGCTACAAGCTCTTCTATCACAGCAACTTCATACATATCGCTCCTTATTCTACCTAAATCTCTAAATTTTTCCAAAATTTTTGCAGTAGAAGTATATCCCTCACTTCCCTTGAATGTGAGAATTCTAGAACCATTCCTGAAAACTTCCAATAGCTTTTCTGTAGTTGTTTCTTTTTTAACTTTTGCATGAATCATATGGAAGTGTGCAAGTGTTGTTGGAACTTTGACAGCCATGCTTGTTATGTTTAGGTTTGGTAGAACAGTCTTCACGTCTGGAGCATGGTGTGAAGGAATCTTTAAATCTGGTGTTATCGCATTTATTGGACCTTTTTCATCCTCCCACGGGTCTGCTGCTCTTCTTACCAAAGCTGCAAAGACTTCCTCTACTCCAAAGTTTTCCTCTACTGTAAAAATAGTCCTGACTAGAGAGGTTGTATTACAACTAACAACCCTAACAGAAGTTGCACCAAAAGCCTTTTCATAACTTGCTATTGCTGTAAAGCTTAAGTCAGCAACATGTGCCTTTTCACCACCCTGAAATACTTGCTTTACCTTGTACTTTTGATAAAGTGGTTTAAGAGTTTCACCTACACCTTCTGAAGTACAATCTACAACTACATCCACTTCCCCACTTGCTAGAAGTTCTTCTAAAGTACCGTTCACTATCATTCCTGCATTTCTCATAGCTTCTAAAGAGTTTTGATTAGCTGCCCAAAGGTCTACGCCGTATAAAGGTGCTCCTGGTTCTAAAACTGTTTTTAAGACGAAAGAAGGAGATCTTGTAGATATGCCGATGAGCTTCATGTCATCTTGAAGTCTTATTGCATGAGCAACTCTTTTCCCTATAGTCCCTATACCATTAACAACTACTCTCACTGGCATGTTTATAATTTTAAACTTTCTTCCTATTAAGCTTTTATTACGCGAGAAATTTGCTCTATCAGGTCTGTAGGCAGCATTCCCTCCCCGTATTGCTTGGCTGCCAATTCTCCAGCTTTACCGTTTATGTAAGCAGCTGCACAAGCAGCAATAAATGTCTCAACCTTTCTAGCTAGAATGGCTGCGCATATCCCTGCAAGAGTATTGCCAAAACCAGCTTTAGTCATCAAAGGAGTTCCTGTCTTGTTAATTGCAACCTCTTTACCGTTTGAAATAACATCTATATGACCTTTAAGTATGATTGTTGCTCCCAACTCTGCTGCAACTTTTCTTACAGTTTCTGCTCTTTTCTTTAGGTCTGTTGAGACCTTCTTTCCTGACAAGACATAGAACTCAAAAGAATGAGGAGTAAGAACAAAATTTTCTTTTATCACTTCTTTGTTTTTGGCAATAGCATAGAGTGCATCATCGTCAATTACACAAGGAACTTTAACTTCCTTCAAGAATTCTGTTATTGCAGAAAGTACATGCTCGCTTCTTGTTAAACCTCCACCTATCTCTACTGCAGTTCTTTTGTTCAAAATCTCTAAAAGCTTACTAACATGCCTTATCTCTAGAAATTCTCCTTCAAGAGGATAAGTCATGATGTTTGGCGAATGTGTGGCAATTATTCTTGCAGCTTCTTGAGGTGCAGCAACGGTCACCCAATCCACCCCTGCACGATAAGCAG
The DNA here is from genome assembly GCA_964475145.1 of uncultured archaeon. GTDB lineage: Archaea > Aenigmatarchaeota > Aenigmatarchaeia > CG10238-14 > SCSR01 > CAYYVK01. Next base: position 24,827 of record CAYYVK010000001.1, read on the forward strand.
CAAGACCAACTAATACAGGCGTTGTTGGGTATATCTTACTTCCACCCACCACAAGAAGATTGCCAAAGTCATGCTTCCTTGCCCAATCAGGTCTTTTCTTGTATATATGCTTGAGCAAGGATTTACCAACAACTTCCATAAGAAAAATTAGTGTTTTAGTAAATATCTACTTTAGTATAATTACTCCTCTTCCCTTCCTCTTAAAGCCTTTTTTATATCCTTTATACCTTTTTTTCTTTTCTGGCAACTCTATAGTATCGACATCCATCAATATTGTACCCCTTTTGTAGTTGGTATATCTTTCGGATGTTTAACATCTATTATTTCATTCACAAAATCTGACCTCTCTATAATCTCTTTAGGAGCATACCTTCCTGTTAGGACTAAGTCTGTTCTCTTAGGAAGTTTTTCTATAAGCTCAAGAAGCTCCTCAACTTTCAGAAGCTTTAGATGCAAAGCCAAGCATACTTCGTCTAGAACCAGTAAATGAGGTTTTTCTTTCAGCATAATTTTCTTTGCAAACTCTAATCCTCTTCTTGCAAACTCTCTGTCTAATTCTTCCACATTTCTTACTTTAAACGTGGCTTTCCCGTACTTTATCTTTCCTGTCTTATCATCTATTTTTAACCAACCAGGTCTACCAAACTGGTATATCTTGTAGTAAGGGTAAAGCATTTTTCTTATCTTGTATTCGCCTGTGTTTTTCCACCATTTGAGAAATTGAATTATAACAACTTTATGTTTGTGCCCAACAGAACGAAGAGCCAGCCCTAAAGCATTTGTAGTTTTTCCTGCGCCAGTTCCAGTGTATAAGTATACATAACCCATATATCTTATTTTAATCATCATAAATTAATTTGGTGGTCAAGATTCAGCTGTTGTTGACGATACTTGCACTAATAGATATAGCTGCTGGTTCTGCTTTAGTTTTCCGTCTATCCATCTTTTCATCCTACATCGGCTATGCAATCCTTGTAAAAGGTGGGTGGACTGTTTTAAGCACGTTCAAAAGTGACTTTCTATTTTTGCTGATAGGTGTTCTAGACTGCATTGCTGCACTGATTTTACTTTTACCTAGTGCTTTAACTTCTCTTTCCTGGCTTGTAGGAATTTTAATTATGGTAAAAGGAGCTTGGTCTTTTCTATCTTCTCTCTAACTTAGTTCGCATACTTCACAAACGGATATACCCTCTCCTATTGGCTTCAGAACTTCCTGTTGTCTACTGCCTTGTCTGTAAACAGTAACACCTAAACATCCAAGGTCGTATGCAAGCATAAAAGCCTTTTCCACGTCATGAGGCGTAGCATCGTGTGGAAAGTTTATCGTTTTGCTTATACCATTGTCTACGAACTCTTGGAAGGCTGCTTGAATTCTTACATGCCATTCTGGTGAAATGTCATGAGCTGTAACGAAGATTCTTCTTATTCTCTCCGGTATTTCTTTTATGTGCTGAATGCTTGTAGAACTTAAAACTTCTTTCAAAATTTTCTCGTCGTAAAATCCTTCTTCTATGGCAATTCTCTCAAAGTAAGGATTAACAACAATCAAGTTTGTTCCTAAACTCTCAGCCACATTTCTTATATAACCTATAGCAAAAAGTGGTTCTATGCCTTGAGAACAACCTGCTATCTCACTTATGCTTCCAGTAGGTGCTATAGTAGTTACTGTAGCATTTCTCATTGCTTCATAACCAAGCTCATCCCATCTGCTACCTTTAAAGTTTGGAAAGCTACCTTTTTCCTTACCAAGCTCTACAGAAGTTTTCCTTGCTTCTTCTGTTATAAATTTCATCAATTCTCTTGCAGTCTTGAGAGCTTCTTCAGAATTGTAAGGAATTCTCAACAAAATTAACATGTCAGCAAATCCCATTACACCCAAACCTATTTTCCTGTTTCCCTTTGTCATTTCCTCTATCTGCTTAATCGGATACTTATTGGCATCAATAACATTGTCTAAGAAACGAACTGCTAGTTTTACTGTTTTTCTAAGCTTTTCCCAATCTATCTCGTACTTTCCTTCTACTTCTTTAACCATCTTAGAAAGGTTTATAGAGCCTAGATTGCAAGACTCGTAAGGCAAAAGAGGTTGTTCTGAGCAAGGGTTAGTAGACTCTATTTCACCCAACTTTGGTGTTGTGTTGCAATGCCTGTTTATCCTATCTATAAAAACTACACCAGGTTCACCATTCTTCCAAGCCATTGTAACTATTAAGTTCCAGATAGCTCTTGCTTTCAAGGTTTTAACTACTGCTTTGTTTCTAGGATTGATTAGCTCAAAGTCCTTGTCATTTTTTACAGCATCCATGAATTTGTCCGTTATTGCCACAGAAATGTTAAAGTTTCTCAAAAATCCTTCTTGCTCTTTGCAAACTATAAAGTCTAATATATCTGGATGGTCCACTCGCAAAATTCCCATGTTGGCTCCACGACGTTTTCCCCCTTGTTTTATCTCTTCTGTTGCTGCATTGAAAACTTTCATGAAGCTTATAGGTCCTGAAGCTGTGCCAGTAGTCGATTTTACTATATCACCTTTTGGCCTTAGACGAGAAAAGCTGAATCCGGTGTTGTGAACAAACACTAGGCCGTTGACACCAGCAAGATAATTCTGAAAATTCTCTACTGTTAAATCATAAAAGATTTTATCTTCTTTCGTTCTTGAAACCGATTTTACAACCTCTAAAGATTCTACAAGTCTCAACAACTTTTCAAGTTGGCGTAGGTTTAAAACATTACCAACTTTTCTTAAAAACTTTACTAAAGTAGCCTTAGCAACAACACCTCTCTTATGCCACTGTCCGAGTGAAATTTTTTCACCATCAACAACAGCAATTGTCTGATTACCGTTGGTCTTGAATTCAACATCAGACCCAGATAGTAACTTTTTAAATGATTCGAAATTTAACGGTAGTCCAAAACTTCCACCCTTATGATTTTCTAACAAAGTTTTAAGTTTCTCCCTTTTGTCGTTTCGCTGTAAGTTCATGCCTATGAGTTCATAAAACCTTAATAGCGAAGAATATTCCTCGACTTGCAAAACATAATCAACACCATCTTTTCTTTTTTTCTTTCTCATTCTTGCCTTTATTCCTATAGAGTTTAGAAAGTATGTAATCGCTTCTATCTGTTCTTCATTAATCATGGAGAGCTCAACACTAGGTTTGGAGCTAACATGCCCTTCTGCATCAAAAAGTCCTGTAATGAAAGAAAGTGTAGCATTTTTATTTTTATATACAGTTTCTCTTAGTTTAAGGTAGTACGAGATTATTTCTTTGTTCTTTATATCAATGTAGAAAATGTTCCTATCTTTTTGGATCGAGTATCTTCTTCTAAACTTCTTCTCCAAATGTTTATTTATTTTTTCAAGCGTTTCTTTACAGTTGTCATAAATCCTCAATCTATCTGTTTCATAGCCAGCTGCTCTATTTCTATACCTTCCGATACTACCATCACCTACTATGAAGCCAGTCGTCCAATAATCGAAGTCAAAACTGGTCTTAACTTTTGGCGGAATAGCCCCTAAAATCATATCTCCTTTTTTAATCTCATCAGCTCTTTTTTGTACAACTTCAAAATTCGGTGTCATTACAAGAAAGGGATGCCAAGCAGAAGTCAAAATCTTAGTACCTTTGTTAGTTTTTATTTCGTGTTTTTCTTCGCCATTGCTTAAAACATACTTCCAAATAAATTGGACTTTACCCCTTGCTAACTCTTTTGTTTTTGGATCAAAAGAGAAAACGAATATTTGCTTGTCTCTCACGTCAATTCCGTGTCTATTAAACTCTCCATCATAAAATTCTTTGTGCCTATTTTTCTCGTAGAACCTACTCATACTTAAAACATGAAACTCTCCATCATTTTCAAATACAAGTTTAGCTCTTCCGTCTACACATCCTCCACCTGATTTTTGAACGATTGCCATAACTTTAAGAGCATCAAAAATACTTTCTATGCTATCTTCAACAGGTATAACAAAACATGCAGATAAGTTAAGACCATCAGGAACTCCTGCGTTCATAAGCGTTGGTGAATTTGGCAGAAACTCTAGATTTGTCATCATCCTGTAAAACTCCTCTTCTAGGCTTTTAATGTATTCCTCGTCTTTTCCGTACATCCTTTCGACTTCTGCTATAGCTTTGGCAACTCTCCTGAACATTTGCCCGGTAGACTCTATTATCTTGCCGTTAACGTCTTTTCTCAGATACCTAGCTGCCAGAATTAATAAAGCATTTGTTGGTAGCTTCAACTCGTCCTCTACACCCAACATTGCTTTTATCCTTCTTGCCTCTGCCCTTTTTTGTCTGTACAAAATATATGCTTTAGCAGTCTTGTAATGTCCATTTTCTACAAGAACTTTTTCTACAAGATCCTGAACTTGTTCAACAGTAGGAATATCTCCAGGCTTCAGTTGTTTTTCCAGCAACTCTACAACTTGTTTAGAAAGCTTTTCTGCTATTGTCCTATCCTTTCCACCTACAGCCTGGGCAGCCTTAAAAATTGCGTTAGTAATTTTTTCAGGCTCGAAGTCGACGATTCTTCCGTCTCTTTTTTTGATTTTAGAAATTGTCATCAACATAAGTTTTTGTTTATAGCTTAAAAACCTTTTCTGTTGTAGAAAAAATATTTTCCAAGTTTATTCTTCTACCCCAAAATCTTTTAGAGTATACTTAAACTCTGCATCTGACTTTATCTGCTTCCTTTCTTTCATGATTTCTCTTGTCAATAACATGCAGGCTGTAGCTAAAGATTTTTTACCCTTATTGTTCATAGGAATTACTAAATCTATGTTTTTCGTCTCATGTCCTGTATCACACATTGCAACTATAGGAACTCTAGCTGTTACTGCCTCCTTTATAGCTTGTTGATCAATCACAGGATCTACAACAAACATAACATCAGCCTCAAAATAGTCCTTGTAATGAGGGTTCGTGAGCATCCCAGGCATAAACCTACCAACCACAACTTTTGCTCCTATCAGTTCGCCAAACTTTTTTATAGCTTCTTGGGCTACAGGCTTTCTGCTTGCAACTACAATGTTTTTATGTCTTGCCAAGAATTTTGCAGCGACTCTAATTCTCTCGTCTATCTCCCTTAGGTTTAAAACTGCTAACCCGTCAGCTCTTATCTTGTATATGAACTCTTTCATGTCTTTTGTCTTTTGTTTCATTCCTATATGGATTCCAGAAGCAAGATATTGTTGCTTGCTCAAGAGTAATTTTGCCATTTATACACCTCTTGATTTTTTGCCAGCAGACGTCAAACCGCGAAACACCCTACCTTTATGCGTCGGTCTGCATATCCAGTTTATCTTTGGGTCATTCTTTATGCTTGGATTGTTAGGATCGACCAGAATGACTTCAAACCATTTATAAGTGCCATCTTCACCAACAGGATAACTGTTCAAAACTTCAAGGTTTGGAAACTTCCTAGCTGCTTTCTCTTCTGCCTGCCATTGCAAACTTTTACCAGGTGTAAATTTGACAAGACCTGCCTTGCTAGGTTTTCTTCCTCTCCTTCCATACAAAGGTCTTCTTCTACCACCCTTTCTTACCCTCACTCTGCAGAGGACAAAACCAGGCTTTGCCTTGTAGCCTAAAGCTCTTGCCCTGTCTAAGCGTGTAGGTTTTTCTACTCTTTCGACTACATTCTGCTTCCTCCACAGGATTAGCTTTGAAGCTAAGTTTTTCTGCCAGTTTTCTCTTAAATGCTGGTATAGGCCTTTTACCATACGCTCGCCCTTAGTATTTGTATTGTTTTGTTTTTAAATTTAAACTTAAAAAGGATATCCTAAACCTAGTGTAAACAAGTAGACGTCAAACATGTCCCTGTTTAGTGTATTCACGTAAGAGACTTCATAACCTTTCTTTACTGGTGTAATAGTAGCTTCTAAAGAGATTTTTTTAGAGGCGAAAAGGAGCAAAGAAATGAGAAGCATTCTTTCATCATCACCAACTCCACCATCAGTAAAATTGGCTATCCAAGCAGTATTGTAAGCAGGTGTACTCTTGAGTACTACTCCTGGTATTATCCCTCCGGTCTCTGTTGTATTTTCTGCTTGAATTAACACCCTATTATAATCGTTATCATCTGGAAGTATGATATAATATCTTCCCCACCTATTTACCAGGCCAGCAGCTACAGCATGCGCAGGTGGACCCTTACCTGGCTTATTCGGATCTATCTGGTATCCAAACTCGTATCTGATAAAATCATAAAACTTGTACTTCGGCTGAAATGTTATGCCAATTTTTCCTTCACGGATATAGCTTAAAAGAAAAGTAAAGTTTTCACTCTGATTGTGAAGGTTTGGTAACTCGAATTTCTCACCTACACCTACTTTCAAATCAGCAGTACCATTCCAATCTGTGTCGAAGTAAACACTACTAAAGTTGCAAACCCAAAAAGAATAAGCATAAGGCTCTTCTACATTTTGACTGTCTACTTGATAGACGTAAGATTGTATCTTCAAGCTCCCATTGGTTATGTTTGAACAGTAAGGAGAAGGTAAAGAACCTTCTGTTTGGATATTACCTGATGGTAGTTGACTTGTTAAAATTGGGGCAGGAATATGGTAAAAATACTTCCAAGGTTGGTAGATTATATCACTTGCGTTGCACGGCTTTTCGTCGCATTCGTATGTGACTCTAAATTTGTCGTAATCGGAAAACCTGGAAGTCTCTGTAATTGTCGTGTTAGTTAGCCCGAATATTTGTTTTGTTCCTAGATCGAGTAAAGTAGCGTTCAAGTCAGAAATCTCAACTATTCCGTTTCCGCTGCTAAGATAAGAATTTAGCATGCTAGTATAAGGTGTAAGGTTTCTGTAACCCCAAATTAAAAGAAGGTCAGAACCAAAGTAGCAGGGATTAACAATACCAAGATAACTCGGACAAAACTCAATTCTAATAGGTCTATTGTTCACCTCAAGCCCATAGGTCCAGTTGTTCAAAACGCTAATTTGTTCGTCTGTGCAATTACATGCTACAACTATTCTTCCTTTTATTGTCCCTTGTGTTGTATACCAAAAGACGGTATTGTTACCTAGAACTGTCTTAGTCAGGAAATCGGAAAGTGCATTTCTGTCAAAAGAAACACTGTATAGGATGCCTATCCTATCAGCAGTAGTTATCACATCTCGTAGTTTTAGAAGTGTGTCTGCAGCATCCCATCCGGTCTCGTAATAAAAAGGTGGGAAAAATATTGTTAGTGTAACTATCAGAATTATTATGGTTGAAATTGCTTCTATAATAGATATTTGTCCGCGCATCTTACCACACTCTTACACTTATTTTTGCATAAGAGCCTGAATCTAAGGCCGCTATTCTAGTTACTTCTGCTATATTCTGTCTGGAAATCTTGGTAGGAGGTGAACAGCTTGCTAAGAGTGTGTTAGAAATTAAGTCTGCAATCGTGATCTCAAATTGATAATCTTGTGGTACTCCTAATTTTTCGGCGATGGAATTGTAGTCTGAAGAACATGTTTGATTAAAGGCTTGTATTTTATCGAGAGAAATTAAGTTTGTTAAATTCTTCAACTCGCTAGAAAGGCCTATTCTCTTTATTTCACCAGGACTCGTTTGGGTCCAATTGAGTGGTTCGCCAAAATCGTTTACTAAAAGCTCAGAAATCTGGTAAGCTTCTGCTTTTAGAAGCCTATTTCTTATTTCTGCTCTGTACACCGAAGTAGCAGAAATTGTTTGAAAAACTATGTATGTGGCAAACATTACAAACAATACTAGAGAAAAATAGTATTCGGAAGATACTTGAGCCTTCATACTACCAGCAACCCTACTCTTGATAAGAACATGAATGAAACTAAAACTATCACGCTAAGGATTAAGCTATGTTTTAATCCTGCTATTACAGAATTCTCGCTTATCTGTCCTGCAACCAAGCCAGCAAAGAATGCTTGCATAAAAGCCATGTAGAAGAAGAGGGAAACATAGTAGGAGGGTATGCCAGGCTTAACACCAAACAAACTAGTTGAAGTTAGTTCAAAAAGTGCACATATACTGCAAGCTCCAGCTGTACAACTCTCGCAAGGGTTTGTTAGCCCGACTACCTGTCCAAAGGTTGGAGAATAGAAAACAGGCATTAACAAATGATTGATAAGAACGATTATCACTATGAAAATTATAGTTATAGCATAGATTATTAGCAAGTGTTTATGTAATATGCTTCTCTTCTCCTTTTCTGCCTCTTGCAAGGTTATCAAGTTGTCTGCAACAGAATCTATGACAGAAACTATCTCACCTCCAGACAAATGAGCCTCTCTTATTATATTCACTGCCATATAAAGCCTTTTACTACTTTTTACCCTTTCAGCAAACTGACCTAGAACCTTATCTACACTCATCCCCCAGCTTATTTGATTAGACATCTTCTTTACTTCCAGGCTCAGCCTACCATAGCCTATTTTACTAGTTTGTTGTATTGCCTTGTAAAGTGGCATTCCAGAGCTTATAGCTTCTGCCAAATCGTGTAAAAAGTTTGGAAATACTGCCTCCATTTCTTTTATGTCTCTGTACTTCTGGTACTGGTAAAGGAAATACATGAAAACTATTGCTAAAGTAGAAACTATTATCCCATTAGCTAAAACTCCCCTGTCGCCAGTTAAAACACCTATAAGAATAGCTCCTAGTAGAATTGCTCCAGAAATCCCTATCATCCTAATTTCTCTCTTAATTTTATTCACCTCCTGGTGTTGCTGCCTTTACAAGATAGAGGAAAAGAATCGAAACTGACGGTATTACCACGAAAATCATCATAAATTGGAGGGGAAGTACGTTGCCTCCTCCTATTCCAGAAATTATTGCAGTTAGGACTGTCATAAAAATAGCTGCAAGAATTATCGCAACAAGGTATATCTCCAAGTAAATCGTCAGGCTGTGAGCAAACTCGTATAATTTTCTTCTGTATTCTACCATCATGCTATTGGACTTCTCTTTCAAGTATACATTCAAATCTCCACCTGCTCTTACGATTGAAAGGATTCCGTAAAAGATTTCACTAAGCTTTTTTGATGGTGACCTTTCAATAGCTCTTTCAAGTGCTGTGTTTACGTCTAGTCCGAACATCTCTATGTCTGTATTAATGGAGTTTATCTCAGCTGCAATTTCTTCCCTTCCAAACTTGGAAGACATCTTTAAAATTTTTGATAAAGGTAGTTTTGTACTAGCTATAGTTGAAAGATAGAGGAGGGAAAAAGGTAGTGCGCTATCTATCTTCTTCTCCCTATCTCTAATCAAAAGCTTTGGATAGTTTATGTACAAGTAAAAGAAGATTATAGAGAGGAAGACTGATGTGGTGAAACCAGTAAAAAATGCAAAAGCAAAGCTTTTAAACAATAATCCGTAGATGAAAGAAAATATAGGCAACTCGAAAAGGAAAACTATTAAGCCTGTTAGCAAAGATTTGGAAATGAACTCTTCCACAGAAATTTTAGACTTTGATTTTCTTAAATCAGATTTTAAGTCTGGAAAGTAAACTGTAAGCTTGCCCGCATACTCGCTGAAAAGTTTGTAGGCAACCCTATCATAGAAACCCATCTAGCTCTCACCCATTACTACTGCCAGAACTCGAACAGGTGATGTATAATAAAGGTTTATTACCTGGTACACACTTCTATAATCTGTTATGTTCTTTTTCTTCATCCACTCTAGAATCAAAGCCCTCCTTTGTAGCTCGTCTATCACGTCTTGCTCTGGTATACCAAACGTCTTTGAAATTTTCTTAAGAGTTAGACTCTTGCCTTGTACATCAAACTTGTCTGTGAAAGAATTCCACTTTAGCACAGTATTTACAGTGGGTCTTTGAGTCTCAAAATCAAAACCTGTTACCTCTACCACTTCACTCACTCTTCTAACAAACTTTTCTTTATACCTAGCACGAATTAGGAAAACTATCAAATCTAAGCTTGCAACGAGTGGAGGAGGTAGGGCAATAGGTTGTGTTGTTAATCTGTCAAAAAGTTTATTCATGTCTTCTGCATGTATTGTTGCAAGAGATGGGTGACCAGTAGAGATTTGTTGGAATAGGATGTAAGCTTCTTTACCCCTAACCTCCCCAACTACTATATAATCTGGTCTTTGTCTTAGGCTTTCTCTCAGCAGGTCGAACAAGTCTACCTCTCCTCTTTCTCCCTTACTTATAGCAGTTCTTGCAACAGTAGGAACCCAGTGAGGATGTGGTAACCTTATTTCTGCAGTATCCTCTATAGAAACGATCTTCTTCTCTGGCCTGATAAAAAGAGAAAGAACGTTTAGCATAGAAGTTTTACCAGTTGCTGTACCACCAGAAATCAGAATACTTCTCCCATAATCTACTGCCAGCCATAAGAATGCTAAAGTCTTTGCATCGACTGTTCCATAGTTCATTAAATGAATAGGCGTTAAAGGCTCTTCTGTGAATTTTCTGATAGTAAAATTGCTTCCTTTTCTTGCTATGTCTGTGGCTAAAGTTGCTTGTAAACGCGAGCCGTCAGGGAGAGTTCCATCAACCAAAGGTTCAGCAACTGAAATAGATTTACCGCTTAACTGAGCTAACCTTATTATAAAAGAGTCTAGTTCCTCAGCAGAAGGAAAAACTACATTAGTAACTATAGAGCCAAAAGCAGGATCTCTATGATAGACAAAAATTGGCACCCCTACTCCGTCGCAAGAAATGTCCTCTATATTCGGGTCTTGCATTAATGGTTCTATTCTTCCCAAACCAACAAAATCTCTGTTTATGTAGTAATCAAGTATTTCTCTTTCCTCTGGTGTAATTTCTACCTTAAAGTATTTTAGCAATTCACTTATCTGTTGACGGATATACTCTCTTGCTTCAGCCACTCCTAATTTAGAGAAGTCTACCTCCAGCCTCTGTTCTAGGAGCTCTCTAAGCTTATTCATCAAACTTTTTATCTTATCACTCAAAGGCGGTTCAACTAACTGATAAACATATTTATTTGCCTTTTCGTCCCAGAAGATCCGAGCATAAGCAAAAATCTTTTCACCTTTTTTTGGATTTCTTGGAATTAAAGGATATATGGTGACTCCTTTTTTAATTTCTACAGCTTCTTTTTTTCCTATCCCAACTTTTTTAATTTCTGTTGGAATCTCTAATCCCTCTTCTACCTTTACTTCTTTTCGAATGGCTGGTTTTTCTACTTCCTTAGGAACTTCTACACCACCTATCATTGGCCGAATCTTTAACGGTACTTCTATCACACCTCCAGTAGACTTTATAGCTAAAGAAACTCCCAGCGGGCCTATTCCTGCTCCTTCTGCTTCAGCACTCTTAGCTTCCGTTAGGACTTTCTTCGCACCCCTAATCATTTTTCTTGCTACTATTTTAGCTATCCTCATCAGCTTACCCCTAAAATATTTTTATCTTTTTCTAATGTTAAAGTTATAGGCTTAATCGAGTAAGAAAAGCCGTTGAAAAGAAGTGTATAGTTTAAATTGTGTAAGGATGACTTATCTGCGACTCCTCCTGGTTGAGTAATTACACTAGACTGATTGTTGCTAAAACTTATCTCTGTGTAATAACCTCCTGTCATGTTCTGGAGTTTGAAAGAAAGAGCAGCATAATCACATATTTTACATTCAGCAAGAAGGTTTATAGCAATCGCTGAAACGTAGCTATTAACCAATTTTCTGTGACCAGAAGCAACGTCTTCTCTAAATAGGTCGGACTGAAGTTTAAAAAAGTATCCTAATGCTCCTAGTATGCTTATGCTTAAGACAAAGAAAATTACAAATTGTACTACGACTGTTTGAGCTTTCATCCTAAAAGAATTTTTACTTTTGTTATAGTTAAACCTTCTGGAGTTGTGGTTATTTCACCCCTAGATATACCTATTGTTTTACCAGTAGAGGTTGTGGGACCTGTTACCTCTAACTCGATCTTCTGTCTTACATTAGGGTTGCTTGGGTCTACTAGCTCTCTAAACCATATTTTGTAAGTGATGTTGTAACCGTCTCCAAAAGGATCTGCACGACCACAAGTAACGAAAGAGTTACTTCCTAGGTATGCTGAATCTGAAGGAGATACACAATTATCGCCAGCCAAGAGTGCAACCCAGTCTCCTGTTGCTGCTAGGTTAGTAGCTTTGCTAAAAAAAGTAAACTGAATACTGTTACTTGCAGTTTCAATTATCCATATGCCGTCTACGTCTAATTTAAACGTATCATACCCACCCTTGTTAGCAACGGTTGTTATCTTTCTTTGTAAGGAGTTTGGATTGTTTGGGTCAAAATATCCAGCTACTCTTTCTGTTACAGACCTGCTCTGCATTTTTTGTATTAACGGCAAACCCCATGTATATGCCATCGCAACAAGTGTTATGGCTATTAGCACTACCAAAACAGCAGAAATGATCTCACTCACACCTTTCATATTTTATAGTGTTGGTTTTGGTGGTAATAAAGGTTTTTTAATAGTAATTGGTGGTCTTCTTAGTCTCTTCTCCACTTCTTCCAAAGATGCTTGCATAGCCTGGTTCGCTTCTACCATCTTCTTTGTCATTTCTATTAGCTGGTCCAGCTTTTGAGCAATAGAAGGAGTGATTCCTTCCTTAGAAGCTACTTCCTCTTCTGCCGACGCTTTTATGAAATTTATTAGTTCTTCTAACCTTGAAGTCAGATCTTCTAACCTGGAAGGAAGCTTTGAAAGCTCTATTCTCAAGGCATCGTTGGCCTTTGCTAATTCGTCTACAATTTGTTGATTCATCCTGATTATATCTACAAGCTCTTTATAAAGCTCTTTCGAGTCAAAAGCTTTGGAAGCTTCTAACTGCTCTATTCTCTTTTCCAACCTTCTTAAAGGAGAAATAGGAATTATTTCTACTTCCTCTGTACATTCTGGCATATTTATTATTTTAAAATTAAAGTTAATAAAAGTACCAGTTAGTATTCTTCCTCGCCACTAGGAGTAGGTGTTGATGGCTTTTCCTTGGAAAGCTTTCCAGCAGCTATAACATCATCTATTCTCAGAATCATTTCAGCAGCTTCTGCAGCTGAAATTATTGCTTGCCTCTTCACTTTTAGAGGTTCTACCACGCCATACTCAAACGCATCTTCTATTCTTCCCTCAAAGATGTTTATGCCATAAGTGCTTTTGCCTTGCTCGTGAGCTGCTCTAAGTTGTACAAGAATGTCTATTGGGTCTAGACCTGCATTCTCGGCTAAAGTCCTTGGAACTATTTCTAAAGCATCTGCAAAAGCTTTTATAGCCAATTGTTCTCTCCCTGAAAACTTTTCTGCAAACTCTTTTAATTGCTTAGAAACTTCAGCCTCAGGAGCCCCTGCACCTGGAAGTATCTTACCAACTTCTACTGCTGATGCTACAGCACCTATTGCATCTTCTATACTTCTATCAACTTCATCAACAACATGCTCCGTGCTTCCCCTTACTAGAATAGTCACTGCCTTAGGATCTTTGCAACCTGTTACAAAAGTTACTTCTTCTCCACCTATTTTCTTCTCTTCTACCAGCTTGGCATAACCTAAGTCTTCTTTTGTCAAATCTTCTAAGTTTGAAACTATTCTTCCACCTGTTGCTCTTGCTAAAGCCTCCATGTCAGACTGTTTCACTCTTCTGCAAGCAAGAATGCCTTTTTTAGCTAGGTAGTGCTGAGCAACGTCGTCTATACCTTTCTGACAGAATACCACGTTAGCGCCTGTTGCAGCAACCTTTTCCACCATTTCTTTTAGCATCTTCTGTTCTTGCTCTAAAAATGCTTGCATCTGTTCTGGAGATGTAATTCTTATTTGTGCGTCTGTCTCAGGCTCTTTTACTTCAAGCGCAACATCCAATAAAGCTATCTTTGCATCTTTTATTGTTTTAGGCATTCCTGGATGCACTACCTCCTTATCTATAGCAATTCCCCTTATTAGCTCTGTTTCTTCAGAAGAAGCACCATGTTTCTTCAATCTTTTTATGTTGTCTGTATCTACGACAATTTTTCCATCTTTTTTCTCTGCTACACTTCTTACTGCTTCAACAACCAGAGAAGCTAACTTTGGAGATGCCTTTTCCACAGACTTTCCAGACATGGCAGTAATCGCTATCTTTTTCAAGTCTTCTGTATCTTCTAGTGTAACCGGCCTTGCAATTTTCTCTAGAATCTTTAAAGCCTCTTCTTTAGCAATCTTAAAACCTTTTGTTATGACAGTTGGATGAACTTCTTGATCTAAAAGTTGCTCAGCATTTTTCAAAAGCTCGCCTGCTAAAATAACGGAAGTAGTGGTACCGTCGCCTGTCTCCTCGTTCTGTGTCTTTGCTACTTCAACCATCATCTTAGCAGCTGGGTGCTCTATCTCCATTTCTTCTAGAATAGTCACACCATCGTTGGTAATAACTATATCACCTATACTGTCTACAAGCATTTTGTCCATTCCCTTAGGTCCTAGAGTAGTTTTCACAGCCTCAGCAACTGCCTTAGCAGCTGCTATGTTATTGCGTTGAGCATCCTTACCTGTAGTTCTTAACGTACCTTCTGGCAATATCAAAACCGGCTGTCCTCCTAATTGACCTATCATTGCCTGAGCCATCAGAACACCTCCTAAATCAGTATATTAGTATACGTACATTCATATATTTAAATTTTATTCTGGTAGGCCAAGTTTTTTACTTGTACTGCTTCCATTTGGCTTCTTATTCCATACAGAAAGGGTTGAACTATTTTTCTGCAGATCTTCTCCTACCAATTGAAAGCAGTAGAAGAAATTATTGATAGATGTGATGGCACTTTAGCCTTTAATATTGAGAAATTAAGTACTCTTGAATGTTATCCAGAAATTAAGGAAAAATTCTAAAACTCGTGAAACAAAATAATTGCATTCACTTCCCCAAGCTTGAACCTCTAAAATTTCAGATTGTATTTACCTCTTTAGAGACATGAAGATTCTACAACCTTTCTCAAATCTTTTCTACTAGTTTCTTTCAATTCTTCTTTCGATATGATTGGCAAATTGTCTAAATACTTTTTTCTATACTGTTGGATTACAAACAAAACCTTCGAGAGGGTCACCGCTGACATTTCTCTGAAATGTTGCAAACTTCTTAGAACTTTTTCCTCGTCTTCGTAAAGCGCTGTAATAAATACTTTTTCCTCTCTTCCAATAATATTAAAAATTGATCCACGCACCGGAGAATTCTCTATTTTCATACGCTTAAACTCTTTGACAACTTCACTTTCGAAATCATCTTTTGGTTTGAGATACACCGGTTCTGATTGATCAAACCTAAAGTTAACTCGAAGTTTTGTGTTCAGCAATTCTTCCATCTTTTCTACATGCTCGAGTTTCGGGTTCACACGTTTGTGCTCTATTTCATACAATGCCTTTTTGGATATACCTATCCTTTTCGCCATATCCTCTAGCGTATACTTGTTCTCTAACCTCTTCCTCCTAAGCAACTCTGCGTCTATTTCTACTACATGCTTACCTTTGCTAGCCATAACTGCTGATGAGGTATTATCAATAATAGATTCTAGCGTTTGAGGCGTGACCACTGCCACAGAGAAACGGTTGTACACTGTATTGTCCTGGAGCTTAAATTTTGTACATCTATAAGCTACGATAAATGGGCAAGCTGAAAGAAAGTATGCCAAGTTCTTTAGGCTAAAAGCACTTTCCTGTGAAATGCAGTCCACGTTAAATAAAACCTTTAACAGGAGTAGATAATCTCTTCTAGCAGCAATGTCAAAACATCCACTAGTCACGAACACATCAAATTCTTTTCTCTTTAGCATCTCGGCTACTTGCTTTAGCAGTAGAAACTTATTAAACATTTCTCTCAATAAATTATTGAAAAGAAATATATTTATGATATTGGGCGAGTAGCTTAGCCTGGTGGAGCACAAGTGCTTAATCGCCTTATAAGGCAGCTAAGCTAGCGAGGGGTCGAGGGTTCAAATCCCTCCTCGCCCACTTTTATAGATATTTAAAAGGAATTTTATCTTATGGAGAAAAGATACGAGTTTTGGACTGACAAGCTTGCAAGAGAAATTGTAGAGAGAAAGAAGTTTCGCTTTATTGATGAGGAAATACCAACTTTCAAAAAATTCGTCGTAAAGACTGCTGCTTCAGTTTCTGGAGTGCTCCATATAGGCAGACTTAGCGATACGATCAGAAGTGAAGCTGTATATCTCTCTTTAAAAGATGCCGGGTTCGATGCAGAGTTTATATGGGTTGCGGATAATGTTGATCCTCTAAGAAAAATACCCAGAGGGATACCAGAAAGCTACAAAGAATTTTTAGGCGTACCTGTTACAGAAGTACCTGACCCTTTTGGTTGCCATAAATCTTACGAAGAGCACTTTAGGTCTGAGTATCTTGAAGTTGTCAACCAGTTCATTCGAAGCGATATGAAAATCTTTTCCATGAGAGAAGAATACTTAAAAGGAAATTTCAGGAATGAGATAAAGACTATTCTGGAAAATTATGAAGCTATTGTAGAAATACAGAACAAGAACAGACCAAAAGATAGACCTTTACCAAAAGATTGGAGCCCATGGCAACCTATATGCAAGAACTGCGGTAAAATCATCACTCCTAGAGTAACAAAGATAGAAAACGGTAAAGTTTACTATGTTTGTAAAGATTATGCTTTTAAAACAACTGTAGCAAAGGGTTGTGGATATGAAGGTGAAGATAACCCCTTGCACGGGAATGGCAAGCTCATGTACAAAAGTGAGCTTGCTTCTCAGTGGTACCACTGGCAAGTTTGTTCTGAAGGTTTCGGGAAGGAATATATAGTGCCAGGAAGTGCCTTTTGGATAAATGCTGAAATAGTAGAAAGGGTTTTTAGATTTCCTATGCCTGTACCAATTTTCTACGAGCACCTAGTAGTAGATGGTAAAAAAATGTCAGCATCTGTCGGCAACGTTGTATATCCAGCTGACTGGATGAAAGTTGCAACACCTGAATTGCTTAGACTACTATTTTTAAAAGACCCCATGAGAGTAAGAGATTTTAGATGGAGTGATGTACCAAGGTTGATGGAAGAGTACAAAAGGTTAGAAGAAATTTACTACGGAAAAAGACCTGTAAAGAATGAAAGAGAAAAGGCAAACCTCACCAGACTTTTCGAGCTTGTGAGAGTCGAGCCTTTACCAAAAGAAAAGCCTTTCAGAATATCTTTTGACTTTGCATGCATGCTTGTACAAATTATACCAAAGGAAAAAAGGATAGAAAGAATTATAGAAATTTTAAGAAAAACGCAGGGTATAAAAGAGCTTTCTGAAGAAGAAAAGGTATTGCTTGAAAAAACGCTACAAAAGGCAGAAAACTGGGTAAACCTTTATGCACCTGAAAATATGAAGATAAAGGTTTTAGAATACATTCCTGAGGAAGTTAAGAATAAGCTATCAGAAGAGCAGAAGATTGCACTAAGGGAGCTTGGCGAATTTTTAAAAGAAGATAGGAAAGACGAAGAAATAAGAGAAGAGATAGTAAAAATATCGGAAAGAATAAAAATTCCATACTCTAAAATCTTTGAAGCTGCCTATACTGTACTGATTGACAAGCCTTTCGGCCCAAGACTAGTCCCGTTTATCCAAAGCCTTGACAAAAGCTTTGTAGTAAAGAGGTTTGTTGAGTTAAGATGAAATTAAAGTTAACTGATTAGTATGGAGCTCGAATCAAAAATTTTTAAGAATGAAGAAATTTTGTTGCCAGAATACTTACCAGAAATTCTCCCCCATAGAGAGAGTCAGATAAAACTCTTAGCAGAGAACCTTTTAGCAACTTTAAAAGGGAGGAAGCAAAATACATTCATCTTTGGCCCTCCAGGGATAGGAAAAACAGCAACAGTAAAGTACGTGTTTAGAGAGTTTGAAGATTATTCTGGTATAAAAACTGTATATACAAATTGTTGGGATCATAGAACTGCTACAGCTGTCCTTTCACACCTTGCACTTAGTTTAGGAATGTTTGTGCAAAGACATGGTTGGTCGAAAGATGAAATAATGTCAAGGCTTCTAGAAGGACTAAAAAAGTGGGGAAAAAGTGTTGTAGTTTGTCTAGACGAAGTAGATCAACTAATATTCAGGGATGCTTCCGTCTTGTACGACCTGCTTAGGATAGACCAGTACGTGAAAAATCCTATTACTCTTATTTTCATTTCGAACAATCCTCACGTCTTTGCTAAAGTGGAACCGAGGATAAAAAGTAGCTTATCTGTAGAAGAAATAGAATTCAAGCCTTACACACTCCAGGAAATGAAGGATATACTAGAAGAGAGAGCAAAAAATGCCTTTACTGCAGTCGAGAAAGGAGTTGTGCTGCTTGCGGCTAATCGTGCTGTTCAAATGGGAGGAGATGTTAGAATAGGTTTGGACTGCCTGCTAAGAGCTGGAAGGCTAGCAGAACGTGAAAATGCTGAGATGGTAAAAGTAGAACATGTAAAAAGGGTTCTTAAAGAAGTTGAACCTGTTAAACCGAAGATCCTTAGGGAAAAGATAAACGAACATGAAAAAGTGTTGCTAGAGATACTTGATAAGGAAAAAATTCTTAGTTCTGGAGACCTTTACAGGAAATATTGTGAAGTATCTTCAAACCCTGTAAGCGACAGAGCTTTTAGAGATCTAGTGAAACATTTACAAGAATTAAAGCTGATAAGAGTAAGGAAAGGAAAGTCAAGAAACCTAAGAATAATATCAAAAATATAAACTGATAAGTATTGAAATATTATAGGATAGCGGGGTGGAGCATAGCCTTGGAAATTCCAGGGCTCTCGAAGCCTGGAGTGCTCGTCGATGCTAAGCGAAAGGCTCATAACCCGAAGGTCGTTGGTTCAAATCCAACCCCCGCTATAAACTTTAGAACTCTTGCATTGCAAACTTAATTATCAATTTTTAATTAGAATGTATGAAGGTGTTCTTAACAGGAGCGCCGGGCTCTGGCAAGTCAACTGTCTTAATGAATATAGTTGAAATTTTAAGAGAAAAAGGGTTAAAAATTGGTGGTATTGTTACACCAGAAATAAGAAGTGGGAGGAGAAGAATTGGTTTTGGAGTAAAAGACGTCTTTTCTTGTGAAGAAGGGATCTTAGCGAGAGTAGACGAAAAAGTTGGTCCTAAAGTTGGAAAGTATACAATCAATTTGGAAAGCTTTGAAAAGATTGCTTTACCCGCATTAGATTTTGCTTTTGAAAATTGTGACTTGGTTGTTATAGACGAGATTGGGAAAATGGAAGCTTTCAGCAAGAGATTCATGGAAAAAGTTTTTGAAATTTTAAGTTCGAAGAAGAAAGTCTTGGCAGTTTTGCATAGAAACTTTGTCTCGGAATTTAAAAGTTTTGGTAGAGTTATAGAAGTTACTGAGAAGAATAGAGACGTATTACCACAAGAGTTGGTAAAATACTTTTTAAGTGGGTCCGCGCAGAATTGAACTGCGATCTCCACTTTGTAAGAGTGGCGTCCTAACCGTTAGACTACGGACCCTTTGTAATTAATTATTAATATGAAAAATAAATTTGAAGTGTGAGCCTTAAAAAGGAAAGCATCCTGAACCTACTTGTACTGATAGCAATCTATGCATTTCTTTTAAACTATTTCAAGCCAAGCCTAATCCTGAGAGATACACACATAGCTGGTGGTGATACAGGATCGTTTAACTACATGTTATTTTACATGAAAGAGTATCTATTACCTAACGGTAAACTAATTGGTTGGAGTCCGGGCTGGTTTGCTGGCATTCCTATTTTTCAGTTTTACTTTCCTGCACCATTTTTAGTTGCAGTAATATTAAGCTATGCAACTCCACTAAACATAGCCTTTAAGCTTGTTACAGTCTCAGGGACTTTCTTACTGCCTATAACCTGCTTTTTATTTGCTAAATCATTGAAGTTAAAGTTTCCTCTACCAGCCATTGCTGCAACACTGGCGCTTCTCTTTCTTTTTAACGAAGGAAACTCTATGTGGGGAGGTAATATTCCAAGTACATTAGCTGGTGAATTTTCTTACAGCCTTAGCCTTGCTTTTACAGTTTTGTTTTTAGGGTCGATTTTTAGAGGAGTTAAGGAAAACAGATTTTTATTAGCAAACGTTTTGCTTCTGAGTTTCACCGCTCTAACGCACGTCTACACCCTACTCTTTGCTGTGGCATGCTCTCTTTTTTTCCTCTTCAAAAAATCTAGGAGTGAAGTTGTTAAAAACTTAAAGTATCTCTTAAAGGTTTACTTTTTAGCGTTTCTTTTAGTAAGCTTTTGGTTCATTCCTGCCCTTGCTAAGTCTGAATACAGAACTCCCCTTAATTACGTGTGGCAAACTAAAGACCTAAAGGAGGTTGTTCCAATTACATTATTACCTGCTCTAGTTTTAGCTTTTTTTGGTGCTTTAGCAGGATTTAGATTAAGAGATGAAAGAGTTTACTATATTTTGTTCGCAACTCTTGTTTCCTTAGTCTTGTACAAGCTAACACCTTTCCTTAAACTAACAGATGCAAGGTGCTTACCATTCTTCCAACTAATGCTATGCTTTTTAGCAGCTTATGCTTTTGTTCCATTGGCTTCGGAAAGATTAAAACCACTTTTACCTGTAATCGTTCTTCTTTTAACAATTGCTTTTGTAGCCAAAACGATGTCTTACATACCTTACTGGATAGAATGGAATTATAGCGGGTTCGAAAGCAAAAACGGTTGGCAGCAGTTCGATGCTATAAACAAATACTTGCAAAGCTTGCCAGAAGGTAGAGTTGTTCATGAATTTTCTCGTATACATGACAAATTTGGAACAGTAAGGGCTTTCGAATCTATCCCATTTTTTGCTAAAAAACCTGTTTTAGAGGGACTACTGATAGAATCTGCAGTGAACGCACCTTTTGTATTTTGGATACAGTCAGAAATTTCTGAAACACCCACTTGCCCAATCCCAGGAATGACTTGCTCACAATTTTCTTTAGAGAATGCAACGCCTCACCTACAACTTTTTAACGTAAACTATATAGTTGCTACTTCTGAAAAACTGAAAAATGCTTTGAGAAACAATTCACAATACACCTTTTTAAAAAAGTTTGATGAAATAGAAATCTACAAAGTAAACAACAGTGGAAAGTATGTTGAATTAGCTAGGTACGAGCCTGTATTAGTAAAAACTAAAGACTGGAAGAAATTATCGCTAGAATGGTTTAAGAACAAAAATTTGCTAGATGTGCCACTTGTTTTTTCTGGCGATGAAAAGAGCTTTAAAATTGTAATAAACGATGACCTAACAAAATTGGTTAAGATACCTGTAGAAGCTAATTGCTCTTTAGAAGAGTTTGTAGCAAACGAAGAAATAAAGATTAAGACTTCTTGTGTAGGAAAACCCTTGTTAATAAAAATTTCTTATTTTCCAAACTGGAAGGTAGAAGGGGCTGAAAAGATTTACTTAGCATCGCCTGCCTTCATGCTTGTTTTCCCAAAAAATGAAAATGTGAGGATATACTACACGGAAACCTTAAGCGACCTGATAGGAAAAGTTTTTTCGATGGTTGGATTGATAGTATTAATAGCTTCTGCAGCATCAAAAAGAATTTCTAAATTCTTAAGCTCAATCTAAGCAGGTTTAAAAACATTCTGGGTATGTGAGAAAGCTGGAAGCTAGTAGTTTCTAGCTTTTTAACTGGCGTGTATACTTCTTTAATCTCAAAACCTTTCCTTCTTATCTTGTTTAAAAGCTCTACGTCAAACTCAAAACCTTTGCACCTAAAGTTCATGCCTATAGAGTCTAGCACATACCTTTTCACAAATTTTAATCCTGCCTGTGTATCTTCTAGTTGTAAGTGAAGGAAAAACCTTACTAGAATGTTCCAAAACCTTCCTGCAACTTTTCTTAGAAAAGGCCAATCTACACAAGAAAACCTTTGACCCTTCCATTTAGAAGCTATTGCACAATCTGTACTTTCCAAAGCCTTAACAACATTCCTTATCTCTTTGCATCCAAAGCTACCATCTGCATCAACAAAGCCTATGTAAGAACCTTTAGCAACCTTAAAACCTTCTACTATTGCGGCACCTTTTCCTATCTTTTCCCTGAAGACAAGAGATTTGACGTTTTTCCTTCTAAACTCATCAACAATCTCAGGAGTTCTATCCGTACAACCGTTGCAAACAACTATTATTTCTTCTGATGGAAAACACTTACAGAGCTCCTTCAAAAAGCTACCGATGTGCTTTTCCTCGTTGTAGGCTGGAATTATTATGGATATTTTAGCCATCAATAAAAACTTGAAAAAGCTAGTATTTAGACTTTTTAACAGCTAAGAGAAAGAGAGCAAGAGCAAGCAAAACTATCTGAAGTAAGCCGAATAGGTCAAACTCTGGTAAGCTAGCAATTCCAACTTTTATTGGAATCTCTAACTTGTACCAGCATTTGTTATCTATACACGCTGAATTTGTCCCATATGGAATTAGGGGGCATGGACAGCTTATTTGATCGTCAGCCGTAGGCCTTACAAAAAGATAGAGGGTAAGATCTGTAGCTAAGAGAAAGTTCATTCTTGGATAGAACTTAGCTATTTCGCCCCAGTATACAGAGCTCGTATTACCGCTTGAAGGACTGACCCAAACTGCTTCCGGGAAAGAGGATGAAATATTTACAGAAAAGTTGGTTGCTAATGCGCCTCTGTTTATAACACCCACTTCCCAGACAAATTGCTGCCCTACAGTCGCAGAGCTTAAGGGTGCTGTTACCTCAAACGCAATTGGCTGAATAGAACGATTTACTGTACCATTGTACAAACTAGGATTTATTGGATCAGAAAAGTTACATATAACTACATTTAATGTAGTATAGTCGTAGGCTGGAAACATTATCGTACAACCATCCTCCTCTCCCGCAACTGAAGTTTTTGTACATTTTTGGTCTGGTGTGTTCAAGTAGCATTCTACCTTAATATCCCTTCTGCTACCATCGCTATAAGAAGCGTTCCATCGTACGTTCAAGTAGTCTCTAACATGGCCCTCAAGCCCAAGTGGATGCTCTCCTGTCATCAGTGTTTCTGGATATAAAAAGTTTCCACCGTATGGGGAATATTTTACAGGAAACACCCATATAGATAAAATTGTAAAAGTGAAATTAGCTGGCAGTAACTGGAATTGGGCATACCCTGCAGGAGTAAAAACCAAAACTAAAGTAATAAAAAGCAATAGAGTGATTTTCTTCATAATACATATTTTGAGATGCTATTAATTAATTACTCATTGAGCAAGAATTCCTAAGGTAGCTGCTATTAAGAAGATTATTTGGCGGATTTCATATCTAGGTCTCCACTTGAAGATTCCATTACCAGAAAGTCTAACAGTTCCTTTATCACCGTTAAGCGTTACTTGATACTTACAGCCTCCATTCAGAAGCTTTATGTTTGGTCTAAAGCTTATCACTCTCAAGCAGTTGCTAAACTTTTGCATATACTCCTTAAACTTTTCATTTTTTTCTAGGGTTCTGCCTCTAAGAACCTCGTAGATTAAACCTTCTACGTTCTTGAACATTGCCTGCTTTAGCTCTAAAGAATGGTTGGTGTATATCTTTTGTAAATCTTCTGAACTCAGTTTTAAAGGTGTAAACTTCGTACCTAAAATTTTTTCCAAACCTGCTACTATTTCTTCTGTTTTCCTATCAGGGCCTCGATAGATTTCTAGAGTTTTTGTCAACAGGTTTATAAAACAGTACACACGTTTTAACACTTTGCTCTTACCGTTTTGTTTTAAGAATGTAACTATCTCTTCTGCTTCCTCTTCAGAAAAAACTTTTCTCATGCTATCGTCTATATCCTCATACCACCAGTACTGGATGAACAACTCTTGTTTGTTGTATTTGCTAGGTCTCGAAGTTATCCATCCTCCGTTCAATTTAACATTCTTTAAAGCTACCCATATTTCACGAATGGTAAACGTTTTCTCGAAGGTGTAAAGAGTTATACACGGCATGTTACCACCTCCTTCTAATCATTAATATATATACATTAAGGTATATTTAAATGTTTCTATAGTGTACTTCCGATACTTTTTTATACTATTACTACAAAAGAACATACATGGGAAAAATAACATCTAAGGAAGAAGAGTACGATACAAGAAACGCAAGGAGAATAAAAGAGCTTCTCGATAAAAATGAAAGAGGTCTTACAATAGCAGAAATAGCTAATCAGCTAAAGCTCAACAGACATACAGTAGCAAAGTTGTGTGAAAGGATGTTAATAGAAAAAAAGATCAATTATGACGAAAAAGGTCCTGCAAAAGTCTACTACTCTGTTGGTCCAAGCAGGTTTGTTGGTAGAATAGACTTAAGCCCTACCGAGAAATTGTGGATAGATGTTTTCAAACATCCTAAATATAGCGGGGAGGAAGAGTTTGTAAGAATAAACCAAACTAAACATGATAACTTAATTAGATCGAGTAGCAAGTTTAAGTCTGTTGGAGCTATAGCAATTAAAAAGAGTCAACTAATAAACTTTATAAGAATTCTAAGGGATGTCGCAAGAAAGGAGTTTGGCTTGAACGTCTAGAAAAGAATTTTATGTGTGCTGTTAAATAATAACTGAGGAAAAATGGAAAAAAATAGAGAACTGGAAGAAAAGATTTTGGCGCACAGAATACTAGAAGTAAGGTTAGGTGCTTTGCTAAAGAATAGAGATCAAATGATTGCTAAATTGAACGAAATAGAAAACACTATAGAAGGTATAAATGAAATAAGAAAAAGTGACAAGTTTCTCTTTCCCCTTGGGAGTGACACATATGTTTTCGGAAATGTGACAAATAAGGAAAAGCTGGTAGTTGAGATGGGTGCTGGTGTAGCATTTGAAAAAACTTTTGATTCTGCAGTTGAGACACTGAAAAAGAAAAAGAATGAGTTGGAAAAACTCGTAGCCGAAACTCAGGAAGAGATATCAAAAACTTCTCTTGCTCTTCAACAAATAGATTCTGAAATCCAGAAGCTTGCTAGCAAATCTTCCAAATAGGGGTAAGTAAAATGTTCAGTCTTTTGAAAGAAAAATTTAAGAAAATGATAAAATCCTTTTCTGAAAAAGTTGAGGAAAAAGGAAAGAGTGTGGAAGAATTAAGAAAAGAAATTGAAAAGTTATCCAAAGAAGAAACTGAAAAAGCAATAGAAAAAATTAAGTTGAAGGTTGAAGAACTACCAGAAGTTAAAAAGGAAATTGAAGAAGAACTTAAAAAAGTAAAACCAAAAGAAAAAAAAGGCTTATTCAAAAAAATTGCCGAGAAGATAACAAAAAAAATTTCTGAAAAAACTTTATCAGAAGAAGATGTAGAGCCTATACTTAACGAGCTTGGTAAAGATCTTATAGAAGCTGATGTCGCCTATAGTGTTGTAGAAAAGATGAAAAACGATTTGAAAAAAAGTCTAGTCGGAAAGGAAATAAAAAGAGGGAAAGAGAAAGAAGCTATAACGCTTGCTTTAAAAGAGAGCATTTTAAAAATACTAGAAGTTCCTAGCTTTAGCTTAACAGAAAAATTGAAAAATAAAAAACCTGTTTTAATTCTCTTCTTAGGTTTTAACGGTAGTGGTAAGACGACAAGTCTTGCTAAAGTTGCAAAGTGGCTAATAGACAAAGGCTATTCTTGTGTTTTTGCTGCTGCAGATACTTTTAGAGCTGGTTCAGAGGAACAGTTAGAAGAGCATGCAAAGAAAATATGTGCAAGAGTCATAAAGCATAAGTACGGTGCAGATCCTGCTGCTGTGATATTTGATGCTGTAAGACATGCGGAAGCGAATGGTATAGATTTTGTTTTAGCGGATACAGCAGGAAGAAGCCATACAAACGAAAACTTGATGAATGAAATGGAAAAGATAATTCGAGTAAATAAACCAGACGTAAAAGTGCTAGTGATAGACAGTCTCACAGGAAACGATGCAGTTCTACAAGCAAAGTTTTTTGGGAAGCTTGGAATAGATGCTCTTATCTTCACGAAAGTAGACGTGAATGAAAAAGGAGGGGCAATACTTTCTGTTGTTGATGAACTAAAAAAACCTATTTTGTTCCTTTGTAATGGACAAGACTATTCAAACTTAGAAGAATTTTCTCCTCAAAAGTTCGTCGAGAACCTTCTTAGTTAATTCACCACTCTTAGTGGTAGAAAAATTCTCCTACGCTACTGAAAGTAGTTAGGCATCTATATCCGACTCCCTTTTCCAACTATTTCTCATGAGAGCTTTTAAAAAACAAGCTCATGAACTTTTCGAAAGTTTTAGTTACTTTGAGGTGTTAAGATGGAAAGGTACAAATCAGAACATAGAAAACAGAACAGGATTGTAAAGTTCATAAAAGAATACAACGGATTAGTTCCTGTGTTAGGTGGGCTAATAGTTAGTGGAGCAGCTGGAATAATTGCTTTTGCTGTAGGTAGCGCACAAAGTGCTAGCGATTCCTTCCGATACTTAACGCAAACAGGAGACTTTCTTGGCGCAATAGGGATGCTTTATGCAAGAGGTAGTGAGCTTGCTGGTAAGTATGCCTTAGCTGGCTATGTCGGTGGCCAATTTGTCACTTATAAACTTAAGAAAAGTGTTTCAAACTTTTTTGCTGGAATACTGGGGAGGTGAAAAATGTCTGAAATAGTCCAACTGTTAGAGAAGTATAAACTTCCACTAGCATTTGGAAGTGGTGTTGCTGCAACACTTTTAGTTCAATACGTTCTTGTGCCAAGAGTTCAGAAATGGAAAGAAGATCTTGCAGAAAAAATTGCAGAGAAACAGGCTAAATACCTAAAAAGTTGTACCTCGCAGAATTGTGACGGAATAGTTTACCAAAGTGAATTGAAGAGGTTCGTCAAGGAAGTTGTTAAAGAGAGTTTAGCTGAACTACTGGAGAATTATAAGCAATCTTTGGAAAAATAGAAAGTTGAGCGGGAAAATATGGAAGTAAAATATGAGAAAAGTTTACCGAATTTTTTAGAAACTCTTTCCTACTCTTTAAAGAATTTTGCTGAAATTCTAAAACACCAAGAAAAAATAGACATTAGAGAGGAATTGTTGAAAGTAGGTTTGTACTTGCTTTCAGAAGCTAGAAATAATGAGTTAAAAAATCTTATCTTAGATTTTTTCCCTAAACCTTATAGACCAGTAGCGGATGCAATAATAGAAAAGTATAAGAAAGAACCTTGGGACGTCACAGTAGACTTTATTTCGAGTGTAATAAAAGAACTTGGAAGGGACAAGGAAAAAGGTGTGTACAGGTCTACAGAAGAAGTTGTAAAAAGTACTTTTAAGAAATTGGTTGTAAGTAGCTTAGTCAAAGAACTTTTTAGCGCTTAGAGTGGCTAAAAAATGGAGCTCGATAGACTTATTAAAACACTAGAAACTTATGATAAGGTATTTTCTTTTCATCATACAAAAGAAGCTAGCCTAGAATTAAGAAACAGTATCTTAAAAGACCCTGAACTAAGACCATATGATAAAATGCTCTTTACAAGTTATCTAGATCGACTAAGCCAAACAAAGAACGAACAAAATAATAGTTCATTCTGGAGTTATGCGCTTGTAGGCTTACTTGGTGTTGCAGGTGGTTTTTTGATCCGAGGTTTGCTCCAAGAATTTCTTGAAAATCTTGTAGAAGATGTGAATAAAAAAGTCCTCGAGAGGCTTGAGTATGAGAGAAAAAAGTAAAATTGGGTATGAGTTTGAAAAAATAGTAGCAAAACTTTTCGAGCTAAAGGGGTATGAAGTAGAAACAAATAAAATTCTGGTTGGCAAGAGTGGGGTTCAACACGAGATAGACATCTACGGCAAGTTAAAAGGAACTACCATGGCTGCTGAGTGCAAGTATAGAAGTATAGAAGAAAAGGTTGAGAAAAATGACATAGCTATATTTTTGATGAAGCTAGACGACTTAAACATCCAAGAAGCCTACATAATAACAAACTCCAAGTTTGATGAAAATGCAATCAGAATAGGAAATTATTATAACATCAAAATGATAGACGGAGATTCTCTAAAAGAAGAGTTTAGAAAGTATGGAATTAGTTACACACTCGAACCCCTTCCAGATGGTCCACTTTTAAATATCGTTAAATCTTTTATAAATCTCGCTAAACAAATTTAAACGTGCTTTTCCCTCTTTTAGGTTTCAGTTCTAGTATAAATTCTGACCTTACTGTTTCTAAGAATTCACGAAGCATTTGCTCATTCTCTGCTGAGAGTGTGTCCCACTCCAGTAAACTCTCGTCTAATTTGGAGTACATTTTTTTACTTGCTTCTAACAATTTTCTTGGAGCCCCTCCTCTTTCCAAAAGTTTTGAAAGTTCTCTTAGATTTGATTTTATTTTTCTACACTGGGCTTTTTCTCCTATCAGCCTATATACAAGATTAACTACCTTTTCTACCTCCCTTACATCTAACGGTGGTCTATCAACAGCTAGATCTGCTAGAAGATAAACCTGATAGATGTTCTTCTCTGCTATCTTAATAAGCTTTTCAAAACCTTCATCTAGAGAATTAAATTTGTTCGCCGCTCTTATTATTGCCTTATACACAAAATCCCTCTTTGGAAAATCTTCTGGAACAAGATTTGCAATCCTTTCTGCTATTCTAAACCCCTTTATCAGCTCGACGTTAGACTCGTCTGCAAGAATAGAAAAAAGCTCTCCCTCTACTTCTGCAAACTTATAGCCAACTTTCTCAAGACGTTTACCCACTTCTAGTTCTACCTTCTTACAAACTCCTGAAAAAAGTTTACTATCTCTCAGCCTAAACTCGTCACCAGTTTCTTGGTAAAAGTTTGCATAAGGTTGGAGAAAAGCCAGGATAGATGCAAGCTCCTCTGAGAAAAAATTTTTATTCAAGGCATTATAGTTTATGACAAACCTATAGTTCTTAAAATCTGCAAATCCTCTTATGCTTTTGTCTTCAAAAAATCTGCCATCCTTATCTAACTCTAATTGAAAAGTGTTTGGAAAGCCAAAATAGTCTGTATAAAGCTTTACATCTTCTAATACTTTCTTTGCTTTCTCTTCCATCTTTCACCTTTTAAAAATTTCTGCATACTTCCTAATCTTTTCTATATCCTCTTCGGTAAAATGCCATTCCGGAATTTTAGCTTCCATCTCATTACAAATATCGTCTATAAAACTTTTCTCACTTTCCTCTTTGCCGCTTTCAAACCTTTCTAGCATCTCCTGTAATCTTGAACCTAATTCAGAATTTCTAAACTTCAGATTTTTGTCGATAAACTTAGTATTTTGTACAAGTTTCTGAATTGCATTCTTCATTGTTTCTTTGTCTAAAGAGTCTAAAGTGCTTTTCAGCTTTTTCACCTCGTTGATACTTAAGCATAGATTATAGTAAGATGAAGGATCGAGAAAGAGAGTTGTTAATCTACCAACCAACCATGACTTTACAATGTTAGTTATTTTACTTAAGTCTTCCTTCAAAGAAGCATCACCAAAGTAGAGTATACTTGGATATTTTGGCAAATTGTAGGAAGTTTCTTTTTCATCTTTTCTTGGAATTCCAACATAAAGCCCTAAACCACCTCTTGCAAAAAGTGGCTCCTCAAGCCCTATTTCTTCTGTAGAGTCTATGTCAGTAGAGTAGATGCATAAGTCTGAAGAGCACCCAAACATCTTTGAAATGTTTTGTGTAGCTTCTAGCTTATTGTAGCCCAGGTTGTGACGCATTCCCTTAAAGTATCCTTCCTCGTCCCATTCAAAAGTAGATCCAAAACAAAAAGTAGCTGGAAGAGAAAATTTTTCTGTTGCAAACTCTTGCACCAAATCTACAGGCTCACCTGAGTTTAGAGCTATGGTAAAACCAATCTCTGTTAACTCCTTTTTAGCTTGTAAAGCTCCTGGTGTTAGTTTTGCTTCTCTTACTGTCTTCTCTCTTGCTTCTACATAATCTTCCTTCTTCATCCTCGTCTCCCTCAACTCTTGATTTAAAAGCTCTTCCCATCCTTTGTTTTCATGCTCACAAACTAACTTCAAGAAGAGCTTTTTCAACAAATTAACTTTTTCTTTCACCCTTCTGTTTCTCATGTTCTCAAACAGCCTCTCGTACAAGTTCTCGGTAGTAAGTGTGTGGTCTATGTCGAAGATGAAAAGCAAACGTGGTATGTACTTGAAGTGTGCTCCAGAGAAATCGTACTTGTTTGCAATCTTTAGGTAGAGTGTACAAACTTCTTTTGTGTAATTATTTGTAAAGTTTTCCATCAGTTAAATTTACTACCCCCAGTGGTAAAAATCTTATACTTTTAATTCACCACTCAATAGTAGCTATGAGAAAAATGAAAAATTCAGAAGATCT
The DNA here is from genome assembly GCA_964475145.1 of uncultured archaeon. Classification (GTDB taxonomy): domain Archaea; phylum Aenigmatarchaeota; class Aenigmatarchaeia; order CG10238-14; family SCSR01; genus CAYYVK01. The sequence continues at coordinate 55,050 of CAYYVK010000001.1, forward strand.
GGCAAAAGCGATCATTTCTGTTGCAAGAAAGTTCGTCTCAGAATTAAAGAGAATGTGTGAAAACCCTTCTTTAAAGGGAAATTTACTGAAAGAAAGGCTTAGAAGGAAGTTGAAAGAGTTTGAATCTATCCTAGACTTCTTAGAATTTACTCGGAAATTGACTCGAAAGTCTAGGAAAACTTAAAATCTTCTAGCTTCACTTCCTTTGCACTTTTCCAAATGCTTTTCATATAGCTATCAAAAACTTTTACTAAAGCTGGGTCTGTAGAGTAGAGTGAAGTAAACGGGAACTTTTCTTGTCTTGTTGGGTTATGGTCTAATCTTATTAGCACTTCTTTACCGTCTGCGACCATAATCCTTGGATGCACATTAGTAACGAAAATTCTTATTTGAACCTTATGAGAATAGTACCATTTTGCTTGATAGTAATTTTTCTCGTCTATGCCCTTCATGGCTATTATTCTTACAGTAGCTCCCCTTTTCACAGCATTCTTTACTGCCTCGCCTAGCTTTGGTGAGTAGGTAAAATCTCTACTTATCACATAAGCATACTTTTCTACTCTATCAAACATTTCGCATACCCTATTTACAAATTCTTTTAAGCCTTTCCCTCTTGCTGTCCATAAACCCTCTATCACGTTTTGTCTAACAGGCTTTATCGATTGTAAAAGCTTGATCGATTCTTCCAACTCCTTTAGCTCACTTTTTCTTTCTTCCAAGAGGTTTGTCAATGCTACTTGTGGAGGGATCGCCCTGAACTCTTTTGGTCTACCTCCTACAAACTCTACAAGTTGCTTGTTTGCAAGCTGCTCTAAAACTTCATAAACTTTTGACTGGGGTATTCCAGAATCCTTTCCTATTACACTAGCTTTTGCCGAGCCTAGGGAGAGAAGTGTTGAATAGGCAAGTGCCTCATATTCGCTCAAGCCAAACTTTTTGAGCAAATCTTTTGCTTCCATTTATTCTTAGTTTATAATGAATAAAATAAAAATGTTTCCGTTTTTGAGAAGTTTTTATTCTGCGATAAGCTAATTAATTTTATGGAAGTTTTTGGCATAAGCATGCAAGAGTTAATCTTCTCCATATTTCTTCCCTTTGTTTTGTTCTATCTTCTGTTCTTTGCCTTATTAAGAAAGTCTAAGATACTTGGCGAAAATAAGAATTTAGACGCTGCCACCGCTTTAGTGTTCTCAGCCTTAGTAATCACAAGCATGTACTCCCTTGGGATAACACGATACTTAGCAAACTTTGGTGCAGCTGTCGCGGTTGCATGTTTTGCTGCCTTGTTTATCTATGGCACTATAAAGATGACTCTCACAAAAGGGTGGGAATATGCTACAGAAGTAGACAGAAAAAAATTTGAAGAACTGGAGAAAAAAGGTGAAGAGCTGTGGAAGGAATTTCTCAAAGGAGATTCTTCTGCCTTTCCTGCTTTGGAGAATGTGGTAAAAGAACTTGAAGTGCTAGCGAAAAAGTTGAAGAAGGATTTGAACCAGATCGAGTGGTACAAAAAATATAAAGAGTATAAAAGGCGTCCTGAAAAAGGTGGCTGAATGTTTGAGTTGCTTTTTCAGTTTTTATTTTTCATGCTTTCCTTCCTGCTAGTTTTTGGTATGCTGAACAAATTAAGAATTTTTAACAGAAACTTGAATGTTGTAATAGCTTTCGTAATTGCTTTTTATGTTATTTCTGTTTCTTTTATCTTTGCAGAAGATGTGCAGAAAGTTCTAGCGTGTTTTGGAATTCTTGTTATTATCGTCCTTGGCGCAGTCTTAGTCTACACAGCCTCTGGGTTAAGAGAACAGAAAAGGAAGTTTTAAATACTTAAAATAATAAAAAATTTTTATGAAAAAGTTGTTAGCGTTGTTGCCAGTAATGCTTTTATTAATTCTCCAAGCAGCAAATGCTCAGGAAGAAACTGTTAACATAATATCCAACATTCTTGTTCAGTTCTCTGGTGTTATATTCATCATTGCTTTTGTTATAATACTTTTGTTGATTGCTGGTGTTTTTCCAAGAATATCTATTGGAGGAATTCCGTGGGGAACTATTGGGTTGCTTATAGCTATTCTCATAGTAATGCTCGTTCCATTTTTCATCGACTTAGAGTGGCTAACATCACAATTTAAGGTTAGCCTTCCTCAATATCAGCAATCGCCGCTTCCTGCGCCTGCAGTAACAGTTCTTTCTGATTGGCTAGGATTACCTAAAGACTGGATGTACATACCTGCGATAATATACTTCTTTCTCCTGCCTTTTGCAGCAGTCTTTGCTCTTATTTATGCGTTCTTAGCTAGCATAAACATGTGGGGAGGAAAGAACAACATAAACAGGCTGCTCGCGTTTATAATAACGATAATGACCATACCTACTGGTATTTTAACAAGAATGACGATGGTAATGTTTGTATTCCTAGGTATGTGGACGCTTGGCGTTTTCTTTGTGACTTTTGTCGTTGGTGTTCTCTACAGGGGAGCAGGAGTTATAGCGAAAGAAAGGGCAACCTACAAAGCCATGAGGGGTCCGATAAGGGAGCTGGCAGAATCGTTTAGAAAGTATGCTGATAGAAAAATTGCAGCTATCGCGCCTACCGAGCGTGTGAAACAAGAGACCATGAGAAGGACAAGAGATGATATAGAAGAAAAGATATATCTAGGTGAAATAAAAACTCTTGACGAAGCTAAAAGTCAGTTTGATAAGCAGTATGAGAGTATAGTCGGTAAATAAAAGATTTAAAAATCTTTAATTTAATATCAATAAGAATAGTAGGCTTGGCATTAAAAACAATAAAATCAAAGGAGGTGTAAGTGAATGGCAACAAATCAAGCAACTCAAGATAATGTGGTATACGTCGGCAGGAAGCCTAGCATGGCATACGTCCTAGCGGTAATCACTCAGTTCAACAACGGACAGGAAGAAGTTCATGTAAAAGCACGTGGGAAAAGTATAAGTAAAGCAGTAGATGTTGCAGAAATAATAAGGAGAAGGTTCCTGACCGGCGTAAAGATAAAGAATATAGAGCTTGGCACTGAAGAAAAAGAGTTGCCTGAAGGTAAAGGAAAGATAAACGTTTCAACAATATCAATAACACTAGCAAAGTAAAGGCCTAAGTCGATGAAGAAATTCAGAGACTTTTTCATCTTTCCAAAACAAACATCTTTTTTGTTATTGGTATTTCTCTTACTCGATGAATCAACATTTCCCTCTTTTCTCCAATGCCGATAGGAATTTCTTCTGCTAATAAGTTAGAAGCTCTTTCCAGCTTCCTCAGTTTTTCCGCATAGATTGTGAGAATTTTCTCTTCTTTCTTTACAGGATCTCCAAGTTTCTTGTGTAAAGTTACACCAGCTCCCTTATCTTTTGGTGCTCCTGCTGCTTTGGCAACCTCGGATATACCCCCATTATCGATCCACAACACTCTCCCATTTTTCTCTGACTTTATATCCAATTTATACGCACCTACCTCCACTTCCTCAGGACTTATCTTTTTCCCTCCTTGGGCTTCCATTATTTCATAGAGTTTTTTCATGGCTTTACCAGAGTTTAATGCAGCTTTAGCTAGATTCTCGGAATTTCTTTTACCCACCATGCTCAGAAGTATTTGTGCTAAAGAGCATACCTTCTCTTCTAGATCGCTTACAATTCTTCTTCTTGAAATGACTTCTAAAGCCTCCCTTGCTTCAAGAGCAGGACCTATCGAATAGCCTACAGGCTGTTCCCCATAAGTAACAGCGCACTGAACTTTTATTCCAACCCTTTTCCCAAGCTCTATAAAATCTTTTGCTAACAAATCTGCATCTCCTATAGTCTTAATTTTTGCTCCTCTACCAGTAGGTATATCTATCACCAAATGTGTAGCTCCAACCGCTTTTTTCTTTGCCATTATAGATGGTAGAAGAAGAGGATCTATACCAAGAGGGTATTCTATCTGAATGAATATATCGTCTGCAGGGGCTAGCTGTAAAGTGCCTCCCCAAACTATGCAACCGTTTGTTTTTTCTACCACTTTCTTCATTTCTTCAATGGTTAAGTTAACTGGCATCAAACATCCTGCTCTATCAGCTGTGCCTGCTGGTGAAGTAATTGCTCTAGAAGATGTCTTTGGTATTGTTAAGCCAAGACAAGCGATTATAGGAACGAGGAGTAGCGTAGTCTTATCTCCTGGCACACCACCTGCAGAATGTTTATCACAAATAATTTTCCTCTTCAGATTAAGCTTTTTTCCAGTCTCGACCATAGCAATAGATAAGCTTGTAGCCTCGTCTAAGTCTAGTCCAGTATTGTGAAGAGTGGTAACAAAAGCAGATATTTCTATATCGGTCAAGTTTCTTTCTACAATATCTTTAACAATTTGCTTTATTTCGTCATAGTTCAGTTTTCTTCCTTTTAGCTTGTTCCTGATGAAATGAAGAGATTGAGGGAATTTTGCAACTTCCACTTCTAACGTTTCTTCCCTTCTTAGCCCAAGGGCTGCTTTGACTTCCTCGTACAAGCCTATCGTACCTTTTTCTACTATCTTTTCTGTCACGTTTACTATAGCAGTTACACAATTCTTTTTGTAACCAACCCTAACTCTGTCAAGACTATGTATACCTAAATCTCCTGCATCCTCCATGTTCAAAATTACTATCGGTTTACCACCCGACTCCAAGCCTAGGAACTTTGCCTTCAAGTTCATGCTACACTACACACTCCTTCTATACATTTGCATGACAAAGAAGGTTTTGGAGAAATTATCTGAGGGCAAATAACCTTAAATCCGCTACATGTAACGTTACTCCTTTTGTTTATGCATTCCCAATTGGCTCCGGCTGTCTCTGGACAACAATTAGTGGAAAGCCATTCACAATCTGTATCAAAAGTGCATGAACGAATTATCTCAGGTGTATGAACTGGTATTGTAGTTGATGGAGCTGTGGTCGTGGTTGTTGTCCCTATAGTTATTTGTGTGACGCATAAATTTTTCTGGACAGATTTTAGAAAGATCCAGAAGCCGATCAACATAGTTAAAATGGTGAAAAGGATATAAGGAGTACACCTTCTTACCTTCATAAGTTAAATTTTGTTATCTGAAAATAAATGCTTAGGAAGACATTTTCTTGAGTGCCAGCCTCAAAAGATTAGAAGTTATCTGGAAGAAACAAAACCAAACTTGTTTAATGCTAGCTTGAGTTCTTTATGTGTCTTGGAATACTCTTGTAGCGAGATTCCTTCTAATGCAGCATCCAATGCTTGCCTCATTGCGATAGCACCTATTCTTGTTTGAAGAGAGTGTATTCCACCGCCAGCTTGAACAATGAAATCGTTACCAAATACTTTTATCAATTGAGGTATATGGCCAGGATGCAACCCTCCAGAAGCAACAGGCATAACAGGCTTAAACTTCCATAGCCCTTCTTTTAACGCTTTACAATTTTCTAAAACTTCTTCCTTCTTCTCAAACATTTTCCCTACTCCTGTGCCTACGTGCAACTGATCTACACCAACAATTCTCGCAAGCTTTGCAATAACTTTCATGGATATACCATGCTTAGAATTTCTTGTTAGAGCTGCATGCCCTGCCCTATGTGCATGAATAACAAGGTTAAAGTCTTGATTCCTTAAAGTCTGCAACGCAGACCAACCTATAGTAATTATGTCAACCATTATATACTCGTTCCCAACGTTCTCCACAGCCTTGGCACGTTTTAGCATTTCTTGCGTTTCTGCAGTAACGTTTATCATGTATGCTTTCTTCTCACCAGTTTCTTTTTCAGCCTTTTCTTTTGCTTTAAATGTTTTCTCTAACCTCTTCTCGAACTTATTGAAGTTTTGGCTGCTTAAGTTTTCATCATCTTTTACTATATCAATACCATTAACCCAAGCTTCGTAAGCAACTTTTACATGTTCTTCTGTTCTTAATCCAATCTTAGGTTTTATTATTGTCCCCAGCAAAGGTCTATTTGTCCTAAAAATTTTCCTTATCCCTTTTATTCCATACTTCGGACCTTTGAAGCTTTTCAGAAGCTTCTCTGGAATTGTTAAATCGACGAGCCTTAAACTTTTTATCTCTTTCATGCCAAAGATGTTTCCTGCCACGCTAGAGAGGATCTGAGGAATATTTCCAGGTTCAAAAAGCTCAACAGGATAAGCAACGTTTATTCTTTTTCCCTCAATCTTAAAAACTTTTGCTGCAAGTTTTCTAACATACTTTTTCTCAGTTTTCACTTCTGTCCACGTTCCAGTCGAGCTCTCTGCAGCAATTGCACCAGCTGCTCTTTCTATACTTGAATTCCCTGCAGGCTCTAAAACGAATTCACATACCAAATCGTCCTTGCCTGGCTTGTAACCAAGGTCTACATAGTCTTCGTATCGCACACCATCACCCAAACCTTTTCATAAATTCTTTTGGCGTGAAAATTCCTTTTTCATTCACCAAGTAAGAAACAAGGTCAAACTCTACCAGATCAAAAGCCGGATTTCTCACTTTAATCTTTTTAGTGTTGATTTTAGAAAAAATTTCAGCATAAATTTCTTCTGCTGGCCTTTCTTCTATCACAAGCTTTTTCCTCTTATCTATCTTTAGAGTATTGCCAACAACGATAAATGGTTTTTTCTCTCTTGCAGCTGCTAGCGCAAGGTTTTTTGTACCTATCTTGTTCACTACACCCTTAGGCTCAACAACTCTTATAGCATCTGTTCCAACTACTACACAATCTACATCTTTCATAAAATAGCTAACAGAATTGTCTGTAATGAGTGTGACAGGTATTCCAATCTTAGAAAGCTCTTTAGCAGTTTTCACCCCTTGCTCAAGAGGTTCTGTTATCGTAGCAAAAACACGGAATTTTTTCCCTTTTTTCCAGGCATTCTTTAAAACAGATAAAGCTTCACCAGAATGACAGTGAGTCATTATTGTATGTCCATTACCAATAAGCTTACTTCCAATCCTTGCAACCCTTTTGGTAGAAGTTTCTAGTCTTTTGATGAGATAGTCTATCGTTTTGACACTCTTTTTCTTTTTCAAAATCTCTAAGCAATTGTGTAAAACTACTGCAGTTGGTCTTGCACGCTCAAGTATCATTGCTGCAACCTCAAACTTTAAACCAAATCCATACTTCTTACAGAACTTCCTCAAGAATTTTAACGAATACAAAGCAATCTCTTTAGCACCTTGAACTTTCATGCTCTGTATGCTTTCAGCAACTCTGGAAACATCCATAGAATAAATATTGTTTGATACAATTATAAAGTATGAAAAGTTCAGAGGAAGAGAGAAAAAGGTTGGTAGAAACTCTAGAGAAAAGGGGGTATATTCGCAGCAAAGAGGTTAAGGAAGCAATGCTGAAAGTCAAAAGAGAGGACTTTGTTCCAGAAGAATATAAAAAAGATGCTTATCTAGATACACCACTTCCAATCCCAGGTAATGTAACTATATCTGCACCCCATAGCTAAGGGGAAATGCATGCAATCTCCCTAGAAGCTCTGCAGCTTAAACCTAGAGAAAAGTTTTTGGAAGTTGGCGCTGGCTCAGGAATAATGCTTGCTTATGCTTACGAAATAATTAGAAGCAAGGAGAAAGTTTTTGGGATAGAGATTGTTCCAGAAGCTTACAAGTTTGGAAAAGAAAATTTGGAAAAAGCAGGATATGGCAACAAAGTTAAGCTTGTTCTTGGAGATGGTTCTTTAGGATTGCCCAACTATGCCCCATTCGATAAGGTCTTAATAAGTGCTGCATGCCCAGATATACCCAAACCGTTAAAGGAGCAGACTAAAGTTGGAGGGAGAATAGTCGCAGTTATTGGTTTACCACATGGGGATCAACACCTTGTTTTAGTTGAAAAAACAAAAGGTGGAAAATTTTTAAGAAAAAAACTTTTACCTGTAGTTTTTGTTCCGCTAGTTGGAGAGTACGGATGGAAATAATTATTAGGCAGGAAAAAGGATGAAGTGAAAAGTTATAAATCCTAAGAAAAGGATTGTATTTCGCCATATATTTTTTAAAAGGTAAGAGAGAAATATGCTAGGTTGGATAACTTTTGTACTCTTTCTTCTTACTCTTTTGTCCGGGATTTTGAAGAAGAAAAGAGTCCACTCTTACCTAGCTTTCTTGACACTTTTCTCTTTGTTGCTTCATACTTATTACAACCGATTCCTTTCTCAGTTATGTATTTTCATCCTGCTATTCTTCTTCCTAACCTTTATCACAGGTTTCAGAAAGTTTAAAATTCCAAGAAGAAGGGTGTTGCATACACTCTTCGCCCTCTTGACACTTTTACTTACTCTTTTTCATATTTACTCCTTTACCCCTCTTCAAAGAAGAGTTGAAGCTGTAAAAGGAGAGATTACACTTCCTTCTCCAAGGTATAGTAGTAATGTAAGCATTGAAGAAGCTCTTCTCAAAAGAAGATCTATCAGAGAATATCAAGATAAACCTGTTAGCTTACAGCAAGTTGCACAAATTTTATGGGCTGTTCAAGGAATAACTTCGAAGTGGGGTGGAAGAACAGCACCTTCTGCTGGAGCTACTTATCCTTTAGAAGTCTACATAGTAGTAAGAAAAGTTGAAAATCTTGAGCCAGGGGTTTATCGTTACATCCCGAGTACACATTCTTTAAGCATTATTGCAAAGGGTGAATATTCACAAAAACTTATGGAAGCTTCTCTTAACCAGAAATGGGTTGGTGATGCAAGTTTTAATTTGGTTATAGCAGCTGATTTTTCTCGAACTACACGAGTATATGGAGAAAGGGGCATAAGATATGTTTACTTAGAAGCTGGGCATGCTGCTCAAAACGTCTACTTGCAAGTGGTTAGTTTGAACCTTGGTTGTGTTGTTGTAGGAGCTTTCAACGATAATCTTGTGAAATCTTACTTGAAACTACCTCAAAACGTCCAGCCAATATACGTTGTTCCAGTTGGAATTCCTTTGAAATAGGGTTAAGTGGGGTCGACGGGATTCGAACCCGCACACCGAGGTTTCCTCATCAAATCAGAGCTCCATTCAGCTGGAGCCTCGTGTCACTACCAGGTTAGACGACGACCCCTTCTTAGCTTAATGTTATTATTCCTCATTTCAAATAAAAATTATGGGTAAACCTTCTCAGGAAGCAGAAAAACCAAAAATTTCTCCTGAATACATGGAATTCCTCCTTGCAGAAATCCGCGCTAGAAAGCCTAAAGGGTTCTACGAAAGGCTGTGCAAGCTTGCTGAAAAGCTGAGGTTAAATCCGCCAAAGCAGTTTGCTGAAAAGCTGAACTATGATGTTGTATACTCAGGCTTAAACGTTACTCCAACAGGCGTCTTTTCTGCATCTTTTCTGCTCTTGTTTATTTTTTCTTTTGTTTGCTTTTTCTTCTCTTTTTTGATATCTGACGTTGCATTGCTCATAATCCTGGCAGTTTTGCCGATTGTACTCTTTTGGTATGTTTTTACCTATCCTTCCTACCAAGCAGAAGTTACGAGAATACAAGCTGGCAACGAAGCTATAAAGTTAATACTCTACATGGCAATTTACCTTAAGTCTAACCCCAGCTTTGAGGGTGCAGTACAGTTTGCTGTACAGCATTCAAAAGGACCGATAAGCGATGATATAAGAAAAGCTTTTTGGGACCTAGAGACTGGTAAGTACAGGACAGTAGAAGAGGCTCTAGGCGTTTATTCACAGAAATGGGTTTGGTGGAACGAAGATTTCGTCCGCTCACTAAACTTGCTTTACACGATACTTGTAGAGCCGAGTGAAAAAGGAAGAGAAGAAATTCTCAAAAAAGCGTTAGACCATATACTCATAACAACTCATAGAAAGATGAAAGCTTATGTAGAAGAAATATCCGGTCCTATATCCATTTTGCACATTCTAGGCTTGCTACTACCAGCGTTGGGAATAGTAATGTTTCCAATGATAGCAATTTTTCTACAGAATTCTGTAAGCATTCCTCAACTCATCGTAGGCTACATTGTATTCCTGCCGATTTTAAACTTGTTCTTTGTTAACAGGTTGCTTAGAAAAAGGCCTGGTGCTTTCATGGCCCCTGATGTTTCTAAGCATCCTGACCTACCACCACCAAACTTTTTTGCTGTAAAAATAGGTAAGGTGAAGCTGATAGTGCCAGTTTTCTTGCTATCCCTACTAGTTGGTATGATAACAATGATGTACGGTGCTTACCACTTCCTCAACCTAGGCATGACTATTTCATCACTACCGCCTGATATCGTGAAGAAGGTTGTGCTAGAAGAGGCTGGCATAAACGTGAAAAACTTCCTTGTAGTTACTTCTTTTGTAGGTGGTTTTGCGATTTTTTTCATCTTGAACTACTATCTCAGAAGTGTGCAGAGGATAAAGGTAAGGAATGAAATAAAAGAGATAGAAAGGGATTTTACTGCTTGCATGTTTTCCTTAGGCAATTTCTTCTCAGAAGGGTACCCTATAGAGTTTGGAATAGGTAAGGCTATAGACGAGTACAGGAGGCTTGGGATGGAAAAAAGACCAACCTATGGCTTTTTGGTAAGGCTTTATGAGACTATGAAGAATTTTGGTGTGAGCTTTAAGTCTGCCCTTTTTGGTGAAAGGTTTATGCTGATAAAACATTATCACTCAGTCCTGATAGAGGATACTATGAGAATACTTGCTGATGCTTCTGAAAAGGGTTCCTATTTTTTGGGAACGGTTGCAAAAACACTTTCTAACTATCTAGAAAGCATATACACGATAGAAGATAGAATAAGGGAACTTTTAGCTGAGACTAGAAGCTCGATAAAGATGCAAGCGAGCTTTGTCATTCCTATGATAAACGGAATAATCATGGCTCTTTCAGCTTTTATAGTCAACATGCTCAGGATACTGGCAGAAATGATAGGTAAAATTCAACAGATGTTTGGAATAAGCTTGAGTAGGATGGCTGGAAAGGATTTGCTAACTATTTTAATCGGAAACTACGAGAACATGGTTCCATCCACACTCCTTCAGGCAGTGATAGGAATATATACTGTTGAAGCAATTGCAATTTTTTCTATACTCTTGAGTGGGATAGAAAACGGTATAGATCCTGTTGCGAAGGATTGGGAAATTTCTAACAACTTGATTAAAGGCATGGCACTGTTTTTCTTGATATACTTGGTAGCACTTTTTGTTTTTGGAAACATCCTAACCAGTGTTCAACCATGAGCGACGTAGGCAAGATGCTGGCACAAGTTATTTATGTAACAGTAGCAATAGCTGCAATGATAATTTTTGTCCTTCTAGTTCAGCAGAGAAAGGTTGAGGAATGTAGTCAAGTAATCTACGGCAATGCCCTGGAAGCCTTGGGTAAACTGAGAGTCTGTGTGAACAACTGTTGGTCTAAGCATGACTTTGGAAGGAGTAGCATGAACGAAGACTGTTACGTAGTAAAATTTATTTCTTCTGGAAGCATAGACAAGGATACTGCTGAAAAAATTCTTAGCAACCCAGCAAAAGTATCTTTTCTTGTTGATGTGCAACCAAACGTAGAAACTATTTTGCGAGTTAGGTACAATTCTACTGGAATCGTACAGATAATTCCTTATTAATTGCTTACTTAAATATTTTTATGAAGGGTATTGCAATTTCTACTGTAGCTCTGTTTATAATTGCTGTTTTTGTTGTCGTAATGCTTATAATTTTCATAGGGTCGAACTTTTCCCCTGCTTTGAGGAGTGCATACTGCTCTTTGCTAATAGGGTTGAGAGGTTTCCTTCCTTTGCCAGAAAGCTTAAAGCCTGGATTGCCTACTTACTGCAAGGAAGACGTATATCCACAGACTTATTACATAGAATCCGACCAGCCTGACAAGATAGCTTATGAGGTTGCTTCTTACATTCTGGCATGCTGGGAGGTTACTGGAAGAGTAGACTTGAAAGCGAACAGGACATGCTCAGAAGTTGTTATAAAGCGTATACAGGGAGTTGTAGACAAGAGTTTAGTTATGAGTAAACTACCTGAAAATTATCGAAACATATTTGATTGGAAAGCTGATATCATCGATAGACCAAAATCTTTAGGTATACTGTACGAATACCCAAGCAAGAAGGTGGTGGTTGTATGAAAGGATTCATGGTACTAGAGTATCCGTTCAAGATGCTGCTCTACCTAGTTGTAATAGTAGTGGTAATCGGTATCATCCTGTTTTTCAGGAAAGAAATCATGTCTGGTTTAAACTTTTGCTGGATAGGAGGGTGCCACCCAGAACCGTGCAAGACTGTAAGAGTAAACGAAGCTTCTATCGATACATCAGTGCTAGACAAGTACTGTAACCTCTGCTGGCAGAAGACTGGTAAAATAGGTTTGAAGGAAGATTGTTTGTGCTATGTCGTGAGCGGAAGTTTTACTCCCTTTGCTTACACATCAGAACATTGTGTGCTTAAGTGTAACTCTAACTCACAGTTTGTCACGTTTACTTACAGCCATTTGTTTAATCAGATATTTATAGAGTGTTGAGATGGAGTTGAAGTACGTTGCTGCAGTAATAGTTGCTTTTGTAGTAATGATAGTGTTTTTTGGTTTTTATGCTGGTTTGTTCAAATTAAATGTTGGGTTTAACCAGCATGTTGACGTAAAGTATGCTTGCTCCAAATTGAATGGAACGACAATCTCAAAGATGGATTTGGAAACGATACTATATGGGTTTCTTACTGACCAGTGCAACTATTTTGAGTTTAATTTGACCGAAAGTCTGCAGATTAGTGAAATAGAAAGGATTGTACACAAGATAGACAATAAGGTAGAAGTACTACCAAAGAACGATTGCAAGCTACCTTTGACTGCTACGAACACTGTTTTTGTCTGCTGCTCTGATCCTTTAGAACAAGGAAAACGAATAAATATCTCAAAAAGACAAATTACTTATAGTGATGTGCTGATATGCCAAAAGGAATAAGTGCCCTAGAAATTATATTTGCTATGTTCATTCTTATAGTCGTTGCTTTTGTAGTCATTAGGCTTTTTACAGGAGTTGTAAGCCCTAGCACTTTACCGAACATACAAGACTTCAAGGATACATACAACTACCAGCGAGAAAAGCAGAAATGTGAAAACTTGTGCAACAGGTTTATAGAAAGCAACTGTCAAGACTACAGTGCAGCAGCTTCCTATTGCTTGCAGAAAGTAGCTGTAAGCATAGACGGAAATTCTGTTACAGGAGAAAAGGGACATTATGGAATGGTTGCTAATCTACCCTATTGTGAAGATGGATTGTACTGTTTTCATGTAAGCGATTGTGTGTGCGGGAGCATTAAGCTTGATGCAAAAAATTGCTTGACCTACCTTGATACCTATTATAGGGAGGTTGCAGGTTTTGACGAGGATACGACAAAGCGGCTAATATGTTCTGACACTGGTGTGAAATATGGTTCGTGCTGTCCTCAACCAACCACGTGTAACCCAAAGCAGTGGAGCATAAAGCCGAAAGGGTTTGACGAAAGTACTTACCCAGACATAGACGCAACTCATTGGTGGGTGAACGCAGGATATAAAAGGTATTGCACAGGTGGAGGTGGAGCACTTAGTTTAGATTGTACTGGTGGTAGTGGAACTATAACATGTAATTGGGATAATTGTGAGATTACAAGTGGAGAAGGAATACTCACCGTGGATACTAAAACTCATATTGTTAATACCGTAAGAGGTTCATATACATTTTCAGGTTTATCTCCAGGAGTGTATAAGGCTGTACTCAGTTGTGATAATGGTGTTGAAATTCGAGGAAACATTATAGTAGGGTAATTATTAGTAGAAAAAATATTACCAACTTAAGGATGTAACTTTTCTGTAGGAGTAATACATTTATTGGGACTAACTTGGATCTCTGTCAGTTCGTAGTCCTAAATCATTCATAGTAGACTGTTCCAGCGATTACATATTAACGCAACAAGAAGCCTTTATCAATCAAAAATATTGGGCGTCGTAGGCAAGGTGGTTGGTTTAAGTGTTATAAAGATAAGACGTACCAGTCATACGAATAACGGTAAGTCATGAAGCTATTAGGAAGAGATGAAAGAAACTAAAAATCGTTCTCTAATAACTTTCCTTATAGAGATGCTGCTATTAATGAAATGAGTGAATTCCTAAGATTGTTTGTATTCTAGTACAACTGCATAATAGCATACGAGTTTAAGTAAAACATCTATGAAATTAGAAGAGTGTTAAGTTGATAGTATGAAAAGTTTAAATCGTTAGAAAGCTAAAATATTAATATGTTAAAAAGGATGTTTTTAGTATTTCCTGTTTTCATGCTTTTGTTAATTTCTGTAGTTAAGGCAGGTTGTATAGAGTCTATAGGATATCCTCCAGCTTATCCAGGTATCGATCCTTGGTGCTCTTTACCTGGTAATGTGTGTCAACAAGGAGATGGTATATTTGGTACGCTTAAAACCACTGGTTGCCCCTCAACACCGAGTGTTCAAATCGAAATAAAAGGAGATGGTTGCTCTATAACAGATACCTTTTCTGCAGGCAGGTACTACTGCAGTGGGCCTGGCTGTTGGTACGAATATCTATGGTACATCCCACAACTGCCTTCCGGCTGCCTTGGAAAAATAGTTACTGTTACTGTTACATCAGAAGGTGTGTCGGCATCAAAAACTATAAAGCTTTCTACAGATTCTACTAGAGACAATCCTCCGACAATGCCTAAGCCAGGAGAGTGGTCAGTATCACCTATATATTCAACGGATAAAGTGTCGTATACTGCTTATGCTGAAGATGATAAAGGATTGAAAGAAATAAAAATTTTAGCTATGATCAACGGTCAACCATGGACTGTAGTTAAAGTGTGTTCCGTCTCTGGAACTTCTGCCTCCTGCACGTATACAGGAGGGCCTTATCCTGCTGACACTGAAGTTTGCTTCAAGGGTGCTGCAACTGATACAAGAGGTCAAGAAGCAAGTAGCACAGATGTTGGTGCGAGAGCAGAGTGTCAGCGTGTCCTTAGCCCGCCACATGACACAGATAACGGTAAAAATTATACGACAAAAGGTGTATGCATAGATACAAGAACATGGGAAGACTTCTGCCCGTGGGAAGGGCCTAGAGGATATTGTTGTGGTATTTTGCCAGGGTATTACTGGCATGTTATAAACTTGTCAACGGACGGAACAGTTACTTGCTGCAGAACAAGCTCACCAAAACCCGTTGGAGGCTGTTTGGAAACAAGGATAATAAACTGTAAAAATGTTTTGGGAGAATATTACCCAAGTGCTAGAGAGTGTAGCTTAGAACTATATGATTGCTCGAAAGAGGGAAAGACTTGCTTTAACGGAGCTTGTGTTTCTGGAATACCGACAAACTTTTCATTCTACATTTCAGTAGATCCTTCCTCCGGATTTGTTTTTCAGGGAGATAGAATTATCACACAAGTTAAGGTGGCCTTGGTTTCAGGAACTGCTCAGCCCGTCTCGCTCTCTTGCTCCAACTTACCTTCAGGTGTAAGCTGTTCCTTTTCTGTTTCAAGGTGTTATCCTCCTTGCGATTCTACTCTACTTATATCCGTAGCGACAAACGTACCTGAAGGTAACTATCCTATCACTATAAAAGGAGAAGGTGGTGGAATAGTCCAAACAGTTGACTACAATCTAGTTGTAATCCCGAAAGTTATGTGTGCTCCATCCTGCATACGGTTGATCAACCTAACGAGCTCTAAGTTTGGTAGCAAGTGCGGTGATGCTACATATGATCCTGTAGCTGATGTAAATAAGGATAAAGTTATTGATATGAGGGATATCGCATCTGTTACTCCTAGGTGCAATGATGATGTGTATTGTCAGTTTATACTGCAAAACAAAACTAATCCATGTACAGCTCCTCCAGAGATTACGTTAACTTGTGGCGAATGTACAGTTGGCAGGACGTGCGAATGTTCTATTTCTGGTACTTGTACTTCTGGTCTTTGGGTACTAACAAGTAGAGAAAGGGCTTTAGCGATGCCTATAGTATCAGATATACCACCTACTAGAATTACCTATAACCCTGTAAAAGGTGGAGTAGTTAAAGTCTTAGCAGTATGCTTTGAGCCAGCCGTAGTAGTGAAAAGAGTAGAAGTAAATGTAAAGTCAGGTATGCTTTCTTGTCCAGAAACTTGCTTTGTTAATAGCCCATGCACTTGTAGTGTAAGCGATTGTAGCTCTGGAATTTTCGTAGCAACTGGAAAGCCTTTAGATTCTCCTGTAGTAGAAGATGTGACTGGTGCTTACTCCACAACCTTTACCCCAAGCAGAGAAGGAACGATTAAAGCTATAGCAGTATGCTTTGAGCCTACTGTAAAAGTGGAAAGAAGTAGTATTAGTGTGTTACGACGATAGTTTTTCGGCCTAAATAGTGGATACCTAGAATGGAAAACTGATAAAGCTCTATTCTGTAACCTGGAAAATAGATAACTTTAGCAATCCAAATAAATTTTATGCCTGAGACTTGGGTTTATGTTGCTGGTGGAGTTGTAATTGGTATGCTGACGTTTGCTATTGCTTACACTCTTATCTCAGGTTATGTAAAGTTCAATGAAAAACAGAATGACCTAAAAGAATTTTCTTCATTAACAAGCGATGCAAAGCTTGTATGCTATGGGGGTAAAGACAACTTTCTCGTAAAGTCCTACACATTCTCTGAAAACCTTAAAATTATTTACGCTACAAACAACATTTCTTGTTCTTATGATGCTGATTGTAACTATCCCCTAGAAAGATGTGAAAATAACTTTTGTTTACTTCAAAAGCCGGTTGAAGCTATCATGAACAAACAATTTTCTTTTGGTAAAAACATATGCCTTCAGTTTAAGGATGAAACAGAATTAAGGTGTGAGAAGATAGTATGTAATGTTAGCTTCCAACCAATAGGTGTGTTACCTGAAACAGTAGACATATGGGCTGCTGTTAGCAAGATTCTCGGAAGAGGAAATTACAGAAACTTCATGTTAAACTTGACAAAAGAATCTTTTGATACCATTAATATTACTCTTATCGAGTAAATAAAAATTAATGAAAGGAGTAGCTTACGAAACTATTTTAATAATTGGTGTACTAGTTGCTGTCGGCTTTTCTCTACTCCAGCTAAGAGGAATTTTTTACGGACAACAGCTAACAGGAAAGGAAGAAGTTGTTTATGCTTTTGCCAAAGATTTAGAATCTATCGTAGATAAAGCAATAGCAACTACTGGAGATGCTGCTTTTGTTTACTATCCGAGCATAAAGCAATATTCTATAGTAATCAAGAATGACACAGTCACCATTACCGATAAAGTCTCAAACCTTTCTAAATACTTTTCAAAGTATTTCATCCTTGTTGACAACAGCTTCGAAGATTGTGAAAAGATTTTTGTGTTCAAGAAAGAAAAGAAGATCCTTATAACATGCAAGTGCCTTGAGCTTGGAGAAGCATGTAGCGATTCTTTACAGTGCTGCTCTAGTTTTTGTAATGAGACTTCTGGAAAGTGTGAAGAAATGCCTGTATGTCCTAAAGATAGAGTTTGCCTAGGAGCTCCTGAAGCAGTAAAAATTGGTGGGAAGGATTGTTGTCCTGCTGACAAGCCTGTATGCGATAAGCAGCATTGTTGCCCTTTGGATAAACCAAAATGGTGTGAAACCCCAAGCGATAATAATCCAAGATGTATGGGAGAAGACGAGTATGTCTTAGAATGCAAAAGTAAAATTCCATTTGTTATATTAACAATCCAAATGAATTCACCAGTTCCAAATTTTGATTCAATATCTCAAAATTGTAAAAATAGATGGGTTGGTATTTCACCTTTGAAAAATTGCCCAGATGTAGTTAATGTTATAGCAGAAAGTAAAATTTGTCCTGTAAGTAACGAGTGTAATGCATTTTCTGAATTGTTAAATTGTGCCAAAAACTGGGGTTATGAAGGAAAATACACGAGAATAGTTGGAATTAAGCACGGTTCTTACGTTTGTCTTCCAGGAATAATGGGCTATACACTTAAAAACTATGAAGTTGTAGTCACAATAGATAGTAATATTGATCTAGTTTGTAGTCATGAGTTTGGACATACTTTTGGATTGTGCGACGAAGGGTATGGTAATTCATTATGTAATGATTGTGCTTCAGGAATTTGTAATGTGGGTGGCCTTGAGTGTAGTGGGATAGGACATTGTTGCCCTAATAAACCAGAGCTAAATAGCATAATGTGTAGCGTGGATTTATGTAATAGAGGTTGTAGTTTTGGCAATCAGTTTGCACCTTCAAGCTACACTCATTTAGAAAAGGAGCTAAATAAATATTGTGGTGAATGATGTGAAAAAGCATTTATTCCCTATTTTCGTTACGGCAATGCTTATTGTAATAGCCCCCCTCGCTACAGCACAAGAAAAAATTTATTCTATATGGCTTAGAGTTTTTAGGAACGATACTGTAATACTAGAAGGTTTTTCCATTGAAGAAGGTCTTCAGACTCATTTTCCTACAACACAGACAGGCTATTATCTTGAAGTGGTATCTTATGAAAATGAAGTTTTGTTCAGAGCCAACGTTGGTATTTCGTTCTCTATTCACATACTTACAACCGAAATTCCTTCTAACATCACTGAGTTCGAGCTCGATGAAATTTTAATTAATTTACGCTTACCATTTTTCGAGAATGCTAAAGAGATTAATTTGTACCATGGAAATAAGAAAATTTTCAGCATCCAACTTAGCAACTATATTTGCAATAACAACGGTCTCTGTGAAAAAGAAAAAGGAGAAACACCAATAAATTGTCCAAATGATTGTCTTACGACTACTACAACTACTTTGCCACCAGCTAAGCCTACACTTCCTTTTCACTATTTTGCAATAATTTTTGTTTTTATAGCAGCTATACTTTTCTTTCTGTTAACAAGAATAAAGGTGCAAAGAAGTGAAAGCCCAAGCTAGCCTGATTACAAAAGGGATATATCTAGTCATAGCACTTGTAGCCATCAGTGTGTTTTCCTACCAGATACTTTCCTTTTCTTCTTCCAACAAAGCAAGAGAAAGCGAGACTAATTTTTTAGAGAAAGCTGTCACGCTGTTGGATGTAATTTCAACCTCATCTACTTGTCTCGGTTACACAGAAGAAAATGAGTTGAAAATGCCAATATCATCAGTTGCGCATAGAACTCTTGATGTAAATAAAATTGAAGAGTTCTCCCAAAAGTATAATATCATAGAACCACCATGTGCAAGAGATTATGAAAATGGATACGAAATCGTAGTAAGAATGTTCGGCTCAGACCTAAATACCACAAAAAGGTATTATACATTACAAGAGAAAGTATGGCGCTTCGGTTCGATAAACTTTTCAGAAGGAGACGCTTTAAGAAACATGGTTGAAGTTTCTCTACCTGTCTCGATAAGGTTGAATGCATCCTATCAGCAGCCTGGTGAAATAAGGATAAAACTGGTAGATGGAGAGCTAGAAGAATTTTCTGGAATAGTAAATAAAGTCTGCGACACAGGAATTCCTGCTAGAAAAAGAGTGTCGTTCTCTTACTCAACTTATACAGACCAGGACAATGTATGTCAAGAGATGCAACATAGGCTCATGTGTAGAAAAATCTCTTGTCCTGCAACAAGCCAAAGATTTGAGCCTGGAATTTATGAAATTGCTTTAAACAAAAATGGTGACATCGTTGAAATCAAGTAAAGGACAAGCTGTAGAAATGTTTGAAATCTTAATAATGGTAGTAGTTTTAACAGTTTTGTTTCTATTTTTAAGTCTTAACCTCTTACAACGTGAAAGTGCAGAAAAAGAGACGTTAAGAAGGAAAGAAACAGAAATGAAAGTAGAAAATGCTATCATCTCTTTCAAATCTTCAAAGGTTTATGGAACTGAAAGATCGCTCGCAACAATTTTAAGTGATGCTATAGCAACTGGAAACTTGAGTGTAGACTATGGTGAAGGGTATGGCATTCTAAACTCTACTAAACTGGTAACAGAATTTTTTGATGCTTACTTTGATAAAAGATGGACGCTTATTTTACACACACCTCTAAAAGAAAAAGATGTAGCACTGATTCAAGATACTTCTGCTAGCTTGATTGATGAGGTTAATATCATAAAAAGTAAGGTTAATGAAATATACAGAGAAGGCTTAAAGAAAAAGATAAGACTAAAAATTTTCCTGCTAGATGGTGTTGGAAGATCTTTTGACTGTAGGAAATTTAGTGGTACCGATGTTGAGAAAGAATGCTCCCTCCTAAAGGATTGTAGTTTAGTTGGTGCAACTCCTCTAGAGCAGACAGAAGAAGATTGGGGTAATGCCATAAAATGCGTGATAGAAAAGTATAACGTTAGTGCTGTAATAGTGCTTACAGACGAGCTTTCCACAGGTTCTGAATCAGCAGTATGCACAAGTGGTGTAGATATGGGAAATTTCTCTATAAGCTTTGACGTCGGACTGCAAACTTGCAAAGCTAGAGATGTACCTGTATTTACTATAAAAGGTGGTATAAGTGTAAGCGATTGTTTAAACTACTGGACATCATGGTGTGATTATTATTTTTCGTCACGCTTAACTCCACAAAGTTGTCAGATGTATGCTATAGATCTTTTAGGAAACAAGTTAAAATTCATAGCTGACGAGTGTAAAGGAAAATACTTTGACTTAACAACAGTTAACCCAGCTGACGCTGTTGCTGAAATAATGAGGATAATTCCTCCACCACCTGATGTTGTTTTTGGTCATGAAACTCCTAAAGATGTGAGCAGTGTACAAACTTTTGTTTTAGACATACCATACGTATCTTATGAAGGTGAAAGAATCAGAGGGGAGTTAAAAGTATGGTAAAAGCACAATCAAGCTTGCTGCTGCTAATAGTGATTGTTGGTATCTCGTTAGTCGGGCTAATATATTCTTACTTTTCGCATGCTAGCACCATAGAAAGGATAACTAAAAGTTTAAGCTACCGTCTCACTTCCGTCTACCTAGATTACGTAAAATATTTTTCAAGGATAGCTCTTCATTTTTCTGTTCATGAAGCTGTCGCCAAAATAGCAGAACAAGGTGGTATGCACCCTGGCAGTGAAGTATCGCCAAGAAGTTGGATATGTGGTGATAAAGTTGATGCACCAGAAGTTGATGAAGTAAGATTTTCACTTTCAAATGAAACGACAAACTTTCTCAACAACTATATAAAAAATTTTGAAAGCACTACTATCTTGAAAGTAAACTTGTCACAAGTAAGTTGTGTTGATTTTAAAGTTGATAGAGACAATTTAAACGCAGGAAAAATTGATGAAGACTTCGAAGCCGTTGCAACTGGGAGTAATATTTTGATAGGTGGTGAAGGTGTTAACATAACTTCTATCAACGATATAACAGAAAAGATTTCGTTTCTAAGGTTTTGGTTCATGTATAGAAAATTCTATGAATGGGTTCAGAAGTATGGACCTGAATACATTCAAGATACTTGTAAAGATATGTCAAAAATATGTGAATGTAGAAATTCTGGTCCTTGTGAGATTTGCCCTCCTTTACTCCACGCCTTAAAAGCTTCTGCACAGGATAAAGTGAATAAATTAGAAAAAGTTTTCAACGACCCTTATATAAAATGTTATTACAGGATAACGTGCTGTGTCCATGAATATGAAAACTGTCCCCCAGAATTTGACCCTACTCAGGTTGGATACTGCAAACGCTGGGAAGATGCTCCAGCTTGTAAAGAGTGTATAAAAGCACCGTGGCAACAACCGTGTGGGCTAGGATTACAAGGAGAGTGTACAGGTACATGCACATACTATGCAGAAGTTAAAACTTCGTTCAAAACAACTTTTGGTTGTATCGACAATAAATATTTTGTTTCCACACCTAACGGAACAAAGCCTTTAGAGTTTAAAATTGATACGACTATATACCTAAGGAAGTTTGACTGTTATAAAGGTCTACCTTGTAGAGCTCCTCCAGATTCTATAGACAGATGCACCTGTGTACCAAAGCCTGATAATCCAGATGAATGTTGGTACCAATGTCCAACAATTAAATGTGAGTGTCCTCAGCCTGGATTTTGCTCAGAGTATTGCCAAGGAGAATGGCCAAGTCAGTACGATGGAGAAGATTGTCCATGCCCACCGCTTCCCCCTCCACCACCAACCCCTCCGTCACCACCTGGACCTACTCCAACTCCACAGCCACCAACACCTACTCCGCCTGCTCAACCACCAAGACATTAATTGTTTCTAAAATGAAAATAATTCATTGTATTCCTCTAAGGTTTAATTTTGATAGCCCTGGGAGGGATTTGAACCCTCGACCCCCTGATAGCTTTCTATCATCCGATC
>CAYYVK010000002.1:0-36698 GCA_964475145.1 uncultured archaeon
CTTGCAACAGCTTAGCTATGTAACAAAGACTGCAGCTGGTGCTGGACCTGCTCAACTAACAGGTGGTGTTAGCTTAGACACAGCTGATACTAAGATTTACTTGACTGATGTAACAAACAAGGCAAAATCAATATTAACAGCAACAGACCTACCAACATTCTTGAAGTCTGGTAGTGTTGAGGACACAGCTGGAACAAAGTACGAGTATTCACAGTACTTGAAGATAGGTGGGAAGACAATACAGTATGCTCAACCTGATGTAGCATCTGGAATAAAAGATCCAGCTTACCTGATCAAGCTCGGAACATCTCCAAGCGCAGATGCATACTTAGTACAAGGTTGGGTATCTTTCACAAAGCCATTTAATGCAAGTAACGCAGTAGGAAAAGAATTGGTTCTGTTCGGCAAGTCTTTCACGATTTCTGCCGAGACAGACGGCACTAACTTAGTCTTGTTCGGTACAACAGGTAAAGAAACGATACAGGCAGGTGAAACAAAGACAATAACTGTTGGTACTACTACCTACACAGTACAGGTTGTAGGTATAATAGATCCTTCTAGTGCAGTAATTTCCGTAAATGGGATACAGAAGGAAGTTAGGGAAGGTAACACTTACGACTTTGCAGGAACTTCTGTTTATGTTTCAGATGTATTCTACTACAAGGTGCCTACAGAGACTGGTTCTGTAACAGTCTCTATAGGTGCTGACAGGTATGTGTTTACAAACGGATATGCAATAAAGAGAGGACCTGCTGGTAACGAAGAAGAAGTAAAAGGAACTTCCGTGAGCTTGGCAGCATCACCACAAGCATTGAGCGACTTGAAGGTATCGTTCGATGCTTACACAGCATCACCAGCAGTTGACTACATAAAAGCAGGTACTGTTTGGACAGATCCAGTGTTTGGAATTAAGGTAGCTTACAACGGGCCTGCTACAACAGATTCGGAAGAGATAACAATAACACCTGGTGCAACGAACTACTATACAATAGCATTCACAGACAAGTACGGAAAGTCAGGAACAGTTTCTTGGGCCTATGATGCAGACCCTGCTTCGGCAGGTGGAGAAACACTTGCTGATTCAGCAGGGAATGCCATACATGTTGTGGAGGGCGAAGATGCAGCTGTGAACGAGTATGTGTTCGTTTCAGCAGGCAACTTCCCACACATGTTGAAGGTTATAAGCCTAGAGACTGGTGTAGCAACACAAAAAGTAACTTTCAAGGATGTTTTCTCAGGAACTGAATACAAGGCAACAAACAGCACAGGACCAACAACAGGCATGTTGGTGATAGACGGCCAACAGTACACAGTAACGTTTGGTACCAATAAAGTTTCTATCAAGGACAGCGATGATTCAAAGACATACGTATATCCAGCATTGGAGACTAAGTACGGAGCTAAGATAGCATTTACAAAGCCCGTGAACATACCGAACGGTACAACAGTAATCTTCCCAACAGGTGAGAAGACAATAACATGTACTGGAACTGATGAAGATGCAACACCAAGTGGTAGTCGAGTTAAGTACAACATGACTTCCATTGGTAGTGGTGTATGTACAGTAGAATTGGCTAGTACAGATTATCCTGCAGTATTGGTGGTAGAAGAACAGATAAAGGATGCACCAGTTAGAGATGCAATGATATTCTACGTGTCGGATGATGCAGCAAATGACAAGAGACTAGAGTTAGCTTCGCCTGTCTTTACACATGCATCCGACAACGCTTACACAAGCGTTGGTACAGCTTCTACCACAGTCAGCCATTCAGTAACAGAATGGGGTACTAAGGTTGTTTACGACAGCACAGCAGCAGGCACAGCTACAATAACATATCCAGACACACAAGTCTATCATCTAGTAGCAGTTGGTGAGAACCCACAATTCACAACCACAGCAGCTGGTGTAACTTACAACGAAGCTGCACCTTTGTTACAATCCATAGCAAAGCTAGACACAGAGATAATGGATTACCAAGGTAACATAGTAGATACAGCTGCAGTAAGCAATTACCACTTAGTCTTGGTAGGTGGACCATGCGTGAACGTCCTTGCATGGAAGCTTGTCCAAGACGGCAAGCTTAGTTCGAACTATGCATGTGGAGGTCCCGCATGGACACCTGGTACAGCATACGTAATAGCAGTAGACAATGCCTTTGCAACTGGTAAGATAGCTTTACTAGTTGCAGGTACAACTGCAGCAGACACAAAGTTGGCAACAGACGTTTTGTCACAAGGAAAGATTCCAGCAACTTACACTGGAAGTTCGGCAAAGATAACTGGAACTATCGCCAGTCCAACCATAACACCGGTATAAGCTTAGAAAAAAGTTAGGCTTTACTTTGCCTGACTTTCTTTTTCTTTGTTTTTGTAAAACTTCTCAAAAAGTATAAATTTTGGTAATCTAAGAATAATTCTATGGCTAAGTATAAGGTAAAGCTGACCAAGAAAAAGTTAGCTTTTGTCTCTCTTTTTGCACTAGTAGCAATTCTTCTTTATTGGTTTAACTCTTCTAGCCAAGCTCAGAATGTGTATATCTACAAGTATAAAGGAGAGTTGCTATACTTTAGGGCAAACCTAACAGAAGCTTTAAAGGTTCCGGTATATCCGAACGAAAAAGCTATTTTTGATGCTGTAATGAATGAAAGTGTAAAAAGGATAAACATAACTTTTGTCAATTCCACTGATAATAGCCTAGTAGCAGTAAACGGATTTGAAGTTTCAAGCAAGCTTTCTACTATATTCTATTTGAACGGTATATACAAGAAGATAAAGGGTTCAGAAGTGGAAAACTACACGTTAAAAGGAACAGAAGACACGCTTATAATAGCTTTAGTTCCACCAGCCTTAGCTAACAAAACAGAAGTTCGTCTTCAAGATCATGTTATATTTATCTCTGGAAAAACAGAAAAAGAATTTGACCTGGCAACTATAAAGTTTTTGCTAAGCGTGATGGAGGTGGTTGTCTGAACCCAATATTGCTAATAGCTATCATAGCTGGTATTCTAGCTGTAGTTGGTGCAGTAGCAGTATTAAACCCAAGCATGCTTAGAATAGCGCCACCAAGCCAAGCCGAAACAACAACTACTCTTCCAGAAACAACAACTACAACCCAGCCTTTGGAGACTACAACCTTACCTTTAATCGAGAACGAGACAACAACTACAACTCAACCAGGAGCTTTTTCACCGTCTACAACCCTAACCTAGGCTTACCGATAGGTATATAAATAATACAAACGAAATATTAAAAAGATGAACATGCCAAAGGTAGACATGAAAAAGAATATGTGGATAATAGCAATAATAATCGTGCTGATAATAATAATTGCAGTAGTTGCATTCTATCCTGGTGGAGGTCCGCCAGCAACAACTACTACAACAACTACTACAACAACTACAACCACAACTCTTCCATATTACCCAACAACAACATTACCGCCAAGTGGAGGCTTTTCACCAACAACAACTCTGACATAAAAGCTAAGAAAGCAACTTTTGGTTTTTTTATTCTTTTGTTGTCTTAGCTTTCTATTTAGTGTTGTCTTTTTCTAAAGAAGCTTAAGTTTACCAGTAATCTTGTCTATCTTCTCCTCTTCATGAGGACCTATTCCTAAGGCAGTAACAGTGCCAGGCTCAAGCTGTGTTAAGCCAGCGTCAACTACTAAAAAGCTTGGTATCTTAGCTCTTCTTGCTTTTTTCTCTGCTTCTAGAATTTCTTGCAAGCTTGCTTTTAAAACAACCTTTTTCCCACCTTCTTTCATCCATTTTTCTATAGTTTTTCTGTTGCATTTAAGGGCAGAGCCAAGAGAAGCATGACATGCTTGGGCAACTGCCTTACCAAGCCCCATCTTCAAATCCTTCCTTACCAAGATTACTTGCTTCAACATCTTCAAATCCTTCCTATAAAAAGAGCAATATAAGGTACCAAGAAGTATCCTGCATAAGCAATAACCAAAGCTTTAAAGATTTTTCCTATTCCAGTTGCTATCAAAAATTTTCTCACATCATACTTACTAATTCCTGCTAGGATGCCTATGATGTCAAAAGGGAAAGGTATAAAAGCTGTGATAAGAATAGTGAGAAAGCCAGCTTTTTCGAAAAACTTGACAAAGAATTTTGTTAGTCTAGATTTTTTCACGATTTTAATAGTTCCACCACCTACACCAAGATAGTAGCCTGTAAGTTCTCCAAAAGCTGCACCTGTTCCTACTGCTAGGCTAACTAGGAAAGGGTGCAGACCAAAAGCAGGAGTAAAGAAGGTAGCAAGATCTATTGGAAAAGGGAAAAGGATTGTCGAAGTTGCGATAAAGCCTACTAGGAATATACCAAAGTAAGAAAAGGTTTTTACAAGCCAAAAAAGGATTTCCAAGACCATAAAGAATAATTAGAGTGTAAATTATATATATGGCATTCGAGTATGAAGGGTTGAAGATAGAATGGTTAGGTCATGCTTCTGTAAAAGTCAGCAATAGAAAAGTACTTTACTTCGATCCTTTCAGGATTAGCTCAAAAGAAAAAGCAGACTTCATTCTAGTAACTCATGAGCACTTTGATCACTTTAGCATAGAAGACATAAAAAAGATAGCTAAACCAACAACTGTAATTTTTGCTTCTAATCAGTGTGAAGTTTCTGGAGAATGGCAAGTCTTCCACTTAAGCCCAGGAGAAGAAAAGAGCTTAGAAGGATTGAAAGTAGAGGCAATCCCAGCCTACAACATAAATAAGCGCTTTCATCCTAAGAGTGAAGAAAAGCTCGGATATGTTGTTACTCTAGAAGGAAAGAGGTTGTACCATGCAGGCGACACAGACTTAATTCCTGAGATGTCTTCTCTCAAACAAATAGACGTAGCTTTTCTTCCAGTTGGTGGAACTTATACTATGAATGCAGAGGAGGCAGCTAAGGCAGCTGAAATAATAAAGCCGAAAGTTGCAGTACCAATCCATTATGGTAGTATAGTAGGTAGCAAAAAGGATGCAGAAAGGTTCAAAGCTTTAGTTAAAACAGCAAAAGTTTATTCGGGCTAAGGAGAAGCAGAACAGGGAAGTTTTCATTCCCACTCATGTAATTATATAAACACATTTCTACACTTCTGTGCAAAACAAATTATACTTAAAAAAACAAATTTATTTTATGCGTCTCCTTATAGTCTTGTCAAACGGGTTTGAAGACATAGAAGCTTTTACTGTTGTAGACGTGCTAAGAAGGGCTGGTATATCCATAGACACAGTAGGAATTCCTGGAACAATGATAACAAGCAAAAGTGGCATAAGGATAACTACAGATAAGAAGTTTTCTGAGATAAATCCTGACGAGTATGACGGGATAATCCTTCCTGGTGGTGAAGAGAACGTGAAAAACTTGAGCAATCATTTGCCATTACTTTCTGCTTTAGAAAGATTTAATTCAAAGGGTAAGCTGATAGCTGCTATATGTGCTGCTCCTACAATCTTGGCTAAGCTAGGTATGCTGAGGGACAAGAAAGCAACGGTATATCCTGGATTGGAAAAGGTCCTTTCTTATCCTAGGGCTGAAAAGGTTGTTGTAGACGGCAATATTATAACCTCCCAAGGGCCTGGAACTGCTTTAGAGTTTGCATTGAAGATAGTTGAAGTTTTATTAGGCCAAAACAAAGCACTTTTGTTAAGGAAGTCTTTGGTTGCTTAAAAATGACAAAAATTCGGTAGAGAGAAAGATTTAGAAGAAATATCAAAAAGATTAGTAATGAAAAAAGAAGAAATAGCCAGTTTTTTGGAAAATGAAGCAGAAAATAGATTTTCTGCTTTTAAGAAGTAACCACAAACTTTAAGTATCATGGTTTTATAAGATATGTTAACAAAATAGGTACCTTTACCATGCCAAGGAAGCGAACAAGAATGAAGAAACCTAAGCTAAGGAAGTATGAAAGGATGGTAAAGCTGAGGAAAAGGGTAGTAGAAGTTTTATCTCCACCTACACTAGTCCTTTTTGGCTTTCTAGTAAGAGTTTTCTTATCTTTTACTTCTCTGATAAAGGCAATTCTGCTATCCTGGGGTGCTATAGACGGTATTATTTCAAACTACCTTTACAAGCATGAAAAGTTCTTCCCCTACCAGTTCATAAGGTATGGGAGGATAGTCGCAAACCTAGCTTGGGTAGTAAGCCCGATAATACCAATTGTATGGAACATAGGAGACGGAATTTATTCCTTGCACATATACAGTAAAGCAGAAGGGATAGAAAACTTGTCAAGGTACGGAAGAATTTTGAACGGCGGGCTGCTGGCTCTGCTTACTTTCTAAGATGCAATTTTTTAAAAGGTATAAGGAATAATTTAGTATAGACAGCCCCGTCGTCTAGCGGTCAAGGATAGTGCAACCCTGAAGTTGGGCTTTGGATCTTCCAAAGCACTGAACAAAAGATGAAGAGAAGAAACCCAAAGACGCCAGTTCGAATCTGGCCGGGGCTATCCGAGTGATAGAATGTTTTTAGAGTTTTTGGTAGGAGTTCTTCTAGTATTGGTAGCATACTTTGCTTACAAGAATTTGGAATGGAAGTACAAGTTTGAGAAAAGAGTTAAAGAGTTTTTGGAAAAAGAGGAAGAAAGGATAAGAGAGGATGCAATAGCAAGGAGTGCACGCACACTTTCTGGCAAGATTTTAGAAAAGCTTGTACCTTTTCTTGAAAAGTTTAAGCACGATCCACATGATGTGAGGTGGATTGGAGATCCGATAGACTTAGTGATATTTGATGGATATGCAAGCGGTAAACCTGAGGAAATAGTTTTTTGTGAAGTCAAGTCTGGAAAAAGCAAGCTGAGCAAACTACAATCTTCTGTAAAAGAATTGGTTGAAAAGAAGAAAGTTAAGTGGGAAGAATTCAAAATATAAATTTACGGTTACTTAAAAATTGATAAGATGGAAAACACAATCGATCCAACAATATTCTTGCTTGTTTTGCTAGTATTAATTTTCTTAATCCTTGGACTTTGGTTACTGATAAAGAAAAGTGAAGGCAGCAAGTATTTTTAAAGAAGGAAAAGAAGAAGGAAAGAAATCGTAGTTTTTAGGCCAGAAGAATTTTTAACACTTCTTCTTTTTCTTCTTTGCCACTTCTTTTCTCACCTCTTCAAATATTTTTATTTAAAAATGAGAGAAAGTTTTTAAAAAATTATATGAACTTTTTTATATATTTTTCATAATTGATATGCATCTTATACTTTTAAACTAAATCTATTAAATGAAGAAAGATAAAAATTTCTGCGACTTTTATAGGTAAGTGTTCTGTCTGCGGTAAAACAACAAAAGTTTTTTCTGCAGGAGACGAAGATAGTGGGAAAGTAGTGAACGTGTGCGAAGATTGTGCAAGAAAGTTTGACGAGACAAAAACTTCAGAAATGATTGAAGAATTTGGCGAAGAAGATCGAGAAGCTCTTGGGAGTGGAGTTAAAATAGTTAGTAACAAAAAACAATCTTGAATTTGTTCTTGCAAATTTCTAAAATTTTTCTCTTCAATTCTTTATAGTACTCGTTCTTTTCGAAAAAGATGGTTTTCCACTTTTCAACTAGCTCAGGATATTTCTCTTTTAAAACTTTTTCTAATTTTTCCCAAACTCCAGGCTTAAGGTTTAGTTTGTCAACCCAAAAACAATCAGTAAAAGGAAAAAGAGTCTGAAAGTATTCTCCTAAATTCTTGTCAGAAAGATAAGGTAATACAGGACCGAAGAAAACAAAAGTTTTTATTCTATTTTCCTTAAGAATTTTTAGTGCTTTTAGCTTTTCTTCAACAGGGGAAGAAAAAGGTTCAAAATCTTTCCTAATTTTTTCATCCAATGTTGTTATTGTAAAGCCAACTTCACATTTTTCCTTAAACTTTTTCAGCAGGTCTAAGTCTCTTAAAACAAGAGAAGATTTTGTTTGTATGCAGACTGAAAAATTATTTCTCAGCAAAATTTCCAAGCATTTTCTTGTAATCTCATACTTTTTTTCTAAAGGTTGATAAGGGTCTGTTAAAGAAGAAATAAAGACCGTTCCTTTCTTTTTTCTTAAAATCTCTCTTCTCAAGACTTCTGATGCATTTATTTTCACGTCTACAAAATCCCCCCAGTTTTCTGTACGCTTTGTAAACTTTCTAGTTAAATAATCAGCATAGCAGTAGATGCATCCATGAGCACATCCAACATAAGGATTTATGCAATAATCGCCAAGCTTGCTTGCGTTAAGCAACGACTTACACTTAATTTCTTTTATACTCATTAAAGTTAGATACTTTTCCAGCCATATAAATTTTAATTTTAGAATTACCGGAAGTAAACTTCCGAAAACTAAGTATGTATTTATGCTTTACTTTTAAATATGGTAAAATTTGATTTGTTTTTATTATGGGTGAGAAGTTGAGGTATAGGAAGAATGTATGGCTATCATCAGTTGTTGATTCTTCTATTCTAAGAGAGTTAAGTATGAATACAAAAATTGTTACTAAAGATTATAGGTGTACATTGTGTAAGGGCGGAAGATTGCTATGCGGAAGGACAAGATGTCCTATTTTGGTTAGGTTAAATTCTGAGCTTAAAGTTGCACCTCTGATTGACAAGTTAAGTATTGATGGCTCAGCGCCAGGAATATTTGTTGGTAGGATAGGTTGGCCTTATGTTTTTGTTGGCCCTTTGATAACGCCATTTCATGGTGATACATCACTCCTTAATACTCCTGAATTATGGCAAGGCAAGACTATCGAAGAAATAGTTGACTTCCGTTCTCAACTAGTAAGAGGAAAATACCGTGTACATGTGAAGAATGTGACAGAAGGAAAAATTGTTGAGTTAACAAGAGAGATTGCACTTTCCAAAATTTCTCCTGAGACTACCGCAGAATTTACGAAAAAACCCTCACGGAGGTTAATTTTAGACGAGGATGTTCAACCAATCGGCCCTTCAGCTCCTTTAAAAGATTTAGATGTTGGTAGCATCAGAACCGATCAAAGAATTGAAAAGGCTTTCAGTGACATTGATTTGAAAGCAGCAGAGGCTGTTATAATGCTTTATAAGAAAGGAGTGGTAATTTCAAGAATTCAAACAGCTTTTAGTGCTGGATTACTTGGGATTGGAAAAAAGCGATGTTTTGTTCCGACCAGAATGAGCATAACTGCAGTAGATAGTATAATTTCTCAAAATCTTCTAGAAAAAGTGAAAAGTTTTCCTTTAATCAACGAGTTTAGAGTTTATGAGCATACAGCCTTAGATAACAGATGGATCGTGTTAATGATTCCAGAGTATTGGAGTTATGAGCAGATGGAAGCATGGTATCCAAAAACTACATGGAATCCTAATGGAAAAAGTGTGTGGATAATTTCAGATTGGGAAGGATTTAAAGGAAGAACAACTTACGCTCTTACGGGTGGTTGTTACTATAGCACCAGGTTAGCGATATGTGAGGGTTTAGTTAAAGAAAAAAGACAAGCTACCGTTATCACTTTTAGAGAAATTCATCCCGGTTACATAATACCAGTTGGTGTTTGGCATACTCGAGAAAGTATAAGAGAAGCTTTAAAAAAAGAGCCATCAAAGTTTAATAAGTTAGAGGACGCATTAAAGTATATTTCGACAAAATTAGCAATACCTCTTGAAAACTGGATAAAAAATACACATCTTTTGAGAAGCATTATTTTTCAGAGAAAGTTAATGGATTATCTTAAATTAAAAATTTGATGATAGATAAGTTTATTCAGAGCCCAACCTAGATTAACGAGACTTTTCTTCTATTAACCCAGAAAGCCATAAGTTCATGATAAATATTTTAAGGAATAGATATGCTTTTCTTTCTACAGTTAAGTTCCGGTTGTTAGAATTTTAAAAAAGAGAGAACTTGTACTTAATCAAAGCAAGCAATATTATTATGAGGACCACTACAATCAGTCCTAAGACTTGATCCCTATTCATAATATAATTTATGTTAAGAAGAGACTTAAATAATGGGTAGATGTCGCAGAAGAAAAAACTAGTAGCAGCATATGTTATAATTTCTTTGATAACAGTTTTTGCTCTAAACTACTTGACAGGAAGCTTTGTAAGAAAGTATCCTAGATACAAAGCAACAATAGTTTCTGTGATAGATGGCGACACGATTATAACACAAAGTGGAGAAAAGGTTAGGTTGCTTGGAATAAATGCACCAGAAAAGGGTCAATTCTACTATGAGGAGGCAAAAGAAGCTTTAGAAAAGATGGTAAAAAATAAAACAGTAGAGCTTGAGATAGACGCTAAAGATAAGGACGCTTATGGAAGGTCTTTAAGATATGTTTTTGTAGATAACAGATTTGTGAACTTAGAAATGGTAAAGAATGGTTATGCTCATACCTATATAACATATCCAAACATAAGATATAGGGACTTATTAAAAGAAGCACAGAATTTTGCTAAGGAGAAAAATCTAGGAATATGGAGACACTCTGTATACTCAGGATGCGTCGTAATTCAAGCTTTTAGCTTTGAAGATAAGAACGAGTTTGTGGAATTCAAGAGTGTTTGTAATCCAATTAACATAAGTGGTTGGTATGTGACAGATGAATCTGCTCATAATCTGTTTTACTTTCCTTCTATCTTGCTTGGTGATGTGGTATTACATACAGGGTATGGGAATAGTGATTCTACCCATCTATTCTGGAATAGCACTCCTGTGTGGGATGACGACGGTGATACAATCTTCTTACGAGATAGTAAAGGATTACTAGTGCTAAGCTACACTTATCCTTAAGTTTTACTTACCTTTTTTCTTCTCTTTTATCACAAGCGGTCCACAGTAGTGACAGTTCTTACATTCGTATATCATGCCCAACCATGGCATGAACATAAGGTCCTTACTTCCACACTTAGGACATTTCAATATAAAAATCACTTCTTAACTTTTCTAGGTCTCACGTTGCAGAATTCAAGAGGAGAGGAGCACTTTCTACAAACAGGTACGTTATTCTTTATAATTATATCATCCATAGAAAGCTTCCCATGCCTAGGGCATGCACATCTTGCGAGCATTAGCCACCACTGTACATCGGTAGCCTGATGGAAAGCAAAGAAGCTATGCTGGCTATAAGTCTAGGCTGAACTACTGCTATGTCGCTTGCAGTGATTATTCCAACTAACTTATTATTCTCAACTACAGGGAGCTTTTTTATCTTATTTTCAATCATTATCTTTACTGCATCTTCCAAACTTTTATCTGGTTCTACTACTTTGACGTTTCTACTCATTATCTCTCCTACAAGTGTTGTTTCTGGGTCTTTGTCATTTCCTATAGCTCTCATTATATCACTATTTGTTATTATTCCGACCAACTTTTCATTCTCTGTTACTATGAGCGAGCCTATATGTTCTTCACCCATGATCTTTGAAGCTTCTTTGAGTGTCAAACTAGGTTTTACAGTTACAATTCTTCTATTCATTACTTGCCTCACGAACATTTCTACCACAATATAATAATTTTATTTTCTACTAATTAAGCCTTTAGCTTTTTCAGAGATATATCCTGCTGTGAGCAAGCATGCTCCAAAAATCAGAGCTAAAGTATAATAGGGAGTCATGTTAGAGAATAAAGAGTTTAGTATTTCCGCTATAGACGCCTGTTTTATAAAAAAATCTTTAATGTAGTACAAGAGGAAGAACTGTATGCCACAAACAAGTAAGATATACCCCAAACCTTTGAGTCTTCTAGAGTTTGTTTCTTCTAGCAAGATATAAATTATAGACAAAATTATAGTTGAGAGCATCGATGGGATTTCTAGAGACTTGAAGAAGGAATTAGCATACCTAGAGACTATTACTAATGGTTGTTCGCTTAAGCACCTAATAAAATCGCATGCATATTCTTTCCAATAAATTTTATCAAATATAGCATCTGTAAAGAGTGATAAGAATTTTTCTTGACCAGCCTCTTTTATTTTATCGCATGCTACAGAAATATTCCCAACCTCTTCTACATAGATCTCTACTTTTTCCTGGTATTCACAAATTCTTAAAACATCTCCATAGTTTAGCTTTGGCTCAATGTTGGGCGTTATTATCCTGATTACAGATTGCTTCAAGTTGTTGTATTCGGTAAACTGTGCAAAAG
Organism: uncultured archaeon; assembly: GCA_964475145.1. Taxonomy (GTDB): domain Archaea; phylum Aenigmatarchaeota; class Aenigmatarchaeia; order CG10238-14; family SCSR01; genus CAYYVK01. Next base: position 12,084 of record CAYYVK010000002.1, read on the forward strand.
AATGAACAGATACAAGAAAGATTAGAGAAAGAGTAAAGAGAGAGCCGAACAAATACTTTCCAATTTTTCTTAGCATGCAAATCAACAAAAATTAACTTTTCCTTTTATTAGTTCGTCAACAAAGCTGTTTATGTTTGCTACATGAGCTTCCACCACATTTTTAATTTGATTTTCCACATCTTTCATCTTTACACCCTTTTCTAGTACTGTTTGAACAGAAATAAGCTTTGGGCTATCTATTGGTTGACCTATTTGACTTAACAGCCATACATATACTTCTTTCAGTCCTGATACTTCTTCGTATATCTTTTCAGCTATTCTGAAGGAAAGCAAGTTGTATATCTTTCCAACATGCGCTACTGGATTCTTTCCTGCAGCAGCTTCTTCACTTGCTGGTCTGTTCAAGGATATAACACCATTAGCTCTGTTACCTCTCCCAACTTGCCCTGAGTCAGCAGATTCTGCAGAAGTTCCTGTTACAGTCAAGTACACACCCTCTACGCCATACCCTCTTTTATCCAGGGTATTGTAATTGATGGAAAAGTTTTTAAAATCAAAATTTTCCAAGATGAAGTTTTTCACCCTTTCAACTATCTCCTCTTTTTTTCTGAAATAATCATCCTCAGACTTGATAAATCTGTCGATAAGTGGCATCGCAAAAGTTATGTCAAGCATGTCATCTATCCTGCTTACCATAATCTTGACATCTTCTCCAGTTTCAGGAAACTCCTTCTTAAACTCTTTTGAGTTAAGGTATCTTTCCGTTTCGTAGGTAATATTTTCTACAGGAGTATAAGGCGCATATCCTACTGCAGCAGAAGTGTCGTTTGCACCAATCTTTTCTCTTTTGAAAATACTAGTCAAGGCAGCAGAGCCTTCTTTGAGCTCCACTTGGAATTTTATATCTTTTTCTATCTCTAGAAACCTTAAGTGCTCTTTCAACCAGTTTTTGGCAGCAGATATTGCTATTTCATCGACTGGTATTTCTTCTCTACCATACCTGCGCGTAGCTCTATCGCCTATTATTAGTAGCATTGGTTTTTTCACTACACCTCCACCAAACTTGTTTTCTGCTTCTCCTGCAGAGAGTAAAGATTTATCTACATTATGATGCAATATTCTTCCAAACTTTTTGATATATTCTTTGCAAAGCAAAACAGAAATTTCGTTTGCTATATTATCGCAGATAGTATCAGGATGACCTAAACCTTTCCTTTCAACGATTTCTATTCTTTGTTGATAAACGGGAACATGTCTAAGCTCTTCTACCACCAAGTTTTGCATAAAATTAGTTAGCTTAGTCGATAAATAAACTTAACCTATGTAAGCTGGAGGAATTTCCTTTTCTTTTTCTGGTTTTTTAGTTCTTTCGACGAACTTTTGATAGTATACCATAGTATCCTTAGAAATACTGGGTAGAACTTTTTTCAGAGCCTCTTCAAAGTGTTTAGACTTTACTTCTTTTGCTTTCATATTTTCTCTTAACGCGTTCATCGCAGCTTCTCTACAAACAGCTTCTATGTCTGCTCCTGAATATCCTTCTGTCTTCTTAGCCAGCTCACGTAAGTCTACATCCTTAGCTAAGGGCATGTTCTTAGTATGCACTTTAAATATAGCAAGCCTGCTCTTTTCGTCTGGGGGTGGTATGAGTACAAACCTATCTATTCTTCCAGGTCTGAGCAAAGCAGGGTCAACCATGTCAGGTCTATTAGTAGCAGCTATGACTACCACTCCTTTAGTCTCTTCTATCCCAGACATTTCTGTCAATAATTGCGAGACTACAGTCTCTGTTACTGCACTTCCTCTATACAAACCTCTTCTTGGAGCCAAAGCATCTATTTCGTCAAAAAATATGATTGCAGGAGCAACTTGTCTTGCCCTTCTGAAAAGCTCTCTTATTCGTCTCTCAGACTCTCCAACCCAAAGCGTAAGAACTTCTGGTCCTTTAACTGCTATGAAGTTTGCTCCGCTTTCATTAGCTACAGCCTTAGCAAGTAATGTCTTACCACATCCTGGTGGCCCATAAAGAAGTATGCCTCTTGGCGGCTCTATACCAAGCCTTTTGAAAGATTCCGGATTCTTGAGCGGCCATTCAACCATTTCTCTTAACTGCTGCTTTACATCTTCTAGTCCACCTATATCTTCCCACTTGACTTTAGGAACTTCGACTAAAACTTCGCGCATCGCAGAAGGTTCTACCATTTTCAAAGCATTCTCAAAATCTTCTTTAGTTACAACAAGCTTTTCCATTACCTCTTTGGGCAATTCTTTCTCTTCTTTCCACTTTATTTCTGGTAATACTCTCCTTAAAGCTGCCATTGCAGCTTCTTTGCACAGAGCAGCAAGGTCAGCACCTACATATCCGTAAGTTATGTCAGCAATGTGCTCTAAATCAACATCCTTAGCTAAAGGCATGTTTCTTGTATGAATCTTTAGAATTTCTAGTCTACCGTTTCTGTCAGGGACAGGGAATTCTATTTCTCTGTCGAACCTACCAGGTCTTCTTAGAGCAGGATCTAGGCTGTTTGGTCTATTAGTAGCAGCTATGACTATTACCTTTCCTCTTGATTTCAATCCGTCCATCTGACTTAAAAGTGTAGAAACAACTCTTCTCTCAACTTCACCAGTAACTTCTTCCCTTTTCGGTGCAATAGCATCTATTTCGTCAATAAAGATTATTGCAGGAGCATTCTTTTCAGCTTCTTCAAATATTCTTTTTATGTTTTGCTCGGATTCACCATACCATTTGGAGTTGTGCATCACATGACCGTATCCAGTTATAAAATTGCTTAGAGAAGTTCCAAAATCATACATTACATACTCTTCATCAACTCTTTTCACGTCAACTATTTTGTCTAGAAGTAGCTCTCTTTTAGTTATTTTTTCTACAAGGTTCAACATACACTTTTCATCTTCGTTTAGCTCACTACCTTTTGCTTTAATTATTTCTACTACTTTTTCTAAGGTATGTAGAGTTGGCCTTTTTCTAAGGTTTAGATAAGGTTCTATTTTATAATTACGACCGTAATTTATCCTATGTTTTTTAAGGATACTTTTCAAGATTTTCAGGAGAAATTCTGGAACATATTCGTAGGATCTTTTAGAAGAGGGTACACGATATTCGAGCAGCCCCAATTCTTTTACCATACTCTCAAAGAATTTTAAATTGTATTCACCTTTTAATACAATCTTCTTAACTTTACTAAGCTTGTTAGTATGTGGAAATGGTCCATTAAACACCAAGCCTCTTGAAAATCCTATGCTTTTTATCTTTTCTAATACATACTCATCAATACTGTACAATGTTATAGAATGCTTACCTTTAGTCCCGTCTGTCACAAGTAACCCTAGAATAAAGGCGGTAAAGAGACGACTGTCAAGCTTTGGTAACCATTTGTCAACAAACTCTCTATAATTCTTTTTGCCGGACTTGAATCCTATAAAATTAAAGAATCTTACAAGTTCAGTGGAATAAATTATTGTTCTCTTTGGATATCTGCTCATCTTTTCTATTCCAAAAACTTCTTTTATTAGTTCTACAAATTTTTCGTGTAGTTTTCTATTTTCACCTGTAAAAGTTATGTTATCTTTTCCTACACAACCATCACCAGCGACCATTCCAAGAAGAAAAGAAAGTTCTTTACTGAATTTCTTTACCTTGATTTGTGGGGATTCGAAGTTTATTTCTGGAGGTTCAACATTCTTCAATACATATGTTACTACATAGTCTTTATCACTCCTAAGGAAGAGTGGCGTCTTCCAACCAATGCCACTCTCCGAGACTGTAAGTAACGGATGGTTGGAAGACACTTTATAGCTTGTAGTAGACAAAACGATATTGAAATAGGAAGGCACTTTTACCATCGTAGTTTCAAGAAGTTGTGTTTTGTCAACATTGAAGGAAGGATTTCTTATTCCTTTCAAAAAGCCCTCTGCAGAGTACGACACATAGTTCTTACCCTCTCCGATTTTCTCTCTCTTACTGTTTTCAAATATTTGGCATGCATTTATGATAGATTCGTTCTGGACCAATGGTGTACTCCCGTCAATACACATTATTTCCGGTGCACTTACTGATATGAAGTATGCTCCACTTTCGTTGGCTACTGCCTTAGCCAAAAGTGTTTTACCAGTCCCTGGGGGTCCGTACAACAGCACTCCTTTTGGTGCTTCAATACCAAGCCTTTCAAATAGCTCAGGATGTCTGAGTGGTAGTTCTATAATCTCTCTCACTTTCTCTATTATCGGCTTTATTCCACCTATATCTTCATAAGTAACGACAGGAGCTCTTTCTTCAAGCTTTAAGCTCTCAGGAAGTTCTGGCAAGATTTCTATTTCAGTAATCTCGTCCACTCTAACTATACCGGAAGGGTTTGTGTTTACTACTACAAACTTTGTTTCAGCTGGCATTGGTGTGAAGAAAAAATCAAAGTCACTTTCAAAATCGATGCCAAAAAATTCTTCAAAGAGGCTGCTTCCTCTTCCTTTCCTCTTAACTACTGGCGATGGTACAATTATATCTCCTTTTGTAACAGGTCTTTTATAAATGTTTTGCTTGACTATATTTGGAGAAATTTGGATCATCACTCCTTTTTGAGCTGGAGCAAGTGTAATGCTTCTTGCTTCCTTTACATCAGCTTTTCTTACTTTTACGTATTCCCCAACACCAGAGCCTGCATTCCTTCTTGTTATTCCATCCATCCTTATGATGTTTAAACCAACGTCAGCAGGGTAAGACCTCAAAGCAATTGCACCTGTCTTTTTAGTTCCTTCTATTTCTACTATATCACCCGGCTTTACACCTATCTTTTCCATAGCACTAGACTCAAACCTAACTATTCCGCGCCCAGCCTCTTCTCTTGCTGTTAGCTCGCCTACCTTAAGCCTGATTTCTTTAACCTCTTCAGCCATAATCTTCCCAATCCTCCTCTAATAATACTTTGAAAGATTTCCATATAATCTTATCTGCCCATTCTTCGAAAAACTTTATCACTCTATCGGTGAAGTCTTCTGAAACGATGAAGCTACTTTGGTCAACTTTTAAGTGAGGTATTTCTTTTAGCAGTCCAGGTCTTTCATACTCGTACTTACTTTTCTTACTTGGTACAACTTGCTTCCATCCGTACAAAGCTTTGAAAAATTTAACCTTCTCATAGCTAGAGGAAAACTTATCACTCTTAAGGGTGAATGCAAAGAGTACAGCCTTCTTTTGCATTTAGTGTAATATAGAACACTAAATATTTAAAGTTTTCTGTTAAGCATGAATCTCTACAACATCCTTGTCCTTTAACGAGTACTCCAAGCCAACCTTCCTTCCTGAAAACTTTGAATCGTCAAAAATTCTGGCAAACTTAAAAGTTTTTATCCAACTTCTGTTAACTTTTTCCATAAAATCTTTTAGCGAGCTACCTTCTTTCATCACTACAGGTTTGCTTTCTACAGGCTTACCAACAGGCTTGGCAAAAACTCTAACTATCTTACATTCTTTTAAAATTTCATTCAAAAGCTTCTGATAGTCTTTACAGCTACTAAGCCAAACAATTCTTTTCTTCTCTCCAAGATTGTTCTCTTCCAAAACTTTGTACAGCTTTTCTGAATCTTTTTCTTCTCTTACAAGGAGCAGTAACAAATCAGAAGCATGAGCTATTGTCATATGTTTCCTAAGGAAGAAGGAAGGTATTTCTACAAGTTGGACGCTTACTCCTTCAAAGAAGCAAACGCCTGTAATAGGTTCTTTTGTTGTATAGGGTACATTACTAACCTCAACAGAAGCGTTTGTTAAATTTCTCAGCAAAGTACTTTTTCCGCTTTGAGTTAAACCAATTATTGAAACGAGCAAATCACCAGTTTTCTTTATAGTTTCAGTCTTTCTTCCAGCTTTTCTAGACTTTCTTTCTATCTCGTCTTCAAGCTTAGAAAGCTTTTTTCTCAGGTCTCCTAGTAAGTTTTCTGTCCCTTTGTGCTTTGGAGTAACTGATATGAGCTTTTTCAGCAGTTCTCTCTTCTTCTTCAAATCTTTCGTTTTTCTGTATTCTTCTTCCACCAAGTACCATTCAGCTGGCAAGTTTGCAGGCATAATTAATAGTTTGTGCTTTGTTTTTATTCTAACGGAAGTAAGGGAAGGATAAAGTTAAAAGCTTTCCTACCAAACTTTTTTTATGTTTGATTTTGATAAGCTGTTGGAAAAACATATAGCAAGAGAGCATAAGCCCAAAAAGATAGGAAAGTACTATCCTTCTGAGGTCGGCAATTGTTTGAGGAAAGTCTGGTACTCTTACAAGTATCCACAAGAAATAGATATAAACAAACAGAAGATTTTTGAAGTTGGAAACATGATTCACGCTTTTGTAATAGATGTTTTGAAGAACACTAGAAATGAGAAGATAAAGCTATTGAAAAGTGAGCTCCCTTTTGACATGAGAATAGATAAGTTTCAAGTTTCTGGGAGAGTAGACGACCTACTTTTGCTGAAAGTGGAAAACAAGAAATTGCTTGTCGAGGTCAAATCTTGCAAGAACGTGGAAGCAGTTAAAAAGCCCCATTTTAATCACAAACTCCAACTACAGTTTTACATGTATGCTACTGGAGTGCATGATGGTGCTATGCTTTATATTGACAAGAACAACTTGAAAAGTAAAGTTTTCCCAGTAGATTTCGATCGTCAGGAAGCAGAGAAAATAGTAGAAAGGTTTAAGTTGTTACATACTTCCCTTCTTTCAAACAAGCTGCCACCTGCTGAAGGTATGGAGAATGAGGAGATGAAAGGCTTTTGTAGGTATTGTGAGTATGTAGATAAGTGTAAGCGGAATGAGACCTGACTGATTTTGCATTCTTTAGCAAGAATTAAGTATGTTTAAGTTTTTAATGGAAAATGTAAAATAATTTTATTCTTTTAACAACTAAATTTTGAGGTTAAAAACACTGAAAGGTTTCAGGGCTCTATATCAGAAGATTGATTTTTGTTTGAATTGAAGTTGTAATTCTTTTTGTTTCTATGAAATTCGTTATCAAACCCTTATTCAAAAGGGTAAGAAGCAAGGAGATAAATCTTTTCTATCTGGTCTTGAATTATTTTCCAAGTAACTCATGCTAGAACTATATTTCCTTCAGCTATTTATATCTTTGCTTTAAAATGAAAATATACTTCATCGGCACAAAAGCTTCTAAATCACTTTCATAAGCACAATCTGTACAACGATAACCAACAACAATTTCCTTGTTCAACAAGTTTTTTACTTTTATTGGTTTAACAGGAGAGTCGCAAATTGGACATTTTTCTATTTTCAAAAGTCCAACCTTTTTCTTAGTTTTTGCTTTAACTTCTATTTCTGGTATCTCTAGCGCAATCCTTTTAACTCTTGTTGGCGATAGCGTATATTCTTTGTCTTCTTTTCTTAACTGCTTTAAAACTAGTTCACACAGCTCTTCTTGCGATTCAACCTTGAGCCTAGACGAAAGTACAGACTTGATAACTTGAGCAACTTTTTCTTTAGGGGCAATCTTCTTCATAATTACAATTCTGTAACTAGCATTTAAAAGCTTCTGCTTGAAGCTATATTTTTTGTTACAAAAATTTTTAAATTCTTTAAAATTCTTACTTTGGTGTGGGTCTTGAAGGAGGAAGTATACGTCACTACTATAAGAAAAATTCTTGGACCAGAACCTACTTGCTATTGCCCTAAGAGGAAAGAAAAAGTTCCTAGCGATTTATGCTTAAGGTGCAGCGAGTTTGTAGGAGATGCTGGTTGCACTTACGAGAAGAAGGCATATTGGCGTTTAAGCAAGAGATAGCAAGAATCCTGCAAGCATTCCTGCAGAAATGACTGGAAGTGCGGGCAAAGCTTTACCAGGCCTTTTGACAGTAAAGTAGAGCAAAGCAGCAAGAGCTATGAAAGAGCCGAATATTGTAGATATTGCATTCAACAAGCTAAACTTTCTGAGAACAGAAACAGAGAAGAGCAAGGGAACTAGAATGTCGCCGCCACCTAACTGGAACACATGAGCTTTTATTCTCTTCTTACTCCCGCTGTAATCTATCTTGATGGGTTTTTTGAACTTGTAAGGGAAAGAAAAAGTGAAAGCACTATCACTTTCTATTAGTGCTTTTGCCATGTACACCATATGCTTTGTGACAAAGACTGAAAGAAAATCGTAAACAGAAAGGATTACTACAAAGATCATAGCTGGTAGAACATCTATAGAAGCGCCTATCACTCCTCCTGCTCCTGCTATTGCAAATATTGTTGCTAAAGTTTTGTTTATATGATTTGGTCTAAGGATTCGCCAAAGAGTTAAAGCAAGAGCGAGGATAATTCCAAAGGAAATCATCACATCAAACAGAACAACTCCAAATGGAATTATTGCATCAAAAGCTAGCCAAGAAGAGAAGAAAACTGCAAAAAGTTCTAATCCACGCAATAAAATGTTTTTTATACGAAAGAAGCGGATGAGTGCTAGAACTAGAACTGTGGTTATTATCACGTATATAAAAATTCTTAATCCACTTAAAGGAGATTCAGGATTTTCTACTACAGGAGGCACTACACCTGATCGAATAAAACTTATGTATTGAATGCCAACATAAAGACCAATCACTTGAGTGATCAAGGATATACTAACAAACCAAAAAATTACCTTTTCTTCCATTTTAATATTTTTGCTTTCTAAGCAGAAAACTTTTAATAGCTTTTACCTTTCTTTAGCTCAATCAAGATTTCTCTTTCAGCTTCTGCTACAGCCTTTCTCACATTATCTAAAGCGTCTATGTTACAAGATACGCTATTTATTCCAAACTTTACTAGCTTTTTAACCATCTCTGGATTGCTACCACTCTCGCCACATATAGAACTTTCTACTCCATACCTGTTACAAGTTTCTATAACTTCTTTCATCATCCTTAACACAGCAGGATGGAATTCTGAATATAAGCTGGCAATCTTTGCATTGTTTCTATCTACACCTAGGGCAAGCATAGTCAAGTCGTTAGAGCCAATGCTTGCAAAGTCTATTCCTGCTTTGCAAAAATCTTCTATACTCAAGGCAGCTGCCACAGTTTCTACCATTATTCCAATTCTAACTGTAAGCGGCAAGTCTACTTCGTTCGCAATTTTTCTAGCTTTTTCAAATTCCTCTACCGAAACGACAAAAGGAAGCATTATATGAACGTTCGTCAAACCTTCTTCATGCAACCTTTTAATAGCTTCAAATTCTGCTTTAAGAAGTTCAGGCTCGTCCAGACTTCTTCTTATGCCGTGCCAACCAAGCATTGGGTTTGCTTCTATCGGCTCATCACTCCCACCCTCTAAGTTCCTGAATTCATCAGTTCTTGCATCCAGAGTTCTTACCCAGACAGGCTTATCCTTAAAAGCTTTTGCAATTGGTCTTATACCATCTAACAAAATTCTTATATACTCTTCTTTTTTTCCTTCTTTTATCAACTTAGCAGGATGTATGCCATATTTAGCAATCATATGCTCTATTCTAAGAAGCCCAACCCCATCAGCTTTTGTTGCTATTTCTTCTAGCTTATCAAGAGCGAAAGCAAGGTTCACTTTTACTTGGGTAACTGTTGGTAAACTAACAGGCACTATTTCCTTTTTAGCTTTCTCTACAGCAACTTCTCCTGGATATACTACCCCATTATAAGCATCCACAGTTATAATTTCTCCGTCCTTTAAGACTGAAGTAGCGTTTTTAGTTCCAACTATACAAGGAATGCCCATTTCTCTTGCAACTATTGATGCATGACAGTTTACACCACCTTCATCTGTTATTATTGCAGAACACTTACTCATGGTTGGAACTAAGTCGGGAGACGTCATCTTAGTTACAAGGATATCACCTTTTTCTACTTTTTCTATGTCATCAAGATTTTTTACTATCCTAACTCTACCTGTAGCAATTCCAGGTGAAGAGCCAAGTCCTTTTAGGATTGGCTCGCCAGCAATCTTTGCTTCTTCCTTCTTAGCTTCTGTAGTCACTGCTCTTGTCTGGACTATGTAGACTTTACTTTTTTCGATTGCAAATTCTACGTCTTGAGCTCTACCATAATACTTTTCTAAAATTTTCCCAAAATCTACAAGTTGCAAGATTTCATTCTCAGCTAGCACTTGAGCTTCTACAAACTCCTTTGGCACAGGTACTGTGACAGTAGTGTCAGAAGCAAGGTCTCTAATCCTTTTGATAGTCTTCTTTCCTATTTTCTTGCTGATAATTTTCCCGTCTTTCGAGACAACATACAAGTCAGGCTCAACTTCACCTTGCACAAGAGTTTCTCCAAGTCCCCAACAAGCTTCTATGACTACATTGTCTTCTCCTGTAACAGGGTTTTTTGTAAACATCACTCCAGACTTGTCTGAATTTACCATGCGTTGGACTATTACTGATATGCTGGTGTGCGGAATGTTACTTTTTGCTCTGTAAAAAATGGCTCTTGGCTCGTAGAGTGAAGCCCAACATTCTTTTACTTTTTGTAGAAGTTCTTTGACTCCTTTAACGTTTAGAAAGGAAGCTTGTTGACCCGCAAATGAAAACTCAGGCATGTCCTCGGCTGTAGCACTGCTTCTAACAGCAACTATAGCAAACTCTCTTCCAGCAGCTATAAGCTTTCTCAACCTTTCGTCTATTATCTTATCAGAAAAGGAAAGTGAATTGTATGCCTCAACTATAGCAGCTTTTATTTTTTCTGGGATTTCTTGCGAAGTTATCAGGGACTTTATCTCTTCAGAAGCTTTTAAAAGCTGTTTTGTATCTTCTACATTTGTAGCAGCGAGTATTTCATATATCTTATCTCTTATTCCCGTAGAATAGATGAAATCGTCAAAAGCTTTTGTAGTTATGGCAAAACCTTCTGGTACTGGTAAGCCAAGTTTAGTCATGATTCCAAGATTAAACCCTTTACCGCCAACAAGGTTAAACTGGTCTTCTTTGATTTGGTCAAGCCAGAGAATGTACATAAACTAATTTTTGTTTTAGTTTGTTAAAAAGTTTATTCACTCACTATTATTCTCGTTCTAACAGAAATTTTTGAAGAGAATTTCTTTAACGCTTCCTTAGCTACTTCAAGGTTTTTCTTGTTTACAGCCAACATTACAAGCTTTTTACCTTTTTTAGCTTGGACTGCAGTTCCGACAGGCTTACCAAAGGCTTGAGCCATTCCTCGAGAGTACCTGTCTGCTCCAGCTCCAGTTGCTATAGGCTTTTCTCTGAGCACATGATGAGGATAAACGAGGATTTTCATGAAATAGTTTTGTGAGCCAAGCTTTGATTCTAGAAACTTATGGGCAATTACACGAGCAGCTTCTATTGCATTATCTCTTATTTGGGCATTGTCTTCTGACACAAGGTAGCAAGTTATTTCGAAAACACCATCTTTTAATCCCATTTCAAACTGACGAGTCTTAGGAAAAGGTACGCCTACCACATAACTTTTTCTAGGAACCTTTTTTGATACCCTAGTGTAAGGCCTTTCTATACTTCTTACAGTTCTGCCTGGTCTTAGAGCCATTCAAACCACTTAACACTAATTAGAAATCATTCTTATAAATCTTTTGTTCATCTAAGCTGTTAGAAAGCTCCACCACGGCTTTTCTACGCTAATTACTATTCCAGTTTGTGCATCTATTGTTGTTTTGACTGGAAGTGTGACTGGAATTAACCAGAGTAATTTTGCGCTCTTTTCACCAGCAACCTCATAAACTACTCTTTCTCCTAAAACTTTCAGTTCTGTTTTCTTTATTTTTTGTTGGACTTTAGAGATAGCAACTTGGGTTGCTTTAGCTGGTAAGACGCTAACTTGGACATCTCCTTTTGGTGTTTCTACTTTTATTTCTTTCTCCTCAACTTTTATACTTTCTTTGGTTATTGCTGTAGTGTTTTCATGCTCAATTCTTATTAGTTTGTTTTCCTTGTCTATTTGAATGGTTATTGCTGTTAACTTACCGGGAGTTTCCGTTTCTACTTCCACATAAATTTTTGGTGTTTCGTTCTCTAGCCCTTTGAACTTAACTGGCACTTCGTTGACTGAGATAGGATCTTCTTTTGTTAGGTTAATTTCAACTTTAGCTGTTGTTGGAAATGCGACTACTGTTGGAAATGCGGTTCCAATTGGTTGTTTGCAGTCTTCAGGACAAGTTTCAGGTGTTTCAGGACACGGACAACCTATTGCCATACAGACGATTTCTTGGCAAACACCATCTCCACACAAATCTTTACATCCTGGTATTCTTTCAGCTTCAGAGGACTTTTTGATTTCAATTTCAACAGGTTTGACGATTTGAGGTTGAAACGGGACATTTGTAGGAATTACTTGTTGTGGGATTTCAACCAAGGAAGATTGCTGTGGTTGGGCAATGTGCGTAGAACAAACAGTTGCTAGCAGAAGAATGAAGATCAGCCAAGGCTTCCTGAACAACTTAGATTCCATAAATAAAATTTAGGAGAGAAGCCATAAAAATATTTCTACCAAAAGCTAATATAAGAGTATGAAGCCTGAAGAAGTTTTTGGTGTAAATGCAGGGAAAGTATGGAATGTTCTAAAGACAAAAGGTATGCTTACAGCTTCGCAAATCTCTAAGGAGACAGGACTAAAGGTCACAGACGTTTTAGGTGCGCTTGGCTGGCTAGGCAGAGAAGGAAAGATAGAGATATTAGAAGAGAAGAAAAAAATCTTGTACAAGCTGAAAGAATAGTTTAAACTTTTGGAAGGATTATAAGCTTGTAGAAACGATCTTTAGAACTTTTACAAGTACACCTTACTCTTTTACCATACTCTTCTATTGCCAATTCTATCAAATCTTTGTCTATCAGCTTTTTTCTTTTTACTCTACTTTCCCTTATACTTGGACTTATTGTTATAGATTTGTTTAGCGCATCTTCTTTAAGGCCTAGAAGAAACTCGTCTATGCAGATTATTACACCAGCAGCAGACCACGCTTGTAAGAAGGCTGCATACTCACAACCAAAAGGCTTTACTAGGTTTAGACTTCCGTCTTCAGAGTTCCACGCTTCTGGTAAAGAGTTTACACAAAACTTGTTTAGAGTTTTGCTTATTTTTTGTAAGTACTCCATACCTTTTTCTGTTCTGTTGTTCAAGAACTCTGCGCATGCCATTAACGCAGTAGTTATCCCCCAAGAAGCTCCTGTGTGGTAGCCAGCAGGGTTGTATAAGTTAGAGTATTTGGAAAGAGTTCTAATACCAAATTCAGTCGTGAATTCGCTACTTTCTAATATTTTTAGGACTTTGAGTGGTCTTTTAGATATACCAAAAACAAGAGGAAAAACAGCGTTTATACTCCTTTCCCCTCCTTCTAGGTTATCTGTATAAAACTCGTCTTTCCAAAAATACTTCTCTATATTGTTTCTAAGTAGCTTGGAAGATTCTAACAAAGCTTTACTTCCTATAAAATCGCCAAGCAAGTTTAACAAATTGCTTCCAGACTTTAGAGCTTCGTACCAAATAGAGCAAACTTCTAGGCAAGTACCTTTTCTATCTAAAGTATCCATCCAGGTTTGCCTACTATCGTTACTCACGAAACCATTCTCGTCACAACTTTTCTTGTACCAGTTCAATGCTTTTAGAAGGTTTTCTTTCACCCTTTCTAAGAAGTCCAAATCTCCGCTGCATTCTACGTATTTATTCAGCGCAATTATCCATAGGGGTGTTGCATCTGCAGAATTGTAATCAACTCTTCCATCAAGGGTAATGAAATTTGGAATTAATCCTTCTTCAGATTGATTTTTTGCAAGAGCTTCCAAAGAGCTTTTTGCAAATTCAAAGTTTCCAACGTCTACAGCTGCCCTTATAATCCACCCCAAGTCTCTTCCCCATAGTTGTGTGAACCAGGGATATCCTGCAAGGAAGCCCTTTATCTTTCCTTCATACGCACATTTTTCTAGGTTTATTATTGCAGCATAAAATAAATCTTTTAAAATAGGATCTTCAGTTTCAAGAAAATCCTCATTTATCCTATAAACTTCATACTTTCTTGCGAGAATTTCTTCCCAAGAGCTTATGCTGCTGAAAGTTAATTTTGTGTCCTTTTCGCTATTTCCACACACAAAAGTGAAAATAATGCTTTGAGCAGAAAGAGGAGGTAAAACAATAGAAGTATTATAGATTCCTGGTACAAAACACCTTTGTAGCTCACCAGGATAATGTTCTTTGTAGTAACTAGAAAGTATGTCCTTTCCAAGGGTGGAGGAACCGAAAGCTAAAACTCCAATCTCATTAGAAACAAAAACTTTATTTTCTTCAAATTTCTTTGAATAAGTCCTTTCGTTCCAATTTTCTTCCATTTTTCTTATGTTAACACCAACCTCCAGGTTTACCTCCACGTTTATATCTTTTGGTGTTTTGTTCAAGAAAGTAAGCTTGCAGATCAATGCTGGAAACTGCTCTGGTACAAGAATTTTCTCTTCAACTTTTATTTTGTCTAGTTCAAAGAAATGGGTAGCAGTTGCTCCATCTTCTTCAAACCTAATACAGTTTTGGGGGGATAACCATTCTTCATTTACCTTGAATGCAAAGTATTCCAAAAACTTTTTGTTCCCAGACCAGAGTCCTGTCCACTTAGTTCTGAAGCCAGTGTCGCAGAAACGATGGAAGAAAGCTTTTTTACCAGCCAATAAGTAGCACTTTTTCTCTAATTCCTGAGTAAGGTACATAATACTTTATAAGGTGGCTTTTCTATAAAATATTCATGCCATTTATTACTCTTAACTTCCAGGTTCATCAGCCATTTAGAATTTCTAATTTTCAAGCCAACGGGTATACAAACATAAACGACTTGTTTAACAATTATTTCAATCATGGCCTTAACAAGTGGATATTTGAAAGGGTAGCTAACAAGTGTTACCTTCCAGCTAACAGGATATTGCTTGAAGCCATAGATAACTTGAAACATGAAAAGAAAAAGTTTAAAGTTTCTTTCAGCTTAACAGGTACTTTTCTAGAATCTGCAGAAATGTTTAATAAGGATGTTTTGGACAGCTTTAAGCAGCTTGCTCAGTCAAAGTGTGTAGAAATTCTTGGAGAAACTTATTATCATTCTTTAGCAAGTTTATACGAATCTAAGGACGAATTTATAGAGCAAGTAAACGCTCACAGACAGGCTATAAGAGATTATTTTGGGGTAGAGCCCAAAGTTTTTGTTAACACAGAAATGATATACAACAACGTTATAGGAAAGATAGTGGAAGATTTAGGGTTTAAAGCCATTTTTACAGAAGGTAGTGAGAGAATATTAGGTTGGAGAAGTCCTAACTATCTTTATGTAAGGAAGTTTTGCTTCCCTAACGACCCACCACCAGAAAAAAGGATTAAAATCTTGTTAAGGAATTATAGGTTGAGCGACGATGTTGCTTATAGATTTTCTGCTAGGAACTGGGACCAATGGCCTCTTACTGCTGAAAAGTATGTTGCTTGGCTAAGTGCAACAGTAGGAGAAGTGATAAACCTTTTCATGGATTATGAAACTTTTGGAGAACATCAACCAGAAGAAACTGGTATATTTTGGTTTTTGAAAGCTTTACCTTACATGGTAGTTAGGGATCCAAACTTAGAGTTTCTTACTCCATCTGAAGTTGTAGAGAGGTGCAAACCAATAGGTGAAATAGATGTTTTCGAGTTTTCCACACTTTCTTGGGCAGACATGGAGCGTGACACTTCAGCTTGGCTCGGTAACAAGATGCAGCAGATAATGTTCAACGAAGTTAAGAATTTAGAAAGGTACGTAAAAAGCTTAGACAATCCTGAGCTGATAAAAGTGTGGAAATTGCTACAACAAAGCGATCATTATTATTATATGTGCACAAAGTTTTGGTCTGATGGAGATGTCCATAAGTATTTTAGCTCTTTTGACAGACCTGAGGATGCTTTTGCAAACTTTATGAACATTTTAGCAGATTTTAAGACAAAAATTTTTGCTGAATTTTTGAAAGGAAGAGAGCTATAGTTTTTCAAACCTTTTTTCTAACTTCCTTAGGACTTCTGGTAAGGTGGTGTATTCCATTTCATCTCTAGGTAGTCTATGGGGTTCGAAAGAACCATGCCTTCTTATGTAATCCATATACTCATTGCATTTTTCTCTAGCTAAATCGAAAGCAGGGTCGTCGAACAAGTCTACAGGACCTTCTAGCTTACCATTGTTTAACTGGAAGCCGAGCGCAACTACTCTTGGAGGTGCATCAAACCTAGTTGGGTGTGCATCTTTTAAGCTTACTGGCATGAAAGGCACGTTATGTGAGCCTCGCATACCACCGGCTACTAGATAAGGAAAAGCAAAAGGCTCGAGTATTTCTCCTACAGCTGGGAATCCTGATTGAGCTCGAACAATCATTACAGGATCGTCTTTACCAACATAACGACCTGCTATAAGGCTTAGTCTGTCAGTAGAAGAAACAGCAGCTATTTCGTTGTCAGAATTTCTAAACACAGATTTTATACAAAATCTTGCAGGTGAGCCTATTAAAGCAAGTAAGTCGTATATCTCAGCAGGAGCAGAGAGCCTTATTTTTTTATGCTCATACAAATCATGGACTTCAAAGGTAAAACCATCGTGTAAATGAGGGTCGATTACTAGACCTGGTGTGTTAAAGGGATCAGCAAAAATTTTGTAGAGAGCCATATTCCATGCTCCTGGTTCTGTCTTATCCGCCATAAAACATACTATTGGCTCGCTTTTTCTCTCTTCGAAAGCTATTTCACAAACTCCAGGACCCATACCTTTTACATTACCTGAGAAGGCAGTAGAAAGTATATCCTGTCCAGCACCGTACAACTTAAGAGATTTTGCTATTTCTGTACATTTCATAAAAGTATCAAAAGCAAGCTTGTGAATTTCTGGATTTTCTATGAATTTATAATGTGTCATTAGTAGTTGCAAATCATCTCCTACAGAAGTGACAAAAAAATCTACAAGCAGGCCTGAATCTTTAGCTTTCTGTAAGCATTCGCTAGCAGTTTCTATTATTTTAGGATGAACTCTACCATGCCCTACGAGACTGCCTACATCTGCTTTAATCAAAGAAACTGTAATCTTTTCAGGCATATTATTATTTTGGCTTTAATATAAATTAACTATATGGGGAAAGTGTCTGTTAAAGAATTTCTAAGACCAGACTGGAGAAAGATTATGACATTAATTATAATTGCTATTTTTTCTTTTTTGAGTATTGGAAAAGAAAGAAGTTGTTATGTTGTAGATTATTTTGATAAAGGATATTCAGAAACAATTTGTCAATATTCTTTATACCCGTTCTTGTGGATTTTCTCTAGCGTCGAAGTGAATACAGAATTAAAAATTTTAACATACTTTCAGTTTTTAATCAACACATATTTTATACCTTTGATTTATTGGTATCTTCTTTCTTGTCTAATAATTTGGGCTTATGATAAGGTGAAGAAGAAATGATTAAGCTTCCTTTGTTGCTAATAAACTTTAAAACGTACAAAGAAGCTACAGGCAAGAATGCTGTTAAGCTTGCTAAGATATGTGAAGTTATTGCTAAAAAGTATAAAGTAAACATAGCAGTAGCTCCGAACATCATAGACTTGAGCGAAGTAGCTTCTAGCGTGGATATACCTGTTTTTTCTCAGCATATAGATCCTATCTTGAATGGCGGTAAGCATACTGGTCATGTTCTTGCTGAAAACGTTAAAGCTGTAGGTGCTGTTGGTACTTTGTTAAATCATTCGGAAAGAAGGCTAAGTTTGGAGGAAATAAAAGAATGCATAAAAATAGCTAAGAGCTTTGATTTGATTACTGTTTGTTGCTCAGAAAGTCCTGAGAAGTCTGAGCAGATAGCCAAGCTTGCTCCTGACTTTATTGCGTACGAAGATCCTG
The DNA here is from genome assembly GCA_964475145.1 of uncultured archaeon. Taxonomy (GTDB): domain Archaea; phylum Aenigmatarchaeota; class Aenigmatarchaeia; order CG10238-14; family SCSR01; genus CAYYVK01. The sequence goes on from CAYYVK010000002.1 coordinate 29,927, forward strand.
TGCTGATTGGAAGTGGTATACCTATATCGAAAGCTAAAGCAGATTCTGTAAAAGAGTTTGTAGAGCTCTTGCAAAGAGTTAATCCAAAAGTTATACCGTTATGTGGGGCAGGCATATCTAGTGGAGAAGATGTTAAGGCTGCTTTAAAGCTTGGGACAAAAGGTGTTCTTGTTGCTTCCTCCATAGTATTAGCAAAGGATCAGGAGAAAGCAGTAGAAGACATGGCTAAGGCATTAGCTTGAGTAGATTTTCTCTGAAGTTTCGATCAATATTCTTCTTATACCAGATAGCAAAACTTTTCTTTTGTCGAGAGAGTTAATGAACTCTTGAAAAAATTGTTCATCTGTTTTTATCAAGTGAACAATTTCTCTTACAAAAGGATCTTCTTTAGCTAGAATCAATTGTAATAAGGCCTTATAAAATTCCTCTATTCTCTTGAGGCGCTCTTTTACACTTTCCACATCTAATAAGAGGAGGAGTTAAGTATTAATCTTTTTTGGTTTAGTATAAGTATATGGTAATGCCAGAATCCGAAAGACAGAAGGTTGAAGGTGGGGTAGAAAAAGCGGTTAATGCTGCTTTACAAACGGCAAAAGAAGATGCAGAATTAAGAGGAAAGATAGCAGATTTTTTGCTCCAAGGAATAGATAAGCAGAAGTTCAAGGAAAGAATAGTAGAAGAAGCGTTAAAAGACCCAGAACTGAGAAAGAAGATAATGCTAGAGATTGTTAGGAAGTTAGGCTAAACTTTTTATAGCTTTCTTTTAGAGCTTCTAACCCAGGCATCTTCTTACCGGCCAAGAAAGAGATTAGAGCACCTCCACCTACAGAAACATAAGAAAACTTTTTCTTATCTATTCCAAGCTTTTCTATTGCTACACTAGTGTCGCCTCCACCTATCAAGGTAACAGCATTGCTATCAGCAACCTTTTCTAGTATTTCCTTTGTGGCGAATGCAAAATCTCTTTCTTCAAACTTTCCTAAAGGTCCTTTTACTACAATGCTTCTAAATTGATCAATCATTTCTTTGTAGATTATAACAGTCTTGCTACCAACGTCAAGAATGGTTGCATCAGCTGGTATGTTTTCTATGTTTTCCTCTTTTCTTCCGTTAGAATCGAAAGCAACGTCTACAGGCAAAACTATTTCTTTTCCATACTTTTCTAAAAGAGTTTTTGCATCGGTTAAAAGGCTTGTATATCCTTTCTTTTCAAGGGCAAGGAGAGTACCAGAGCCTATCTCATACCCTTTTGCAAGCAAGAAAAGGTTTGCTAACATCCCTCCTGTTAATACTTTCTCCAAGCTTTCAGGCTTTTTTTCGAGCATATGCTTAAGAACAGATATGCAATCGTCAACCTTTGCACCACCCATTATCCATGCGTTTATTCCTAGAGGAGCAACTACCTTTTGAATTGCGCTTACTTCCTTTTCCATCACTCTTCCTGCTACAACAGGCTTGACAAAAGTAAAGCCAACTATGCTTGCATGAGCTCTGTGTGAAACAGAAAAAGCATCCAGGATGTAATAATCTATTAAAGGCGATAAAAACTTGACTAAGGAAGAGTTTGCATGTTCCTCCATACTTTTTTCTACGTCTTCGTCTTCCAAGAACCTTACATTATCTAGCAACAAGGTTTCACTTGGCTTTAGTTTAGCTATAGCTTCTTTTGCCTTTTCACCGACAACATCATCGATAAACTTTACTTCTTTTCCTAGAACTTCTGAAAGGAGTTTAGCATGCTCCTTTAAAGGCAAGAAGTCGGGCTCGCCCTTTCTTGACTGATGAGCTATCAGAATTACCTTTGCATTTTTCTCTAGAAGTTCTTTTAAAGTTTCTGAGTGGGCATAGAACCTCTCGTTTATCTCGATCTTTCCTTCCTTGCTTAGGTCAGAATTCAAGTCTACTCTCACTGCAACTGTTTTATCTTCTAAATCAAAATCGTCCAGGGTGAAAAACTCTTTCATTATCTTTTATTTTTTGTTTTAGTCAATTAATAATTTTCCGTTCTTCATTATAATCTTTCCATCTACGCTTATGGTAGGCTTGTTTATAATCCCATCTGAATGGAAGGGAACATCATTAGTACCACCAAAATAGAAATTGTTCCCTAAACCAAAGTGACAAGTCCCTAACACTTTTTCATCTTCTAAGATATTGCCAATAACTTTTGCCTTTGGGTTTGTTCCAATACCAAATTCTGCTACTTGTCTAGCTTTATCTCCCAAACTTTTGAAAATTTTTTCAAGATGGTTTATATCGTTTCTCATGCTTATGACTTTTCCGTTTACAACCTCACAGAAAAGCCTTGTTTTTGCTGAAGGAAACTTATCAAAAATTATTGTACCGTTTACAGAATTTTCTACAGGAGCAACAAACACTTCACCTGCTGGCAAGTTTCCGAGACTTCCCTTTTTGCTCAAGTTACCGTCGTCCTTGTGCCAAACTCTGTGTTTGCATGAAAATTTTACGTTTGTACCGTTTTTCGCAGTAACCAAAACTTCTTTAGAATTTTTCAGAAACTCGAAGAGTTTAGAAGTTATACTCTGGACTATTGAGTAGTCTGCAGTCATGGCACCTTCTAACAGAGTATACTTGGTTATGTTTGGCATCGTGGCAATTCTTAATCCTTTCTCTACAGCTCTTTTGACAGCTTTTGTATGGGTTATAGAGAACTTTGTTACAGCTATTACTACATCACAGCTAAGCATCTTTTCTGTTGCAGCAGAAGTTGGTTCTTCCCCATCTTTTTTCCTTGTGGGCATGACAAACATTTCTACTCTCGCTCTATCTTTTATCGCAGAGAAAACAATAGTTGCTATCCTTTTCATTCTTTCGTCCGTTAAGATTAAAACCTTTTCCCATGGCTTTATATCAAGTAATAGCAGAAGGTTTTTGTGGAACTCCATCAATTAGTTTTTTACTTTCTATTTATTTTTATTGAAACAATTTTAATGAGATGACAAAGTTATCTTTTTTAGGTGCAATGGGTTGTGTGGGAGCATCTGGCGTGCTTTTAGAGAGTGGTGCTGAGAAGCTTCTGATAGATTACGGGACAAAACCAAGTGAAGTACCACCTAAGTTTCCTTTGCCTGTAGGTAAAGTAAACGGTGTCCTGTTGAGCCATGCACACTTAGATCATAGTGGAGCAGTACCACTACTTATGAAGAGCAATTCTCCACCAGTTTATGCTCTAGAAGTAACAAAAGAGTTGACAGAGCTTTTACTTCTAGACTCGATAAAGATATCGCACGAAGAAGGAGTTAGCCTACCTTTTAGTAAACAGCATGTTGAGGAAACCATGAAAAATTTCGTTTTGCTAGATTATAAGAAGAAGTTTAGGATAGGCTCAACAGAAGTTACTTTTTTGGATGCAGGTCATATACCAGGATCTGCTATGGTATACTTGAAAACAGGTAGAGAAAAAATTCTGTATACTGGAGATTTCAACACAATCAATACAAGATTGTTAAGGGCACACGACCCTGAATTACCAGAAGCGAACGTGCTGATAACAGAGTGTACTTATAGCGATAGAGACCATCCTGAGAGAAAGTCTGAAGAAAAGGAGTTAGTTAGGATTGTTGAGGAAACTATATCCAAGGACGGAGTCGCCCTAATATCTGCTTTTGCTGTTGGAAGGGCTCAAGAAGTCTTGCTGATACTTCACAAGCATGGAATAGACTATCCGCTTTATCTGGACGGAATGGCAAAGAATGCAACAACTATCATAAGCAGGTATAGATATCTTTTGAAAGAGCCTGATAGCTTAGACTTAGCTTTAGAAAACGTAACTTATGTTAGACCTAGGATGAGGAAGAGGTTGGTAAAAGAGCCTTGTGTAATAGTAACTACTTCTGGTATGCTTAGTGGTGGACCAGTTGTGCAGTACATCAAGGCTTTGCATGCAGACGAGCGTTCTAGCTTGTTGTTGACTGGGTGGCAGCTTGAAGGAACTCCTGGAAAAATTTTATTGGAGACTGGAAGGTTTATAGGGGATGGTTTAGACTTGGAAGTTAGAATGTTTGTTAAAAGGTTGGACTTGAGTGCACACGTGGGAAGAAGCGGTCTTATAGAATTTATAAAAAAAGTTGGTGCGGAGAAAGTTTTTTGCATACATGGCGATCATACAGAAGAGTTTGCTTCTGAGCTAAGAGAAAAGGGCTTGGATGCAGTTGCACCTTTAGCAAACAATAGGACTTTTGAGCTATGAGTTCAGCAATTTAATAAGTGCTTGACTTGAGAGACAGATAACTGAGGCACTTAAGTGCTACCATATCGTACGAGCTGATGTTTATATATTGGGATATTTATAAATCTTAATGTTACTTAGCAATAGTAACATTTAAATACTTATACTACTAATGAGTGATACATGAACTTAGGAGAGAAAGTAAGTATATGTTCAGAACATTACCAGAAATGGAAAACTACAGCACTAAACTCTTTGGACAGAGAGGAAGCTAAGAAGGCTATGGAAAGAGCCTTCTTCTGGCTAGAGCTTCAATCTGCATTTATAACTTTGCATGCCATTGAGCTTACTGCAGGAAGGGATAAGGAGAAAAGGGAGAAGATTTTAGCAGCAAAGGCAAAACTTTCTAAAAGGCTTGTAGAATATGCAAAAGAAATATTGAGCGAGCTTTAAATTTTGTGCTTGAAATCCTTTTTAATGTTTTCTAGTTCACTTTTCAGCACAATTAGCTCTTTTAGCACGTTTTGAAAATCTAAGTACATTTTTTGCAATTTTTGAGCAATAATTTTTGCTTCTTCTCTACTTTCTTCTAAGCTTCTTAACTTTTGATCAACTCTTTTTGCATCTTCTAAAATCGTTTCTAAGACCTTAAACTTTTCTACAAATTCATGCGCTGATTCAATCTTTCTAGAGAGTTCTCTGACTGAAGCATCAAGAGCATTCAATCTTGCTTTATTGTCTAGCACAATCTTTTCAAGATTTTTTAACTGAGTTATAAAGCTTTTCTCTTCAATTTCTTCAGTTTTAACGCTTTCTACTATAGACTTTAGTTTTTCTGTCTGCTTTATAAACTCAGAAATTTCTTCTTGCAAACCCTTTTCTACCACAACCTCCATAATAATTAGTTGTTTTTCCCTATTGATAGCTTTTTAAATCAATTCAAAACAATTTAGTATTGTGGGAAGAGTAATAAGTGTTGTTTCTGGAAAGGGTGGAGTAGGGAAGACGACTTTTGTTTCCAACGTAAGCACAATTCTAGTTCAGTATTTTAACAAAGATGTGGCTGTTGTGGACTGTAATCTTACCACCTCACACTTAGGCTTTTTCATGGGAATTTTTTTCTCTCCAGTTACGCTGAACAATGTGCTGAAAGGAGAGGCTAGCATAGAGGAAGCAACTTATGTTCATCCAAGCGGTGTTAAAGTAATACCTGCATCATTAGCTTTAACAGATTTGGAAGGAATAGACATAATGAAATTAAACGATGCCCTAAAAGGTTTGACAGAAAGAACAGAAATAGTTTTTCTGGATGCTGCTCCTGGTCTTGGGAGAGAAGCTATGGCTGCGATAAGAGCTAGCCAGGAAGCAATTTTCGTCACTACACCTTTCTTACCTTGTGTAGCTGATGTAATAAGAACAAAAGAAGTTGTTGAGCAAGTTGGTGTAAGACCTTTAGGGATAGTATTGAACATGGTTACAGGCGATAGGAGAGAGATGAAAAAGGAAGAAGTAGAAAGTATGTCTGGATTACCTGTGCTTGCAGAAATTCCTTTTGATAAAAACATAAGAGTAAGCTTAAGCATGTCTGTCCCAATCTTTTTGTTGAATCCTAGGGCAAAAGCTAGCAAAGAGCTTTTAAAGTTTTCAGCAGGGTTGATTGGTCTAGAGTATAGAAAAAGCTTATTAGAAAGAATATTCGAGAGGATAAAGATTTGGTAAGGTTAATCAATGCAACACGTATTACAATGTTCTTTAATATACTATTTTTTCTTCCAGTATGCTAGCGTTTCCACCTTCCTTCTTTATCAGGCTTGCAATATCTTTTAGCAATTTTAGATTTGAACTTTGCCAGATAGAGTGTTGAATCATTTTTGCTTTCATTCCTGTCAAAACTCTAAAGACCTTTGTTCTCAAACCTTTCTTTTCTCTTGGGATGTCGTATATTAGCAAGTATTTCGGCATATATGTAATATGTATTACAAAATTTTAAAAAACATTTCGGGGGGCTGTAATACGTATTACATAAAGAAAAAGTAAAAAAAGGTTGGAGAGTTTGAAGTATAATCTTATGATTATGTTTTCCTTTAAGGGTTATTGCTTTGTTATTCTCGGCCCATCCATTTGTGTGACATTTGTTTTTTAGTTCTTTCACTAATCTTTTCCTCCACCTCTGGAGTGCAAATTTTACACTTTCACCTGTTATAACAGTCAAATCCTTCTCCACGTATATCTTCACGTCTAACGGTTTTTCACATTCTTTGAGTTCACAGTGGCAATCTTCGTTTGATAATAAAGAAATTTTTATTAGACAAAGATCACACACTTTTGTCATGCTTATAACCTTAGTATTTTTCTGCAGAGTAAGGCCTCCTGTAGCAAAATACTTTTTTCCATTTTTTTTCCTTCCATTTTGCCCTCACCCCGGCCAGATTAGGGGTACGTGAGGCTTGTCCCCAGGCAAAGAGCCCTCTGGCCCACAGAAAAAAAATGGGAAATTGATCGAGCTTTAAGCTCTTCATCTTTCTAGTTAACAACGTTTTCCTTTGCATGCTATGTAATAGCGACCATCTCTTGTTCTTTTGA
>CAYYVK010000003.1:0-35906 GCA_964475145.1 uncultured archaeon
TCTACTGAAAGATCATAGACATATCCTTCAAACTCGATCTTTCTTATCTCCTTAATTTTATCCCAAAAGATATCGTTAGTTACTAGCTCGATTAATTTCTTTCCGTCAACAGGATTGTTAAGCTTTACAACATTTCCCATATTCTCGTTCACAAGCCTTAGCAAATGTTCCCTACCTATATTTGATCCTTTCAAATATACCTTATGCCAACTCTTCCAATGGGAATATGAATTAAACCAGCGTCTAAATACATACTTTAACTCTCTGTATACATGCTTAGGCAATGGTATTATATCAGCAACTTCATGCCATTTCCTGCATAAAAGTTCGTTTAATTTTTTCTTCTTGTATTCTTGCTCAAAGTTTATGAATCTCGCAAAATTCTTCAAAAACCTTTTAGAAGATATTCTGCATTCCCAGTATTCCTTGCCTTGTTTATCCTTATAAAAGCTTTTCCTCAGAACTATACCAAAATTGAGCAAAAGTGTCTCTAAATCCTTTGCCAAATTTGCAGAATATGTGGAAAGCTTTACCTCATTCTTACTAACCCAACCTTCTGCTGAAAACAAACCCTTCAAAAATTCAGACTTTAGTTCTTGCCTAAAGGAGAATACAACCTCTGGTATTCTCTTATTAAAGGAATCTCCAGTAAAACCAAGATTAATCATAAGTTGCTTAAGTAAAGAAGAGTTTATCATAACAGAAAATCCATCAGAATGTCTCTTCGGAGAAATACCATACTTTTTACAAAAGCTCTCCAACCTTCTTAAAAATTCTTCATCACTCATAGTTATTATGATGCTATTTTTGTCATAGCGCCCATCACCAACCCAACAGCCTAACAAGAATGCAAAATCCTTATCAATTTTAAACTTGGCTGGAAGGCTTAGTCTGCCTTTTAAGACATAAAAGTCTTCCAATTCTGCTTCACTAAAGTAGTTTTTTATTTTTCTAAACAAGCTAATAGGTAAAACTCCTTTAGTTCTGTAGAACCTTCTTTTACTCCTCAACCTAGTAGGTATGTTCTCTATAAGGAACTTCCTACCTTCTTTACTTTTTAGAAAATCTTTAAGCTTTTCGCTTTTCACGAAAACTTTATTGTCTTTGAGTACTTCTATTAAATCGATTTCATCTATACTTTCTGGCAATACAAGAAACCTTGGAGTAGCTATGTAAGAACCTTCTCTTAATTCTTGAACCTTTACAGGCACTATTGATAGATCTTGAGATAGAGAAAAGAGTGAGTGGTCACCAGTTGTCTTTATCATTTTTCCTGAAGCTAACAGAATTTCGTACAGAGGTTTTTTGACTTTATGTCTAAAAATTTTTCTTACTCTTCTAAACTCAACTCTACCCTCTTTATTTACCGATAAAACTTCAAGGTTAGCTGGGAATACTTCATCAGAAGCATCTAACAGTTCCTTTATTTTTCTCCTTTTGATTTTCCCATCTTCCTTCAAAAGAATTTCTTCTTCTCCACTAACACTATCCTCTATTGATAGCACTCTCTGGTTTGGAGGTATGAAATTCATGAAAACGTTCAGCAAAGAAGTTTTACCAGTAGCGGTACCACCAGTTACTATCATGTTTAGCTCGTATTGAACAGCAAGCCAAATCCAAGCAGCAACCTCATAGTTTAAAGTCTTATTCTCTATAAAGTCGACTATTGTCCAAGGTGATCTTCTAAACTTTCTTATTGTTATCGTGTTACCAAAAGTTGAAATTGGAAAAAGTGTTGCATTTACCCTGTCTCCAGTAGGTAAATGAGCATCCATCAAAGGATTCAAAATTGTTATCTGCCTTCCTACTTTTCTACCTATGTTGTTCGCGTAATTTAGAATGTCGTTCTCAGATTTTATCTGCAAAGTTGTCTTAAGCCATCCAAACTTTTTATGATAGACCCAAACAGGCTCTCTTACACCATTAACAACTACTTCTTCTACGTTAGGGTCTGCTAGCAAAAATTCTATCCTGCCAAGACCAAACATCTCCTGAATAAGCAAACCTATTAGTATATCTCTTATTTCCTTTGTTAAAGTTGGTATTTCCTTCTGGAGTAAGGCAGTTCCTTTCTCGTAGAAAGTTTTTTTCATTTTTTCTATAGAAGAGGGGTCCATCAGTTCTGTTGTTTTAACTGGGATTTCTGTCAAAAGAGTAGTTCTTACCTTATCCAGCAAAGCTAAAGTAGCAGGTGCAACTTCTGGAACTTTCAAATCATAAACAGGTACAAAATCTTTTGTCCTCACTATGTTTATAACCGTCTTTATTCTATCAGCTTCCACGCTATAACTTTCCAAAATTTTTTCTGCCACATATATAATTTAGTTTGTAATAAAAAATCGTTTATAACTTAGCTTTCATCTTGACTGAAGGATTTCCTACAACAGGATACTCAACTTCCAACAACCCATGTTCCTCTAAGACTTTGCACCACTCCTCTATCAAACTTTCTGGAACATTTAGCCTCCTAGAAAGCTCTTTAAAAGTTTTTCTACCTTCTCTTTCCAGAATCGCAACCATCTCGTCCACCTTTGTAAACACCTTTTGCTTTATCTCTTCCTTCGACTTACCTCTCAACAGGTCAGTTCTTGTTATTATTCCAACTAAATTTTTCCTCTTGTCAAGAACTAAAAGCCTTTTTATCTTAAACTTGTCCATCTTCTTCTCTGCTTCTTCTATCGTCTCATGCTGATAGATGCAGATAGGCTTTTTCATCACTTCCCTTACCTTTACTTTTGCTAACATAGACCTTTCATCTTCTGTTAGTCCTTCAAGAGTATCCTTTTTTAACAAGTTCAAAATGTCTGTCTTGCTTATCTCGCCAATGAAAAATTTCCTATCAAGAACAGGTGCACCAGATATATTTTTGCTCAAGAAGAGGTCTACAACACTATCTAGAGTAGAAGAAGGACTGACAGAAATTATCTTTCTCGTCATTAGTTCTGAAACTAAAACTTTTCTCTTTTCAACCTTTCTTACTTTACCAAGCTTTACCAGCCTTCTTACCTTTTTTCTGCGTTTAACAACAGGTTTTACGGGTTCTTTAACCTTTCTTCTAAAAATAGACTTCAACCACTCAAACACCATGATTTTTATTTTTGTTTTTTAAGATATTAAGTAAAAGCTTGAACAGGAAATTGATAAGTATGAGAATATTGCAATTGCACGTAAACTATGTGGAATATGAGCCTATCAAAAAGGAAATTGCAAAGGCTGAAGAGGCTGAAAAGAAGAGATATAAATTTGAAGATATACTGCTTCTACTTACTTGCGTAGAAAAGAAGGATGATGTAGAAATTGGAAAAAAGGCTATAGAAGATGTGAAAGAATTCTTAAGTAAGCTAAAACTTAATAGAATTCTCATCTATCCTTTTGCTCACTTGAGTAGTGATATTGCTGAACCAGAAGAAGCTTTAAAAGTTGTTAGAGAAATGGAAACTTATGCAAAAAGTTTAGGCATAGAAACTTATAGAGCGCCATTCGGGTGGAACAAAGCTTTAACGATTTCTGTAAAAGGTCATCCCTTAGCAGAGCAGTCCAGAACCTATACAAAAGAAAGCATTAAAGAAGAAAAGCGTGGAGAAATGAAAAAAGAGTATCTGATATTAACGGAAGACGGAAAACTTTTCAAACCAGAAGAATACAAATTCAAAAAAGAAGAGGAAGACCTTAAAGTTCTGGTAGAAAAGGAAGCTTTGGGAATAGAGTCTAAAGCTCGTGGAGAACCTAAATATATAAAATTCATGAAAAGGTTTGGGTTTGACTGGGAACCTATGGCTGATGTTGGGCATATGCGATTTGGCCCTGAAGCATCGCTTATATTCGATTTAGTTGCTGACTATTCTCAAAAGCTGGCTCAATCCTTAGGAATTCCAGTCTACCTGATAAAAGGAAGCAATATGTTCAACATGGGTATAGATGCGATAAAAGAGCATGCTGGTCTTTTTGGAAGCAGGATGTATAAAGTAAACGTTGAAAACAAGAGCTTTGTGATGAGGTATGCTGCATGCTTTCAACAATTTGCTCTAATTAGAAACTGGCAAATAAGCTACAAGCATTTGCCTTTTGGTGCTTTTGAAGTTGCTGATAGTTACAGGCTTGAACAATCCGGTGAACTTCTTCTCTCTTTCAGGTCAAGAAAGTTCACCATGCCTGACTTACACGTTTTTTGTAAAGATTTAGAAGAAGCAAAAGAATGGTTCTTCAAAATTCACGAAAAGATATACGAAGAAATAAAAAAGATTGGAAGAGACTATTACTCACTTTACAACTTGACTTCCAAAGAATTTTTCGAAGAAAATAAGGAGTGGATACTAAAACTTGTAAAGCATGAGAGGAAGCCTGTAGTATTGTGCTTCTATCCTCCGGGAGTAAACTATTACTGGATCTTAAACATAGAGTATTGTATCATTGATGAGATGAAAAGACCAAGAGAAATAGCTACTGTTCAAATAGATGTAGGGAACTCAAAAAGGTTTGGAATAAAGTTTACTGATAAGGGTGGTGAGGAGCGGTACCCCGTTATTCTACATACTGCCCTAATAGGTTCTATAGAAAGATATATCTACACAATCTTTGATACTGCTCTAAGGATGAAAAATCCCTTGTTACCTATGTGGCTTTCACCAACACAAGTTAGAATATGCCCAATGAGCGATGAATTCAAAGAAGAAGCTGTTAGAATTGCAAATAGGTTGAAAAAAGAAGGTATAAGAGTTGATGTAGACGATAGAAGAGAAACAATAAATAGGAAAATAAGAGATGCAGAAATTTGCTGGATTCCTCTTCAAGTTGTCATAGGTAAGGAAGAAGTTAAAAGCGGTAAGCTTTCTGTCAGGATTAGAGAAAGCAGTAAAATTGAAAAAATGAATCTAGAAGAACTGATAAAATATGTAAAAGAAAAAGTAAAAGGCTATCCGTTTAGAGATTCTTCCATGCCAATGCTTTTATCCCAAAGACCAGTCGTATCTTAATGTATAGGTTTAGAGTGTTCCCAAACTAATTGGAAGAGTGGGTCCAAAACATTCCTAGAAGCATACTCGCTCTTGCTCCATATACCTAAATCTTGGGTAGAGTGTATTGCTTTATGGTCGACCAAACCAAAAAACATTTCTTTACCATCGACTATAGCAAACCTGCCATAGAGAGGTATTTCCTTTTCGTCTACAAGTCTTACTTCTGCTATGCCACTCAACACTTTTAATACATCAGCATACTTTTCATTAAAGTTTGTAGCTATTTTTATTTCAACTCCTTTCTCCTTCGCATTCTTCAAAGCATTGAAATTATTAGTCACAACTTCACTCAACCATTCAGGAGTTGCGACTATGTTTATCTTCTTAGACGCATTTCTAAACATAGAATCTAGCTGCTGAGCTACAGAATGTTTGCCCCTTACAGCGCCAGTTATTTCTTCAGGAGAAATCAGCTTCATTCCTTTGTTAAAAATTTCTTTTAACTCACGCATTACTGGAGATGATTTAATATCGTCTATCCTCTGTTGCATTTCTTTTATTTTCTCTTCCATCCTTTTCTTCATCCTTTCTAATGCTTCTTCTGGTGGAATTGCTACATACCTTATTGGCTTGGTAGTTTGAACTAGCACAAAACCCTTCTCAACTAGAGACTCCAGTATATCATAAGCTCTAGAACGTGGCACGTTTGCTATTTCTGAAAGCTCACCTGCAGTAGAATTGCCACGTGCTAACAGAGCAACCCATATCCTTCTTTCATACAAGTTCAATCCTATTCCTTTCAACGCATCCATTACTTTTGTAGATGCTAAAACCATGAACTCACTTATTAGTGATTAACAGTACAAACATTTAAATGTTTTTATCCTGCCTTCCCTTGACTCTCATAAAGCGCCTTTAATCTGTCGATGGTGTCACAATCTTCAGGCGAACGATCTTCTCTTATCCTAATCAGCTTTGGAAAACGCAAGGCCATTCCAGACGTATAGTTTGGGGATTTTTGTATTTCCTGATACCCTACTTCTACAACTATTGATGGTCTTACCTTTACTTCTCTACCCTTCTCCTCAATTATTAAAGGTTTTAGCACGTCTGTCATCAACTGGAACTGTTCTTCTGTAAGGCCAGTTCCCATCATCCCACAAGTCAAAAACTCTCCGGTATCTGGGTCACGACATGCTAAAACATAAGAACTTAACCACTTAGCTCTCGCGCCTTCTCCCCAAGTAGCTCCGACTATCACTAAATCTAAAGTTTCCATGATAGGCTTTATCTTGAACATAGTCCCAACATGCCTGCCAAAAACATAAGGCGAATCTAAAATTTTCAGCATCAAACCTTCCTGCTTCGCCTCTAAAGCCTCTTTATAAAATTTTTCTAACTCTTTAACATCGTCGCTAATAATTTGTTGTGATAGTTGGAATTTCCCAGGAATTGGTTTTACTATTTTTTCTAATATCTTTCTTCTTTCTTTAAAGGATTTTTTAATTAACATTTCCCCATCGACAGATAAAACATCAAAAAGGTTAACTTGAATTGGTATTTCTTTCACCATTTTGTCAACATCATACTTCCTATGTATTCTTTGAGAAAGAAGTTGGAAAGGAAGCGGCTTGCCTGTTTTAACATCTATTGCCAAAGTTTCACCCTCTACTACGCATTCCTCTGGCTTTAAACATTCTAATGCAAGCTTCACCACATCTGGAAACTGATTTGTTACATTTTCCTGCCTTCTCGTAAACAGAAGAACATTCTTCCCTTTCTTTTCTATTATGGTCCTCATCCCATCATACTTATACTCTGCAGCAATCCTTCCATACTTTTTCACAACCTCTTCTATACTTTCTGCCTTTTCACCAAGCATTACTTGAAAAGGTCTACCAAACTCGATTTTAGCTTGCTTTAATCCTTTTACTCCTTTTTCTTTTGCAAGCTTAGCAACTTCTCCAAAATCTGAAAGGATGTTCCATGCATAATCTACTGCCTCGACAGAGTTTTCCTTCTCTTCCTCTGTTTGTTTTGGGAGGAAAGCTTCAACTATAGCATCTCTAATTATACCTTCTGCAACCCCCATTCTTAACTCTCCAAGGATTGTCCTAATTATGTACCTTGCCTCTTTAGGTCTTGCAAAAGTTATCAATCCTGCTATTAAGTTAAGCTTCTTTTCTTGTGATCCTTCTCCGCTAATAGTCGCTAACTTTTGTAAATTTTCAAAAACATAGTCTACTGTTAATTTTTTCTTTAACAGAGAAACTTGTTTCTTCTTTTCTAAACACTTTTCTCCGGCGAGCCCTAAATCTCCAGTCTTCTTAAATATTTCCTCTATTTCATTCGTAGAAAACCCAGTTGCTTTCGATATAGCTCTAATCATCATTTGTGTAGCAACACCAAGCTCCAGCTGATAGTAAGGAGGAAAAACTCTCCCTAAGCATAGCAATACTACTTTAGGTAATAGCTCACTTGGAGTCTTAGATAAAAGCTCAGCAACTATTCTAGTCTTTTCTAGCTTCGATGACACAGCTTCGAGCCTTTCATAAGTTTCTGCCAGGAGTAAATACTCCATTCTACTCATTTAAATTTAGTAGAAAGTAAGCTTATATCTTTTGTTGAAAAACATTTTATTCTTTTTCGCCTAATTCTTATACATGAACGTGTTTGAAGCTATTGTAGGAAGAAAATCCATAAGAAAGTTTGAAAAAAGAAGTGTGGACGACAAGCTGATAGGAGTGTTGCTATACATGGCAACACAAGCACCTTCTGCTGGAAACGTGCAAGACTGGAGGTTTATTGTCGTTAAAGACGAGGAGCAAAAGAAAAAACTTTACAAAGCTGCTCTAGAGCAAGATTGTATCATAAATGCTCCGGTGGTAATAGTTGTTTGCGGCGACACGAAAAGCATTGCTCTAAGGTACGGCAAAAGAGGTGAAAATCTTTATTCAATTCAAGATACATCTGCAGCTGTTGAAAACATTCTACTCTCTGCATACGCTCTTGGCCTTGGTACGTGTTGGGTTGGGGCTTTTGATGAAGAGAACGTTAAAACTGCATTAGGATTGCCAGAGCATGTAAGGCCTTATGCTCTAATACCAGTAGGATATCCAGCTGAAGATCCTAAAAAGCCTGAAAGAATAGATTTCAATAATTTGACATGGGTAAATAAGTGGGGAGAAAAGTATGAAATATCTTACATCATCCAACCAGGAGTAAAAAGAGAAATTAAGCCTATTGGTAATCTTCTCGAGGAAAAGCTTAAAAAGGTTAAGAAGAGTAAGAAAATTACGTTTGAAGAACTTTTAAGGATGTTGGCAGAATAAAGTTAAATACGTTAAAATGAAATTATTAATAGGCGATGGGATGAAAAAGGTTTTGCTTATAATGTTTGCATTGTTATTGATACCTTTTTCAGCTTATGGACAAAAGTTAGTAGAAGTAACACCATCCCAGGATGTTCTTACCTTAAGTACTGGTGAATCTACGTACGTAGAAATTATAATAAAAAACAATCAACCTTTTACCGACACCTTCTCTTTTTCTGTTTTCCCCTCTACCTCCTCTGGTGTTAGTGTAACTCCAGAAAAGAATGTAATAACAATAGAGAGGACTTCTGAACAAACTGTAAGAGTTTATTTTTCAGCGCAGATCGATGCTCCAGAAAACTTGTTAAAGTTTTCAGTCTTGGTAAAATCTTTAACTACCGATGCTAGCAGTGGTTGTGACATTATTGTCTTTACCAAGAGGAAAACACCAATCTACATTTCTAACATAAGCGTCAACAAATATACTTTTGAGCCTGAAGAAAAATTGACTATAGAAATATCATTGACAAACATTTATCCAAAAACTTCTTACACTTATGAGTTGCAAATGTTTATAAAGTATGGAAACAACATAGTTCAGGAATTTGATGAACATATACTAATTAGACCTTTAGAAACAGTAAAAATAAAGAATGAGTATAAGTTCGGAAAGTATGAGAGACCAGGACAGTATAATATAATTATATACTTAAAAGATGAAAACGGCAATATAGTATCTAGTAGGGAAATAAGCGTAACTTTACTGCCTGTTGTAAAGATTCCTTCTAACTACACAGAAAAAACTACAAGTATAGGCTTTCTCTCATTCACAACAACCATAGTCATCAAGAATGATGGAAATACGGTAGCTCCTCCGTTCTACTTGAGCGAAGAGTTACCCGTTATTGCAAAAGGTATGTTTTCAGCAAGCATACCCCCAGTAAAAGAAGAGGTGCGTGGTAGTACCATTGTATACAGCTGGTACATTCCATACCTTGCTCCAGGCGAAGCTATTGTAATAAAATACCAAGTTAGCTTCTTAGGTCTTTGGTTAACTCTAATAATTATAGGTGCTCTTACATACTTTTCTTACAGATACACTTTTACTGCAACAGTAGTAAAGATTTGCAAATATAAAGGGGCTATCAAGAAAGACAAGGAAATTTTTGTTGCAGTAGAAGTTAAAAACAAGACTGTAAGAGAGCTAAATGACGTGATACTTACAGATAGACTACCTGCTGTTGTTCAAGTAGTAGAAAAGTTTGACACCCTTCAACCAAAGATAAGGAAATCGAAAGGTGGTACCGAACTTGTTTGGAATCTTGGAAAATTAAAGCCCAGAGAAGAAAGAGTTGTGACCTATAGAATTAAGCCAGTGATGGACATTGCAGGCAGTTTAAGGTTACCAGCTGCATCCCTAAGCTATACTGGGAAAAAAGGTTTAGAAACAGTATTCTCAAAGAGCGTTCTCCTTCAACCAAAGTAGAAAACTTTTTAAATAGTTTCCACTAATAGATTATTTGGTTGGCGACCAGAAAGAAGGGGAAACACCTGAACCCATTCCGAACTCAGAAGTTAAGCCCTTCGTTGTGCTGGTTTGTACTGTGCGAAGAGCACGGGAACTCCAGTAAGTCGCCAACCACTATTTTTAACTATAGCAAATAAAAAGAGTT
This sequence comes from uncultured archaeon, assembly GCA_964475145.1. Taxonomy (GTDB): domain Archaea; phylum Aenigmatarchaeota; class Aenigmatarchaeia; order CG10238-14; family SCSR01; genus CAYYVK01. The sequence goes on from CAYYVK010000003.1 coordinate 9,943, forward strand.
TAAGAGAAAAATATTATTATTAAGCCTCGGTCGTCTAGATCGAAAGAGGAAAATGGTCTAGGATACAGGTCTGTCACACCTGTGACACGGGTTCAAATCCCGTCCGAGGCGTTACGGCACAACCTCAACATCTGCAATCGATCCCAACAAGCCATCCAGAGACTTAACTTAAAGTTAATTTTGCCATAAATTGTTTGAGGTTATAGAAAAAGAACATAAACCTTAACTTTCCGTAAAGTTTAAGAATTAAGAACTTCATATATTTTTACACAAACCAGTAGTAAAAACCATCTGAAGAATGGTGATTTAACTCTGTAGAGTTCTGCCGGAGATGTTTGAATGAAAGAATTAGACGTAACTAAGCACGTATTAGTACCCAAACATGAAATAATTAGTGAGAGTGAAAAAGAAGAATTACTTAAAAAGTATGGAATAACCTTAAGACAACTCCCCAGAATTTTGTTAAACGACCCTGCAATAAAACATTTAAACCCAAAAGTAGGGGATGTAGTCAAAATAATAAGGAAAAGTTCTACTGCTGGCGAGGCGGAATATTATAGGGTTGTCGTGAAGGGGTGATGTAACTGAACGAGGTATTCCTAACCCTCCTAAACACATTCATAAGAGATAGAGGGCTCGTAAGGTTTCAAATAGAGTCTTATAATGATTTCATCACTCGTAGAATCCCAAAAGTTTTAAGCGACATAGGTGTTATAAAGCCTGAACTACCTGAGCTTGGCGATTTAAAGATAAAGCTAGGAGAATTTAAAGTAGAGCAACCTTCAGTAAAAGAGGCTGACGGAGCTGTAAGGCCTATTCTACCTATGGAAGCTAGAACAAGAAACTTGACCTACTCTTCACCAATGTACGTGGAAATGACTACTGTTCTAAATGGGATAGAAAGTAGGCCTGTGTTCGTCAATTTTGGGGATATACCAGTTATGGTCAAATCAAAGATATGTCCACTTTCAACCATGTCAAGAGAGCAACTAATAGAAGCTGGGGAAGATCCAGACGATCCTGGAGGCTACTTCATAATAAATGGGACTGAAAGGATTCTCGTTCTTGTTGAGGAAATTGCACCTAACAGGATTATAGCAGAAAAGGTTAGTTCTGGAAATGTTAGTGAAGTTGCAAGAGTACATTCGGAAAAGGATGGATACATTCAAAGGCATTTAATAGAAAGAAGGAAGGATGGGCTAATAACAATAAGCTTTGGTAATGTTGTAAAGCTTCCGTTAGTATTATTGCTAAAAGCACTTGGGCTTGAAAGTGATAAAGATATAGTTACTGCTATATCTTTGGATGAAGAAGTTCAGGAAGAAGTTTACGCAAATTTGTACGAAGTAGAAGTAACTACTAAAGAAGAAGCTATAGATGAGATAGGAAAACATGTTTTTAAAACAGCACCAAAAGAAGAGAGAATAGATAGAGCTAAAAAGTTAATAGACAGGTATTTATTGCCACACATAGGACAAAATCCGGAAAACAGGATGGAAAAGGCGATCTTCCTTGCTAAGGCTGCTGAAAAAGTTATAAAGCTTCATCTAAACAAGATAGAGGAGGATGATATTGATCATTACTCTAACAAGAGACTGAGGCTAGCTGGCGATCTCTTAGAACTTCTACTCAGGTCTATACTTTTAGGGAAGTGGGGATTAATAACAAGAGTCACCTACAATTACCAGAAGCTGACAAAAAGAGGTAGACTTCCTCCTTTACAGGCAATAGTAGAATCTAATGTTCTAACCAATCAAATAGTCTCTGCTATGGCTATAGGTTCATGGGTTGGTGGAAGGACTGGTGTAAGTCAAAGATTAGAAAGGAGTAGTTACGTTAAAACTGTATCCCATATGAGAAATGTTCTTTCACCATTAACTTCAACACAAGAGCATTTTGCAGCAAGAGAATTACATCCCACGCACTGGGGCAGATTATGTACAAGTGAAACACCAGAAGGTGCAACCATTGGACTTAGAAAATATCTAGCGCTCATGGCTGATATAACTACTGGAATTACTGAAAAAGAAAGTAAGCTTCTCATGAATATTATACAAAAATCTGGTGCAAAGTTATGGTAAACATATTTTTCGATGGAAAATATATTGGCACGACAGAAGAACCTGAAAAGCTAGTAAAGACTATTCTTGAGAAGAGAAGAACTGGGCAAATATCAAACCAAGTAAACGTTGCTTATTATCCGCACTTGAATGAAATAAGAATACTTGGTGATAGTGGAAGAGTAAGAAGACCACTAATTGTTGTAGAAAATGGTAGGCCTAAGTTGCAAAAGGAGCATATAGAACAACTGAAAAAGGGAGAAATGACTTGGAACGATTTAATCAAAGAAGGTATTATAGAATATTTGGATGCAGAAGAAGAGGAAAATGCATACATAGCTATTAAAGAAGAAGATCTCACACCTCAACATACACATTTAGAACTGGATCCTGCATTAATTCTTGGATTATCCGCTTCGTTTATCCCTTACGCAGAGTTTAACAGGGGTGATAGAGTTAACTATGGTGCAAAGATGGTCGGACAATCTATAGGCATTTTTTCCACAAACTTTTTACAGAGAACTGACTCTAAGTCAAATATATTAATTTATCCTCAAAAACCGTTAGTCAAAACTCATGCTTATATTGCAACGAATTACGAAAGCCACCCAGCAGGGACAAACGTGACAATCGCTCTTATTCCTTTCGAAGGATATAACATGGAAGATGCGCTAGTGTTTAACAAAGCATCGATAGAGCGTGGTTTGTTCTGGTCTTTTATGTACAGAACTTACGAGGCTGAACAAAAAAGATATACAAGTGGGCAAGAAGATGTTATAGGAATACCACAACCAGGAATAAGAGGTTACAGTGGTGAAGACGCGTATAAGCACCTGCCAGAAGATGGAGTAGTAAACCCAGAAACTGCAATAAATTCTGATGAAATACTGATAGGAAGGGTATCGCCACTTCGTTTCTTGGGGAGTGCTGATCAATTCATAACAGGAATAGAAAACATAAGAGAAACATCAGTTAGGCTGAGACATGGAGATAGCGGAATAGTGGACAGGGTTTTTATAACGGAAACTGCAGACGGGACTAAACTGATAAAAGTTGTTGTAAGAAGTTTGAAAAAGCCTGAAGTTGGCGATAAGTTTGCATCAAGGTACGGACAAAAAGGAGTAATAGGACTTATAGTACCTGCAGAGGACATGCCATTCACCAAAGATGGAATTATACCTGATATCTTGTTTAATCCACACAGCATTCCATCCAGAATGACTGTTGGCCAGATTCTAGAGATTTTAGCAGGAAAGGTTGTTGCACTCTCTGGAGAATACGTATACTCGCCTCCTTTTAATCCAACTCCTGAGACTATTATAAGAGAAAAGTTAAAAGAGTATGGATACGAAGATAAAGAGGTTATGTACGATGGAAGAACCGGAAAAATGTTTGAGCATAAAATACTTATAGGAAGTAGCTTCTACCAAAAGCTCGATCATCTCGTTTCCAACAAGATTCATGCACGCTCTCGTGGTCCAGTTGCACTTTTAACAAAGCAACCTACTGAAGGTAGGAGTAAAGAAGGTGGTTTGAGACTAGGTGAAATGGAGAAGGATGTTTTAATTGCACATGGGGCTGCTCTCACATTGAAAGAAAGGTTTGACTCTGATAAAACTGTAGTACCAATCTGTACAGAATGTGGGATGGCAGCCTCTTATAGTAGAGTAAAGAATAAGTATGTTTGTCCTCTGTGTGGTGAGAGTAAAATTGTAAACGTTGAGATGAGTTATGCTTTCAAGCTTATGCTTGACGAACTAAAGAGCATGCTGATATATCCAAAAATAATCGTGGAGGAAGTTTAAATGAAAGTAGATAGAATAGAGTTTAGTGTTTTAAGCCCTGAAATGATAAAAAGGATGGCTGTAGCTAAGATAACTAAGACTGAGCTCTACGATGAAGAAGGTTATCCGATAGAAGGGGGGTTAATGGACCCAAGACTAGGCACTATAGATCCCGGAATAAGATGCAGGACTTGTGGCGGATCTATAGGAGAATGTCAAGGTCATTTTGGATACCTAGAACTTGTAAAACCAGTTATACATGTTCATTACACAAAAATAATTTTCAGCCTTTTAAAAGTCTTTTGTAAAAAATGTGGGAGAATTCTTCTAGACGATAAAGAAATAGAGGAGGTTAAAAGCAAAAGGTTAACGTTAAAAGATGTAGTAAAGATTGTTAAAAGCAAATGTCCTCACTGCAAAACAGAACAAGGTAAAATAAAATTCATTAAGCCTTACACTTATTTTGAAGATAATAATCAGCTTAACCCGCTTCAAATTAGAGAAAGGTTTGAAAAGATTGCTTCTGAAGATTTGGAATTAATAGGCATAAAAAATATAAGGCCAGAATGGTTCATAATAACATTGCTCCCGATATCACCGGTAACTGTCAGGCCCTCTATTACATTAGAGACAGGTGAAAGAAGCGAAGATGACTTAACTCACAAACTTGTAGATATAGTCAGAATAAATGATAGACTGAAAGAAAACATAGAATTGGGAGCGCCTGAATTTATTATAGAAGACTTATGGGAACTTTTGCAGTATCATGTTTCTACTTATTTCGACAATGAGTTGGCTGGTGTACCTCCGGCCAGGCACAGGTCTGGTAGAATTTTAAAAACTCTTTCACAAAGGCTTAAAACAAAGGAAGGTAGGTTTAGGGGAAACTTGGCAGGAAAGAGGGTAAATTTCTCTGCAAGAACAGTAATCTCACCTGATCCTATGATAGATATAGACGAAGTTGGTGTTCCGTTAAGTATAGCAAAAGAACTGACCGTACCCATGAGAGTAAACGAAAAGAATATAGAAGAAGCGAGAAAGCTTGTCTTAAACGGACCTGACGTATGGCCTGGAGCAAATTATATAATTAGACCTGATGGAAGAAGAAAGAAAATTACTGAACAAAACAAAGAAGAGTTAGCAAAAGAACTTAACGTTGGATATGTGGTGGAAAGACACATAAAAGATGGGGATATAGCTCTTTTCAACAGACAGCCTAGTCTTCACAGAATGAGCATGATGGCGCATAGGGTAAGAGTCATGCCGTACAAAACTTTCAGGTTAAACTTATGTATAACTATACCTTATGGTGCTGACTTTGACGGAGACGAAATGAACTTACACATACCACAAACAGAAGAATCCCAAGTTGAGTCAGAAGAGCTAATGGCTGCAAAGAAACATTTAAGAAGTCCTAGGTTTTCTGGTCCTATAATAGGAGCTAAAATAGACCATTTAACTGGTCTTTATCTTTTAACAAAGAGTGAAAAAAGGTTTAAAAGGGAGGAATTTGTCCAACTTATTCGTTCTGTTGATCCTGATGTTGAAATACCAGAGAAATCCACCATGACTGGCAAAGAAATTTTCAGTATATTCTTACCAAAAGATTTTTCTATAGAAACCAAGTCTGCTACAGGAGAAAAGGTTGTAATCAAGAATGGCAAGCTACTAGAAGGTGTTATAGACAGAACTGCAGTAGGCGCAGAAAGTGGTAAAATTTTGGATGAAATAGAGTTTCTTTATGGACCTTATGTAGCAAACAAGTTTTTATTCAACATTACAAAATTGGGAATAGAATATTTGACACAAATTGGCTTTTCTCTAAGTATTTCTGACTATGATCTTCCAAAAGAAGCTAAAGAGGAGATAAAAAAGATAATAGAGAAAACTAAAAAGGAGGTAAACGAAACTATAATAAAATTCAACAAAGGAGAGATAAAGCATCTAATTGGAAGAACACCAAAAGAAAGCCTTGAACATTTCATAAAAATCCTAGTTAGGAATTGTTTGAACGATGCAAGAAAAGTTTTAGAAAAGTATGCAGTAGAAAATTCTGTGTTTATAATGGCGAACAGTGGATCGAGAGGCAGTCTAGTAAACATAGTACAGACTTCTGCGCTTATTGGGCAAGAATCTATCATGGGTGAAAGAATGGATATAGGTTATTACAAAAGGGTATTCCCACACTTTAAGAGAGACGACATAAGCTTAGAAGCAAAAGGATTTGTAAGCTCTGGTTTTAAGGATGGTTTATCACCGTTTGAGTTTTTCTTCGATGCAATGAATAGTAGAGAATCTCTTATGGACAAATCGCTAAAAACAAGACACTCAGGATATATGGAAAGAAGACTCATAGGCGCCTTACAGGACCTTAAAGTTGAATATGACGGAACTGTTAGAGATAGTTCTGGAAAAATTATTCAATTTGCTTTTGGTGAAGATTCTTTAGATCCTTCTAAAACTGAAAAAGGTGGTATAAACGTTGAAAGAATCGCAGAAAGAATCTTTAGTTGAATTACCAAAAATCGTATTAGAAAATATTGAAAAGGTTGCTCAGAAAAAAAGATTGACTAAAGAACAAAAAGAATTGTTAAGAAGAGAAGTTGAAAAGGTATACATGAAACAGAAAGTAGAACCAGGAGAAGCTATAGGAATAATTGCCTCCCAAAGTATATCTGAACCAGCTACACAAATGACGATGAAGACATTTCACTTTGCTGGTGCTGCGGGAGTAAAAATTACACAAGGTCTTCCTCGTTTAATAGAAATCTTCGATGCTAAGCGTGAGCCAGAAACACCTATGATGACCATCTATTTGAAGAAGGAATATAATAATGCAGAAAGCGCAGAAAAGTTTGCAGAAGAAATTATAGAAAGGAAAATTGTTAACATAGTTAAAAATGTTTCAATAAATCTTAACGAAGGTATAATAGAAATAGAACTTTCTGACAGAAAAAGAGAAGGAACAGTAATAAAGAGTATAAGGGAGTCTTTGGAAAACGTAAACGTGAGAACAAGAGGCGAAAAAATAGTAGTAGCCCCGAAAGAAGAGCTATCAATAAAAGATTTACAAAAACTAAGGAACGATATACTAAAAATTAAGATAAGTGGTATCAGAGGGATTGAAAATGCTGTTGTTAGAATGGAAGGTAACGATTGGATAGTAACTACGATAGGAAGTAACCTTGCTGACATTTTGAAGTTAAAGGAAGTGGATGAGCAAAGAACTATAACAAACGATATCCATGAAACTGCTAAAGTACTTGGAATAGAAGCTGCTAGAAACTTGATAATAGAAGAGGCTACAAAAACACTTCAAGAACAAGGGCTTGATGTGGATGTAAGGCATGTTATGCTCGTCAGCGATATAATGTGCTTCTCTGGAGAAGTAAGACCTATAGGAAGATACGGCGTTGCTGGAAGTAAAACTTCCATACTAGCCAGAGCTGCTTTTGAAGAAACGATAAAGCATTTGGTAAGAGCCAGCATAAGAAACGAGTCTGACAACCTCAGTGGTATTTTTGAGAATGTAATGATTGGGCAGGTCATTCCTTCTGGTACTGGTATGTTTGATTTGATTGCAAACTTTCCAGAAGAAAAGAAAGAAGAATGATAAGTATTTAAGCTAAAATATTTATTATTCTGATAAATTTTGAAGGTGTAAGAAATGGTAACACAAGAAGAAATTAGGTCTGCAGTAAGTAAAGGAAACGTAATTATAGGCTATAGAGAATCTATAAAGTATTTAAAATCAAACACTCCTAAGTTGGTAGTAATAGCGAACAACATTCCTGAGCGAATGAGAAAGAACTTAGAAGATGTATCGAGTGTTTCAGGAGCAAGAGTAGAAGTGTTTGAAAAGGACAGCGTAAGCCTTGGTGTTATATGTGGTAAACCATTTCCTGTAAGCGTGTTAGTGATAAAATGACTATAGTGCTAGACAATAATACAATAAACCTTATAACATTCTTTGAAAATTTTACTGGTGTTACAGTAAAAGATTGTATAGTAGATGAGGAGACAAATACTGTATATTTTCTGGTAGAAGAAGGAAAAATAGGTCTTGCTATAGGCAAGAATGGTTTTAACGTCAAAAATGTTGAGAAAGTTCTTAATAAAAAAGTAAAATTGATAGAATTCTCTTCAGATGTTTGTAAGTTTATAAAAAACCTAATACCAAAAGCTAATGAGATAACCATCAAGAACGGTCAAGAAAAAAGAATCGTAGAGATAAAGGTTGGAAAAAATGAAAAACCTTCTGTGATTGGAAGAGATAAAAGAAAATTAAAAATTATGAAAGAAATATTAAGAAGGAACTACAAATTTGATGAACTGATCGTAAGGTGACTTGTACATGCCAGGAGAGTTTAGCGCAAGGAAGTTGAAGAGAACGAGAAAAAAGTTTAGATGGAAAAGTATAGCCTACAAAAGAAGGATGTTGCAACTTTGGAAGAAAGACCCACTAGAAGGAGCACCACAAGCAAGAGGAATAGTAATCGATAAACGTGCGGTAGAGCAGAAAAAACCAGCTTCTGGTCTAACAAAAGCTGTCAGAGTTCAATTAATTAAAAACAATGTTCAAGTAACTGCTCATGTGCCAGGAGAAGGTGCTATAGACCTGATAAACGAGCATGACGAAGTAATTATAGAAAAGGTTGGAGGAGGACAGGGAGGACCAAAAGGAAGTATGGTTGGTATAAAGTATAAAGTTGTTAAGGTTAACGGTGTTGCTCTAAGCGAAATTCTTGCAGGTAAGAAACAAAAACCAATTAGGTAAGACTTATGACGGAAATTAAACTTTTCAACAAATGGCCTGTAGACAATATAGAAGTTAAGGATCCTGGGCTAAAAAGATATATAAGCTTAAAGCCTGTAGTAATACCAAAGAGTGGGGGTAGACTAGCAAAACAACAATTCCATAAGTCTAATGCTAACCTTGTTGAAAGGTTAATAGGCAAACTTATGGTTCCAGGGCATAGAGGTAAAAAACATACGATTAGCTCTGGTGATGTTGTAGGAAAATATATAACTGTTTATAAAATTGTAAAAAGGGCATTTGAAAAAATAGAAAAGGAAACTGGGATAAACCCAATAGAAGTTTTTGTCAGAGCTGTAGAAAATGCAGCATTAAGAGAGGAGATAGCAGCTTATCAAGTAGGCGGTATTATAGTAAGAAAAGCTGTTGTTGTTTCTCCTCAAAGAAGGGTTGATATAGCATTGAGAATGATTGCACAAGCAGCTTACAGAAAAGCTCATGGAAAAAAAGAAAACATTGTTGATGCGTTAGCGAACGAAATAATAGGCGCTTACAAAAACGATAAAAGTAAGTCTGAAGCAATAGCAGAAAAAGAAAGAATAGAAAAAGAAGCAGAAGGTGCAAGATAATCTCCACTTCTTCTTGTTGGTTAAAACAATTAAATATTAAACGTACAAAATTTAGAAATACCAGTGTTAGATATGGTCAAAAAAGAGTTAGTAGAAAGGATACTTGAAGTAATGAGAGATCCTAGAAGAATTAGAAATATTGCTACATCTAGTCATGTCCACCATGGGAAAACTTCCTTAACAGATAATCTAGCTGCCTTAGCTGGAATGATCTCAGAGAAAGTAGCAGCTGATGTTGAAACAGGAATGCTCACATGGATTGACGAACAAGAACGTAAGCGACAGTTAACAATTTATGGTGCGAACGTTTCAATGGTACACGAATTTGAAGGGGAAGACTATCTTATTAACCTTGTAGACACTCCTGGCCACGTGGATTTTGGTGGGGACGTTACTCGTGCAATGCGTGCAGTAGACGGAACTATTTGTCTAGTGTGTGCGGTAGAAGGAGTAATGCCTCAGACCGAAACAGTTTTTAGACAAGCACTCAGGGAACGTGTAAAGCCTGTTCTTTTCATTAATAAAGTTGATAGATTGATAAAAGAACTTAAGCTTAGCCCAGAAGAAATGCAAAAAAGGTTTGAAGAAATTATTCATGAGGTAAATGGTTTAATTCAAAAGTATGCTGAGGATGAATACAAGAATAAGTGGATGGTTAATGTTGCTAATGGTTCTGTGGCCTTTGGTTCTGCAGTTAAGAAGTGGGCTATATCAGTTCCTTTCATGAAAAAAACTGGAATTACTTTTAAAGACATAATTGATATTACACTAGCTGGGAGGGAAGATGAACTGGCAAAAATTGCGCCACTTCATCAAGTAGTTCTAGATATGATTGTTAAGCACTTACCAAGTCCATTAGAAGCTCAGAAGTATAGGTTGGGGAAAATCTGGAAAGGTAATTTAGATTCTGAAATCGGAAAACAAATGCTTTCTTGCGATATGAACGGGAAGCTTATGATGATTATAACAAAAGTTGTTCCTGATCCTCATGTCGGTTATGTGGCTACTGGAAGGATTTTTTCAGGTAAGATTTACAAAGGGAAAGATGTGTATTTGATTGGTCAACACAAGCAAGAAAAAATACAACAAGTGGCTGTTTATAAAGGTGCAACTAGGATACCAGTAGATGAAGTTGTGGCTGGAAATATAGCTGGGATTGTTGGTATACCGGATGCATTCACAGGAGAAACTGTATGCGAACCAGGTATGGTAGTAGAACCTTTTGAAGAAATTAAACATTTGTTCGAGCCTGTTGTGACTAAATCTATAGAACCTAAAAATCCGATGGAACTTCCTAAGCTTATCGAAGCACTCAAAAAAATAGGGAGAGAAGACTCTGTTCTTCAAGTTAAAATAAATCAAGAAACTGGTGAATACCTTGTCTCTGGTTTAGGCGAATTACACTTAGAAGCTAAAGTAGAAAACAAACTAAAAGAACTTGGGATAGATGTTGAGATGAGTAAGCCTATTGTAGTATATCGTGAAACTATCTTCAAGAAGTCTCCAGAAGTAGAAGGGAAATCACCCAACAAGCACAACAAGCTTATATTTGTGGTAGAACCCCTTGAGGACGAAGTATACAAAGCTATGATTGAAGGTGAAATACCTAGCCAGCTTGAAATGAGAGGAAAACATTTAGAAATCATGAAGAAGATATCAGAACTTGGAATGCCATACGATGAAGCGAAAAATATACTAGTAATTCATAACAAGAATGTGCTCATAGACGTGACGAAAGGTATTCAGTACTTGAACGAGGTGATAGAAATGGTTAAGGATGCCTTTAAGGAAGTTTGTGAAGATGGACCATTAGCAAGAGAGCCGTGTATAAAGATTAAAGCAAAGCTGGTGGATGCCGAACTTCATGAAGATCCTGTTCATAGAGGACCTGGTCAAATAATGCCAGCTGTAAGGTATGCCATTAGACAGGCTATGCTAAAAGCTGATGCAACCCTCCTTGAGCCTAAGCAAACAATAAGGATAGATTCACCTTCAGAGCTTGTTGGAAGCGTGATAAGAGAAGTGGAGAGTAGAAGAGGGCAAATACTAGACATGAAAGAAGAGAAAGGAGTCACTATAATCACTGCGAAAATGCCTGTAAGTGATATGTTTGGATTCGATGCTAGCCTTAAGTCGGCCACATCTGGACGTGGTTTTTACAGCTTGATAGAAACTAGCTTTGAAAAATTACCCACCGAACTAAGAGATGAAGTAATAAAATCTATAAGGAAGAGAAAAGGATTGCCTGAAGATATACCTCAACCAGAAGTGTAAAATATTTAAATATGGAATATAATTAAAGATATACCAAAAGGTGATTGTTTGCCTGCAAAGCCGCATTTGAATATAATAACAGCTGGACACGTAGATCATGGTAAGTCCACTTTGGTCGGTAGGCTACTCTTCGAATCTGGTGCTATCAGAGAAGAAGAACTAAAAAAGTTACAAGCTCTCGCACAGGAATTTAAGATCGAGGGTGCAGAATTTGCTTACATAATGGACAAAGAAAAAGAAGAGAGAGTTCGTGGAATGACGATAGATATTATGCATAAGCCTTTTGAAACTAACAAATATTTCTTCACCATCATAGACTGTCCTGGACACAGAGACTTTGTTAAAAACATGATAACCGGGGCCTCACAGGCTGATGGTGCTATTTTAGTGATTTCTGCTAGACCTGGTGAGGGTATTCAAGAACAAACAAAAGAGCATACCTTCCTGATAAAAGTTTTAGGTATAAACCAACTTATTGTAGTAATAACAAAAATGGACTTAGCAAACTGGAGCAAAGACGTTTATGAAAAATTGAAAAATGATGCTATTGCCTTGCTTAAACCTTTAGGTTTTGATGTGAATAAAATACCATTTATTCCTATATCTGGTCAACTTGGCGACAATCTTTTTAAGAAATCAGATAAAATGCCCTGGTATACAGGACCGACTCTAATCGAAGCTTTAGACATGTTCCAAGTGCCCCCAAGACCTGTAGATAAACCTTTAAGATTGCCTGTTCAAGACGTTTATAGCATAACAGGTGTAGGTACCGTACCTGTTGGTAAGGTTGAAACAGGTATACTAAGAGAAGGTGATAAAATAATATTCGAACCTTCTGGAGTAACAGGTGAGGTAAAGTCTATAGAAATACATCACCAAAGAATACCAGAAGCTAGACCCGGTGATAACGTGGGTTTCAACGTTCGTGGAGTTGCAAAAGAGCAGATCAAAAGAGGTGACGTTGTTGGACATCCAGACAACCCACCCACAGTAGCTAAAGAGTTTACCGCACAAATAATCGTTTTGCAACACCCGACTGTAATTACAGCTGGATATACCCCTGTTTTCCACTGTCACACTGCAACTCAAGCTTGCACAATTGAAGAGATAATAGCGAAGATTGACCCAAGAACCGGACAAGTCATTCAAGAAAAGCCTGATTTTATAAAGACTGGTGATGCAGCTAGAGTTAGAGTAAGGCCATTAAGACCATTTGTTATAGAGAAGCAATCAGATTTTCCTGAATTAGCAAGATTCGCCATAAGAGATATGGGAATTACAGTTGCAGCTGGAGTTTGTTTAGATGTAGTTAAAGCTAAGTGAACCACTTTTACATAAACCTGATGCTGTTAGTTGGCCTAGTTTACAAGTTTTAAAGAATTATTTCTAAACATCTACCCAAGGACAATCGAAATTTTCGAGTCAGAACCTTTGAAAAACTCGTTTATGTCTAGAAAGCTCTGAGGTGAGAAAGATTTTCCAATAGAAAAGGATTTAAATAAGCATTAACTAAGGTTGTTAATATGCAATTAGCAAAGATAAAACTAAGCGGGAAGGACCCTGCACAACTAGATAGGATATGTGCTGAAATAAAAGAGATAGCAAAAAAGTTTGGTGTAGATTATAGAGGACCTATACCATTACCAACAAAAATACTCAGAGTAACTACGCTCAAAACACCATGTGGTGACGGCACTGGCCATGGCAATGCAACTTATGATAAGTGGGAGATGAGAATACATAAAAGGTTGATGGAAGTTCAAGCCGACGATAGAACGTTAAGACAAATTATGAGAATAAATGTTCCCCAAGATGTTCACATAGAAATCAAATTACAAAGCTAATTTATTCTCTGATTACAATACTATTTTTAATGTCTCTTACAATTATCATTTCTGGTCCTGCCGGAAGCGGTAAAAACACGCTCGCCAAAAGATTAGCAAAAAGGTACAAATTAAAACTTTATACTGGTAGCGACTTCTTTAAGAAAGTAGCAAAAAAATATGGTTTCAATTTTCGAAAAAACTTTTGGGATAGCGAAGAAGGTATGAAATTCTTAGAGTTAAGGAGTAGAGACCACTCTATAGATAGAGAGGTGGATAACCTTCTTTTAGAGATTGTAAAAAAAGGGAACGTAGTTATCACATCATGGACCTTGCCCTACTTGGGCACTCCTGGAATTAAAATATTTATAACAGCCAGTCCAGAAGAGAGGGCCATAAGAATAGCTAGAAGAGATAGAATAGAATTTAAAGAAGCTCTAGAAGTAGTAAAAAGAAGGGATGAAGAAAACTTGAACCTTTACAAGAAAATATACGGTTTTAATTTTGGCAAGGATTTGAGTGTATTCGATATAGTCCTAGACACTACTGATATGGAAATAAGGGATGTTGAAAAAGAAGTTGTTAGGCGTATAGAATCTCTTAGAAATGCTAAATAATTTCTTTTGAAATATATTTTTGATTTCAGATTTGAATTTAAAAAAGATGTTTTATAAAGAATCTCGTGCCTTTATCAAACTCTAAAATCAAATGCCCAAGATGTAAAGCCAAAATTCTGAAGCAGATCCTCAAAAAAACTGGTGGAAAATGTAACAACTGTGGGTATTTGATAGCAAATTCTGTTGAAAAGTTTTTAAAAAAGACCTAAAATTTTTTACGACACTTTTTACAAAGATATAAAGACTTATATTTGAAAAGCTTTCCAACTTTCTTAACAGACTGGCCACAACCGTCACATTTAGTATGCACAAATATTTTTTGGATTTTAAGTTTAAATTTTTATTCTACAAGAATTGTAGTTTCTGCAACAGCGACTGGTCTGCCTGTTTCTTCTTTCAAAGGTGGATAAGCCACTATAGCATTTGCCTCTAAAAGTTCTCTAATGGCCATTTCCATCTTTATCTTTGGTACGTTTTTTATCCACCTTGGAGTGAAAGGTAAACCTTCAAACTCAGTTTTAGCCAGTTCTAGTATTTTTCTCGCTTCCCATAATCTTACTGGTTTATCCTGCTCAAACCTATATATACAAGGAGGTTCTGACTCTTTCACAAGCCCTGAACCATCTGTAACAAAAACTTCTATGGCTATTGCTTGATCACGAATTTCGTCTTGAATGTTATTTTTAACATTTGGTATAGAGGGTTGTGCATGGACCGTATACCTATCCAAACCATGGCCTGTTAAGTTTCTAATAACCTTAAATCCGAATGATGTTACAGTATCTTCAATTACTTCTGATAACTCACAAACTTTTACGCCCTTCCTTACCAAAATTACTGCTTTTTCTAATGCTTTCTCCGACGCTTCTATCAGTGGATTTTTATCATCACCTACACATACAGTAAATGCTTGATCCCATATGTAGCCATTCACTTGTACACCAAAATCTATTTTCACCAAATCACCATCCTTAAGAATTAAGGAAGTATCAGTAGGAGAGTAGTGTGCAGCTATTTCATTAACACATACGTTTACAGGCCAGGCAGGTTTTCCCTTTTTATCAATTATTAACTTCTCTATAGTTTCTGCAACACTCAATGCCGTAACATTCTCAAACTTAATACTTTTAGCATATTTCAGTACTTCGTCAGAAATACTCTTAGCTTTCTTATAACATTCTTTTGCTTCCTCTTCCATGGATATAAATTAACTTCTTACACAAATTAATATATGATAAAAAGCCTTACACTGTATTTCATCTTGTTCATGACTTTAATTTTTATTATTCAAAACATGGTAGACTTGGACGATTTTGCATTTGTTCCAGCATTACTCCTAAAAAGACCTTGGACGCTCTTTACTTCTATTTTCTTACATGCTGATATAAGCCATCTACTTTTTAATATGTTTGCTCTCTTCATCTTCGGGAGTTATTTAGAAAGAATAATCCCTCAAAAAGATTTTCTTATGTTATTTCTTCTTTCTGGGATAATAGGCAACATAGGATATATGGTAACAACCTTTGATCCGAGTATTCCAGCAGTAGGAGCTTCTGGTGGTATCTATGGTATCATTGGAGGGCTTGCAACTATAAGACCCTTTGCTATTGTTTATATAAACTTTGTGCCTCTTCCGATGATACTTGCTGCAACATTCTGGGGTATTTCTGAATTTTTAGGGCTTTTTACACCTTCTTATATTGCACGAGGGGCACACCTATTTGGTTTATTGTCCGGCATTATCTACGCACTTGGTATAAGAAGGCTTTTAAATTATAAAAAGCATAGTTTTTTCTAGTCACTTTGCACGGGGTCGTGCTAGATGGTGAGTGAATGCAGAAAAATACTTTAAAAAACATAATTAAAATAGTTAAATGCTTAGAAGAGTCAAAAAATGACTGGATTTGGCTAACAGCTATAGCAAAACGCGTAAAATTGCATAGAACTACTGTTTCTCGCCTTATCAACAAGCACTTAACACTTTTTATTGAACAAACCACACTAGAGCCTTTCAACATAAAAATGATAAAACTTAAGCCAGATTCTAACCTTCAGTCAATCCTAAAATTTTTACTAATAAAAGAGAAAGTCAAGAAAAGTTAGAACTTGAGGGAGTTTGAGAGCTTTCAATCGCTTCAAAGCGATTTGAATCGGTTTTTCCTGTATATCTAACCCATCCTTTGTTATACTTTTCGAATCGCTCAATTTCAGTAGTCCTCTTGAGCATATTTGATAGCAATCCGCGAAGAGCTGAAATGCTTATTCCAAGCTTAGACGCCAATTCTTCATAGCTTATTTCCTTAGCCCCCTTAACTATCTCTAATAGTTCTTTCATTTTATTTGTTAATGGTAATTGTGCTTCAATTTTTTCTATTTTTCCTGTCAGTTCCGATCTTATAGGTTCAGGAGTCTTTTTTACTATGTTTTTAAGGTCAACAAGTATATTTTGAATTATTTCAAATCTTTTTTGATCATTTTCTTCATGAATTTTAACTAAATTAATAAATTCTGATATTTTTTCATCAAATTTATGATCAAACCAGTCTTTTGTTAATATTTGAGATTCAATTCTATCTAAAGAAGATTCAATCCTTTTAATAAAATGCGCTGTATAGCCAGCTGCAACACCTAATTGTAAAGAATCTTTCTGAAGTTCCAACCTAGCTTGAGGCTGAAGTTCTTCTTCGCTTTGAAGCGCTTCAAAGCGATTTAAATCTATACTTGAAGCGCTTTGAAGCGATGTTGCATCGCTTTGAAGCGCTTCCTTCTTGCCTCTTACTCTTAATATTTGTTTAATTTTGTCCCAAAAACCCACACCAATCAATTATTCTTTAAATTCTCACTTTATAAAGTTTTTCTTGAACACTCACTTTCTAACATTTGTTATTGTTTAAGAGTTATCGTTATTTAGTCGCACGAAACTCTCACTTTACTAAGGAACAGACGAGTTCGCTTGTCCCCCCAACCAATACACTCTAAAATATATGTCTCATCACATATTTCAACCAACTTCACGTTTTTCTTGATTATTATATACGGTAAAATATATATAAAAGAATAGAAAAATATTTATTAAATTAGTATAATTGTACCAAAAATATGGAAAAATTTTTAATAGCATTTGATATACCGGCCAATGAGCGTCTTTTCAGGAAAAAAATAAACCAACTTCTAAAGAAAATTGGTGCAAAAATGGTTCAAAAGTCACTTTGGGAATCAGAGGATCTTCCTAAGTTGTTAAGGATTGCTATATTAATCAAAAATATTGGTGGTATTGCTTACGTTTACCAAGGTAAAGTTCTGTTTTCATGATTTATTCTCACCAAACTATATTTTCCAGAGCATATAATTATGAAAAGAGAGAGCTCAAAATTACTTAGAGATAATCAATTTTATCTATAAGTTAATAAGAAAACTTTATCTTTACTTAGAGATAATAAATATTATGAGTTATGAACTAACAAACTTCAATAGTGTAAACAAGATGCTAGGTGAATTAAAACTCTTAACAAGAAGTAAAAACACAGAACTTACTTACCTAAAAAGTTTAAAAAGCTTCTTCAACCAAATAGGAGTTTCAGACCCTGATGCGTTAATAGAAAAAATAAAGAATAAAGAGATTGATGCAAACGAAATTTATAAGCAGTATGTTGTTAGCTTAGCTTCTCGAAACATTGCTCCAAAATCTGTGGCAGCATGGGCAGCTGGTGTTAAAAAATTCTTTTCAGCGAATGGGATTGAGGTAAAACCTATACCCATAAAGGTATATCCTCTTCATGAAGATACCCTACCAACAAAAGAAGATCTAAAAAAAGTATTAGAGAGTTCTTCTTTAAAAGCTCGTTTATGTATTCTAATCTTGTTGTCCTCAGGTTTAAGAGTAGGAGAATTGCATCAACTTAAAGTTGGTGACATAGAGTTAGATAGAGACCCTCCTGTGATAAGGGTAAGAGGAATTAGCGCCAAGGAAAGAAAAAGTAGGATAACATTCATTTCGCCACAAGCCAAGGAGGTTTTGAAAGAATACTTAGAAAAGAGAAAATTAAGCGAAAAGCTAACACCTGACTCACCTTTACTCGTCACAGATGATGGAGAGCCTATGTCCTACCAGAATCTACAGTACATTCTAAACAACGCTTTCAAAAAAGTTGCAAAAAAGGTTGGGAAACGTTATTCCTTACATCCACACTCTCTTAGAAAATGGTTCAAAACTCAATTGATATCGGCCGGTACTCCTGGCCCGATAGTCGATAGGTTAGTAGGGCATTCTAGATATTTAGCTAGGGAGTACGAGCTTTATACAGAAGAGCAACTTAGAGAATGGTATATAAAAAGTATGGATGTCTTGAGGATTTAACCCTTCTCTTTTATCTGAGACATTTTTACTAATGCATTGTCCAAAGCTCTTGCTACTTCCTCACCAACACGCGTTAGCTTTACTATCTTTATTCTACCCTTCTTTTCAAATTCTACCAACCCTAAATCGTTAAATAAATCTAACAACTTAACTGTATGAGAATAAGTTATATCCGTATTTTTAGAGAGAATTGTTGCATATTTTGGTCCTTCCCTTAGCATTACCAGCATTTTGACGGGTTTTACTCGTAAAAACAGGCGTGGTGCAAGCTTTTCACGCACAACCAAGTTGAAACACCCTATTTAAAATAATTGAAAAGGTAGTATTTATATTTGAAACATATTTATTTTTTAACATGTTTGGGTTTAGATGCTTTAAATCATATATTTTATAGAAAACTTATCAACGATTCTTATTAAGAATTTTAACCGGAAATACAAGTTAATTATCATGGAAGAGATCTTTAAGAAGCATGCGCTGATTAATGCAGTACAACATAAAGGTAAAGCTAGTGTTCAAGCTGTCTTGAGCAGATCTATAGCTGAAAGACCTGAACTAAAAACTAGAATTAACGAGATTGTTAAAGTTATTCAAAAAATAGTTGACGAAGTGAATGCGCTCTCGCTAGAAGAGCAAAAAAGGAAAATAGAAGAGCTTGGTATAAAATTAGAAAGGAAAGTAAAAGAAGGGTTGCCTGAGCTTAAGGGTGCAGAAGTTGGAAAAGTAGTAATGAGATTGGCACCTTTTCCCTCTGGTCCTTTACATTTAGGTAACGCAAGAATGGCAATCTTGAACGACGAATATGTGAAAAAATATAAGGGGAAATTATTACTTGTTTTTGACGATACAATAGGTAGTAAGGAAAAGAGTATACTACCAGAAGCTTATGAGATGATAGAAGATGGGCTGAAATGGTTAGGAGTAGAATTCCATGAAAAAGTGTATAAGTCTGATAGGCTTGAATTGTTTTACAAGTATGGAAGAGAGATTATAGAAAAAGGATTTGCATATGTTTGTACATGCTCAGAAAATGAAATCAGAGAGAATAGAAGGAATGGAATAGAGTGTTCGTGTAGAAGTAGGAGTGTTCAAGAAAACCTTGATTTGTGGAAGAAAATGCTTGAAGGAAAATTCAAAGAAGGCGAGGCGACAGTAAGAATTAAAACTAATATGAAACATCCAAACCCGGCTTTTAGAGACAGAGTCTTGTTTAGGATTAGTGAAAGAGAACATCCAAGAGTAGGAAAAAAATATAAGGTATGGCCGATGTTAGAATTCTCCTGGGCAGTAGACGATTGGTTGTTAGGAATAACCCATATTTTGAGAGGAAAACAGCTTGTGATAGAGGATATGATGGAAGAATTTATATGGGAAAAAATGGGCTGGCCAAAAAAGGAATTCATTCATTATGGGATGTTAAAGATAGAAGGAGCTGTTTTGAGTAAGAGCGAAACTAGAAAAATGATAGAGAAAAGGGTTATAAGTGGTTGGGAAGATCCTAGAACATGGTCATTACAATCTTTGAGAAAAAGGGGATTTCAACCTGAGGCTATAAGAAAATTTATAATTAAGATGGGCTTAAGCGAGGCAGACGTTTCCGTCCCGTTAGAAATACTTTACGCAGAAAATAGAAAGTTAATAGACCCTATAGCAAACAGGTATATGGCAGTAATCTCGCCTGTATGCATTTCTGTAGAAAATGCACCAGAACTCTTTTCCACAGAAATTCGAATGCATCCAGATTTCCCAGAAAGAGGGACAAGGAAAATACCAGTCAACACTCAAAAAATATACTTGGAAAGTGAGGATATAAAAAAGTTAGAAGGAAAAGAAGTAGGATTAATAAACCTTTTTTCTGTAAGAATCGGTAAAAAAGTCGAATTTTTAAGTAATGAGATAAGCTATGAAATTCCAAAGATCCATTGGGTCTCTGAACCAAACGTGAAAGTTAAGATAATAATGCCAAACGGAGAAGTGAAAAAAGCCTTAGCAGAACCATCGATAGAAGAGCTTAAAGAAGGAGAAATTATTCAACTCTATCGTATAGGCTTTTGTAGAGTTGACAAAATGGGAGAGGATAAAGTTTTATATTTTGCACATAAATAGTATTAGAGATGATTATATGCCAAAAGGTTACGTTAAATTTGAAGTTCCAAAAGAATTGAGCGATAAAGTATTGCAACTAGTAGAAGTTTCCAAGAATACTGGAAAAATTAAGCGGGGCACGAACGAGACTACTAAAGCTGTTGAAAGAGGGCAAGGGCAGTTGGTTGTAATAGCAACTGATGTAGATCCAGAAGAAATAGTAATGCACCTACCACCTTTATGTGAAGAAAAAAATGTTCCATACATATTTGTTCCGAGTAAACAGGAGTTAGGTAGAAGTGCTGGAATAGACGTAGCGGCAGCTGCTGTTGCTATACTAGACCCTGGTGAAGGAAAAGAACTTTTAAAGGATATTCTAAACTCTCTAGAGAAGATTAAGAAACAGTGATAATATGGCAGACGTCGCATTTCCTGCGGAAGTAGTCCAACTACTTGGAAGAAGCGGTGTTAAAGGTGTACAACAAGTAAGATGTAAAGTTCTTGAAGGACCTGATAAAGGAAAAATTCTTATAAGAAATGTGATTGGTCCAGTAAGGCTCAAGGATATACTCATGCTAAGAGAGACAGAAATGGAAACCGCTGGAAAATTAGAAAGTAGATAAAAATGAAGTGTTCTTTTTGTAAAAGACCTATAAAACCTGGGACAGGAAAAATGTTAGTAAAAAATAGTGGTGAAATACTGTACTGGTGCTCTTCTAAATGCGAAAAAAACTTCATGATGGGTAGAAACCCAAAAAAGTTAAAGTGGGTTGAAAAAGTCTAGGCGATTACTTGCGAGTTGGTATCGCCTTAAAAGAAAAGGATGTAGACCTTATCATCTCACTCTTAAACTCCCGTAAAGAAATAAAAGTAGAGGAAATCCTCTTCCAAATGTTAAGAAAAAATATAAGCTCCTCTGATATTCTTTTCATCCTGCTCCAAATTTTAGGACGAGACGGATTTATAGAAGGTTCTAAAGGAGTTATAAAGATTATAAAACCGATTGACGAGAAAGAGGCGTATATAGCTAAAAAGAGATTAATAGAAAGTTTGTCAAAAAGTACAAAAGTTTTTGTTACACCATTGGAAATTGGAAAATTCTTTCAATGCCCAAGAAGGATTTGGTTAGAGAAGGTGGTTATGTCTACCCAGAAAAAGGAAGAGAAAGGGAAAGCTTGGGACGGTGAAGCTTTACATTTTGCCATAAATCAGCTTGTTAAAAACCTTGAAAAGGGTATATCTACTGCTGTAGAAGATGCGGTAAACAGTGCTGTAAGTAAGTATGCTGGAAAAATTGAGCTTGAAAGAGAAAAGTTAGTAGATTTTTTGAATAGATTTTGTGAATTCATGAAGGAAGAAGGTATATCCACTGTTTTTACCGAAAAACTTTTAGAATCTTTTCCAGAAGGGTTGGTAGGAACCCCAGACTTGATAGGAATTAGTAAAGATGGTAAAATCATAACTATTGACATAAAGCTTGGTCAATTATCAAGAAAAGGTTTGAAAAAGGAACATCTATTACAAATTGTTGGAGAGGCCATTCTTGCAGAAAAATTCTTTAGAAAAAGAGTTGAAATAGCTTACCTAATTTATTTCGAATCTAACTCTCTTGCAAAGATTATTATTAGGGAAGATATGAAAAGAGAATTTTTGAAGTACAAGAGGGGTTTGATAAAGACTTTTAGAAGCAGTTACATACCTCCTGTTAGCAGATTGCCAAACTTCAAAAAAAGAGTTTGTCAAGGATGTCATGTGAGACATGTTTGTGAAAACATAGAATTGTTAAAGAAGATTTAAATTTTTAAGGGATTTAAAACAGAAGGTAAAACCTATTTGATTGAGAAAGTGTAAGAAATTCTATAGAAGGGCCGGTAGATCAACGGTAGATCGCCGCTCTAGCCTAGGCGAGTGCAAAGCGGAGAAGTTTTCCAACTCCGTAAGCTCCGGGTTCAAATCCCGGCCGGTCCATTAAAACTTTTCTGCTATTTTGCAATTCGTATAAATCTTTAAGACTCTAGGCATTAAAGCTTAAAAACATCAAACGATTATATTACTTAAACCAAAGTGTTTAGTATGGGAATAAGTAGAGTAAAGGATGAAAAAGTAGAGAAGGAAGAGAAAAAAGAAGAAAGGCCAAAAAAGGAAGAGAAAAAAGAAGTTGTTAAAACAAAGGTAATTGTTAGAATTGCAAATACTGACCTAGACGGTGAGAAACGATTAGCATATGCTTTAAAAGGTGTTAAAGGAATAGGCTTTACCATGGCAAAAGCTATTTGTAAAGCTGCTGGCCTTGACCCCTCTAGAAAGCTCAGTTCTTTAAACGAAAGTGAAATAGAAAAGCTAGAAGATGTTATTTTGAATCCATCAAAATATGGTATACCATCTTATCTTTTCAACAGAAGAAAAGATTTAGAAAGTGGTAAGGATTTGCACCTTATTGGATCTGACCTAGAAGTAGTAAAGAAATTTGACATAGAAAGGTATATTAACCTAAAAACGTATAGAGGATGGAGGCATATGCTCGGTCAACCAGTTAGAGGTCAATCAACAAGAAGTCACTTCAGAGAAAGGGGTAAAATAGTTGGTGTTACTAAGAAAGCAATAAAAATAAAAACAGGGGAAAAGAAGGAAGAGAAGTGATCAAATGAGAAGACTAAAGAAAAAGTATGAAACTCCTCTAAAACCTTGGGATAAGGAAAGATTAGAAAAGGAAAGACAGCTGATGAAGACCTATGGACTTAAGAAAAAACAAGAGTTATGGAGAATGGAAGCAATGCTAAAAAAGTATAGAAAAATTGCAAGATCGTTAATAGCCAAGAGAGATAAAGAGAAAGAAATGAGACTAATAGAAAAACTAAACAAAATTGGTGTTTTGAGTGGAAATGCGACCTTAGATGATGTATTAAGTTTGACTGTAGAAAATTTTTTAGAGAGAAGGTTGCAAACTATTCTTTTTAGGAAAGGAATGGCTAAGTCTGTAAAACATGCAAGACAACTTATCACTCATGGACACGTTGTTATAAATGGTAAAAAGGTTGTATATCCTAGCTATCTTGTACCTGTTTCAGAAGAAGAAAAGATAGAGGTGACTCTATGAAAGAAGAAAAATGGGGAATTGCTCATATACTCAGCACACCAAACAACACCATAGTTCATATCACTGATCTAAGCGGAGCTGAAACTATAGCAAGATACTCTGCTGGTATGATGACAGACAAAGATAGAGAAGGTGGAAGTCCTTTCCCAGCAATGCTCGCAGCAAAAAAGGCCGCTGAAGTTGCAATAATGAAAGGTCTGACTGGTGTGCATATACGAGTTAGAGCTCCAGGTGGAACAAAAAGCAAAATCCCTGGACCTGGGGCACAAACAGCAATAAGAACCTTAGCACGAGCTGGCCTAAAGATAGGTATTATAGAAGATGTTACCCCAATAATTCATGGATATATGCGACCAAAAGGTGGAAGAAGAGGAAGGAGAGTCTAAGCTTGGGTTATTTAAAGATGAAAAATAAAATATTCAAATCATGCGATCCTCATGAAGGTAGAAATTTTAAACCTAACCGAAAATGAGATAAAATTCTCTATAGAGGGGATAAGCCAGTCTTTAGCTTCTGCACTCAGAAGAGTTATGCTTTCTGAAGTACCGACTATGGCCATAGAATGGGTAGATTTCAAGAAAAATGATTCTGCATTGAATGATGAGATAATTGCCCATAGGTTAGGTCTAGTCCCTTTGACGTTTGATAAAAAAGTTTATAATCTGCCAAACGAATGTACATGTGAAGGAAAAGGTTGTAGCAGATGCCAAGTAAAACTTACTCTGAAGAAGAAAGGCCCTTGCACAGTTTATGCAGAAGATTTAAAGTCTACAGACAAGGATGTAAAACCAGTATACCCAAAAATACCTATAGTTGAACTTTTAGAAGATCAAGAACTCCAACTTGAAGCAACGGCACAACTTGGTACAGGTAGGGAACATGCAAAATGGCAAGCAGCCGTAGTTGGCTATGAAGTAAATGGTAACAAGTTCATGTTTGATGTAGAAAGTGTATGTGGATTAAAACCTGAAGAAGTGGTGATTTCTGCAATAGAAGTTTTGGAAAAGAAGTTTAAAGAATTTGGTAAATTAGTAAAAAAGATAAAATAAATAGAATTCTTAATTAATTCTGTGCCGGGGTCGCCTAGCCTGGTCAATGGCGCGAGGCTTAAGCGTTGCTTAAGCTCTGAAGAAAGATGAAGAAACCTCGTGGATTAGTTCCTTCGTGGGTTCAAATCCCACCCCCGGCATCAATTTTAACTATAAGGCTTCGGTTTTTCTCCTTCGACACACTTTGGAATAGAAAATTTATGAATAAGAATGAAAGTAATTTATTTGTGAACCTTCAATAATCGATAGGTTTATGGGGAACTTCTAGTAATAGTGCTCAAGTGGTTGGCAATAATTATACTTTTTCAGAAAAAGTAGTTGGAAGTTAGACCCTTTAACTGTAACTTTTATTTCTAGCCTAGCAGTAGCTTAATGTTGGGCACAATTCATTTATCAAAGTGTCTCTATTTCAAGAACCCATTTAATTTGATCATTCCAGCTCTCATATACAACCATTTTAAATAGGTACTTGTAAACTAGAATAATATGAAAAACCTAGAAAGCTTAGTCAGAAAACTAGAGAAAAAAGCAAAAGAAAATGGCGCAACATTTGTTAAACTCATTAAAAGTAGCGATGTAGTTGTAAAAGATTGGGTAAGAGAAAAATGTATGTTTGGATGCAAAGGCTTTCGCTGGCATTGCCCGCCGTTCGCTAAACCGCCCAAAGAAACCAGAGAATTTTTGAAAGATTATAACTACTGTTTGCTTGTTGGTTTTGGAAATCTTAAGAAGACTACAGATAATAGAAAAGTCCAGCTGACGATCTTCCAACTTGAGAGAATTTGTTTTTTAAATGGGTTCTACAAGGCTTTTGGACTAACTGCAGGTCCTTGTAGGATATGCAAAAAATGCAACGTGAAAAGAAACCTGAAGGTTTTTATAAGAGATGTAAGAAGGCTCACTAAAGAATCCTCTAAAGTAATTCTTGGGGCGCTTTACAAAAAATTCTGTAAAGGAATAAAAATTGCAAGACCAGCAATGGAGGCATGGGGAATCGATGTTTACGAGACTGTTCGAAGAGCTGGAGGGGTAATAAATGTTATTAAAAGAAGGGGTGAAAAATTTAAAAGTTTTGGGCTTGTTTTAATAGAATAGCGTTAAAAATAGCGTTAAATTTTCAATTGGGCAGATTTTGTTTTATGCTAATAAGTGCTCTTTCCTATCTTCACTTTTTCCAACCAGCTCTTTTTGCCTCTTTTTTTAGCATTTTTTGGCAAATTCCCTTGAAGTGAACTTAGATTTTTAAACAAATAACAAGGTAAAATGCAAGCAAGAAATAAATGGTTTTATCTAATCCTCAGTGAAGTTTATAATTTTTTAACTTCTTTCAAATATGCGATAACAAAACTAAGTAGAGTTGAATTCCTGTAAATTTATTTTAAAATTTCATCAGGCTCTCTACTAGCTTTCTTGTAGCCTCTTGTGTTTCTTTA
>CAYYVK010000004.1:0-9101 GCA_964475145.1 uncultured archaeon
TCGATGAATTGTTCAGCAATAGAAAGGCTAGAATCGCTTCTTAATTTTCCTTCACTAAGGATAACAGCATTCCTGAAGAAATTCTTAAGAGCTTTTATACTCTTTTTAAACTCGTACTTAAATTGTCTTTGATCATACTTTTTATAATAATCGAGCGAGCTAGCAGTAACTCTGGTCCTCCAAAGCCCATAAGCTAGCGAATATTCTTCTTCAGATTGAGGAGATTTTTCTGATAAAATGTCTTTAATATCTCTTCCTTCTGTCCAAAAAATTCTACCAGATTTTCTAAGATGGTCTCTAAAACTTTTTATCATCCACGCATATCTTCCAGATTGAATGGTTCCTAAGTCATACACACTAAAATTAACTTCTTCTCCAATACCCCAATCTACTTTATTTTCTTCTAGCTTCTTTCTTATGCTAGTGTACCAAGATGCCAGTTCATCGTAAAATTCCCTAGGGCAAACAAAGTTATAGTTAGGAACAACCAAAACATCAAAATCGCTCCATCCTGGTATGTAATCTCCTCTAGCAGCAGAACCATAGGTTAAAACTCCGTACAGATGCTTTTGAAGTGATGGCTTAAGCTCTTTTCTAACGATTTCTGATAGTTTTTGTAACTCCATAACAAAAGAATGCAGATAAAATTATTTAAGCCTTGTCTACAACTTTTCATTGTTAAAAATAGAGAGCGAAAGAGCCTTCTGAAAATTCTCCATACTTGCTAGCAATCTTCCTCGCTACTTTTTCAGCAGTTGCTTTTGCTCTTATCTCACTTTCGTCGTTCTTGTAATTTCTCAAATAATCTACAAAACTTCTGTAAGCTTTTCTTGGCATACCCTTTATGTAATCGGCAGCATGGCTAAACTCTTCAGCAAGAAGTTTAATCTTTCCATACAGGTTTGTTCTCAGATAATCTATGGGGTCGATGTAAATTTTATGTTTAAGGAAATCGTAAACTCCTGCTATTTTACCAACAATTTTGTCATAAATAATAAAGGGCAGTGATCTGAACTTTACTTCAGGCAGTTTATTCTTATCTATTCCATATTCTCTTGCAACCTCCTCTTTCACTTCTTCTACTAGAGACATGTCGCTAAAGAAAAGCCATTCTGAGGAAATTCTTAAACCCACTGAGCATAGTTAAATATAAGGACCATAAATTTAAAAAGTTTTGTTTTCTGGTTTAGAGGCTAATCCACACTTTTCTAGCTTTCTTTCTCTTCTACTCCCTTTTCTTTCAAGATTTTTGCCAAGTCATGGATAAGCTTTCTAACATGTTCGCGCATCTCGTACACTTCTCTATCAGGAACTTCTGCCACCCTCTTTTCATCTACTAACTTTTTGAGTTCTTCTACTCTCTTCCAAACATCCCAATAGTAGCTGTCAACAAGTTTTTTATCTATAAACTCTTTCTTGAACAAGGAAGATATTTCCTCTTTTTCAGGCATCTTTTTTAAGCTTTTTAACGCTGTAGCAACAGCCTTTTGCATAACTTCGTAAGTCCTTTCTACAATCTTTTCTTTCTTCCTTATTTCTAGGGCGTTAAGCAAGCTAAACATTTTATCAACAAACTTTTCTGCTTTGTCTATCCATTCATCAACAAAAACTCCACTCACATCTGTAAGCTCCTTATGTTCTATCTTCTTCCTTATTTCTATTATTTCTCTCAACCATTCTGCATATTCTGGCTCAATTATACCGGGTTCGACCAAATATTTTTTAACGTCTTCGTATGCTTTGTTTGGTACAGGAGGAGATAGACCCATAAACATAAGAACTGCTTGTGCAGTGTTAAGCATAGCATAGTAGCAGTCTTCGGCAAGCATTAACAACTTTACAGTTTTGGCACGCATCAACTTTTTTGGCGCACCTTCCATGTAACTTTCTATTGCTTCTCTTGTTGCTGGTATTTTTCCCATCTCTAACAAACGCTTTATAGGCATGAAAAACCCTGTATCGTATATAGCTACACCTTCTTTTATAAAGTTGTAAACTATTGGATGACAAACTCTTGCATAGTCCCAAAATTCTGTTAAAGTGTAAGTAGGTTGAACAGAAAGCATACAAACTTTCTCCTCTTTATCATTTACTTTCACAGTATTCCAGGCCTCAGGAATCTCTTCCAAAATTTTTTCTAATTCATCGTCTATCTTTTCTATATCCCCTTCTTTTAGCTCTCCAGTAGTATCGTCTACAACCAAGAAAACGTCTATATCGCTCTTAGGCTTAAACTCCTCTCTCGCAACAGAACCCATCATTACTATGCATTTCACAAGGTTTCCATATTTTTCTAGAACTTTCTCCGCGAACTTCTTAGCAATTGCTAATCTTCTTTCCTTTTCTTCTTTCTCAACCATACTAACCATTTGGGGAAATAAGTTTAAATTCACTCTTCTGGAAGCTCTTCACCAACTATCTCTTTTGGTAGAAACTTCTTAAACCTTTCTACTATGTCTTTGGCTAGTTGCAAAGCCCTTTCAAGGTGTTGAGGAGTAGCTTCTAGTATAACTTTATGGTCCAAATCTTTCCACAGCTTGTCCAACTCTTCAAACTTTGCTACATATTCCTTTTCTAGTCCTTTTTCTTCAACTAACTTTTGCAAGAACTTTAGCGCGTCCTTGTAGTCAGGCTGTGCCTTGTAGAAGTACATTACAACAGCTTGGACCATGTCCATCGCAGTATACCTGAGCTCAAAAATCATGGATTTTATATCAGATTTAATTTTTCTGTACCTTATCTCTGATGCTCTTGCTTTCAAGCTAATAGTTTCTTCACTAGGAGGTATAAGTCCCATTTCTAACATGCGTTGAACAGGCTTGATAAATCCGGTGTCATAAACAGCCAACCCATACCTTAAGAAGTTTACTAACTCTGGAGAACCCATTCTCACCCATTGCCAAAACTCTGTGAGTGTATGAGTTTGGATATGTATATCTTTAAGTTCATGTGCAATGAGGTACAAATGTGAATTGACTTTGTCCAAATCTTCACTAGTCTTTGTGGCAGTATCGTCTAAGACTACAAGCACGTCAGCATCAGAAGTTTTTTTAGCATCACCACGAACTAATGACCCAAAGATTAGCACCGACTTTATTATATCGCCATAGTGTTTCTTAGCTTCCATCGCAAACTTCATTACTTTACTGTATATCTCAGTATCTTCTAGCTTCTCTTTCTCTTTTTTTGCCAGCTCAACTTTTTCCAATTCTTTTTCCAAGTTTTCAAGCGGCATAATCCTATCTTTATTTTAGTATTATATAAATATTACTACTACTAAAAAGTGGCTACTTTAATTCTTCCTTTTTCCATTTTTCTGGCGGAATTCCCTTTTCAAGTGCAGCTCTGCCAAGGAAAGTATATTCTTCCTCCGGCACTATTAGCAGACCTTTTAGAGG
Source organism: uncultured archaeon (assembly GCA_964475145.1). Lineage (GTDB taxonomy): Archaea > Aenigmatarchaeota > Aenigmatarchaeia > CG10238-14 > SCSR01 > CAYYVK01. The sequence continues at coordinate 3,399 of CAYYVK010000004.1, forward strand.
GTCAAGGGCATGCTCTTTAATGATAGCCTTTTGTCTTTCTGGTGACAAGAAGCCTTCTGCTTTTACACCATAAAACTCTGGTGGTAGCTTTTCAGGAGGCGTATCTTTCATTAGCTGGTCAACTATTTCCCTAAGAGCAATTATAGACTGTTGGATAGGATCAGGCCCTCCGCCTCTTTCAAAAACTATGTAGTATTCTTTTTCGTCTTTTCCAAATCCCTTTTGTCTTAGACGGTAGAGTAAATCGTACAAGTATCTCTGTTGTTCAGAGCCTATCGGGATCGGCAAGTGTGCAGGCGCAAGAGGTGATGGCCAACCAGCATGAACAACTCTTACAAACTTGCCCCCATCTTCTGGAAGACATTCTATTACACCCTTCGGCTCTAACTTTATGCTTAACATATGCTCAAAGTCCATAGCTAAAGCTAGACATTCAAACCCAACTTCTTCATTTACTCGTTTCGCGAGCCAGTACATTTGAATAGGGTTTGGCAGTCTTAACCATTCTTCTGTACCACGGTGTGCCATTGGTGTTTCTAGAACAAGCGGCATTTTGTATTTTTTGATTGGTTCTTTCCAGTCTGAGTAGCCATACTTTGGTGCTTCCATTAAATGGCCGTATATATATCTAGCAGAGACTGCAGGTACCCATAGATAGTAAAATTCGTTCCTAAAAACATCATCCTCTATAGAAACTTTTTCTATTTTTTTCTTTTTTAACCATTCCTCTTTAGAAACTCCACTAGTTTTTGCAAAATACTCTATGCTAGAGTTTACTATGTTTGTCCAGATAGGGTCTCTATTCTCTTCCATCCACTTTGCTATTATGTAGTATGCAATTCTTTCAGGCCCATAGTGAAGCGAGCGAGACTGTATGTGATCAAGAAATCCAGAGTAGTAGTCTTTTAAAAGAATTTCTATTCTTCTTTTAACTCTAGGATAAAAGTATTCTTCTAAAGTTTCTTCTGGAATTTCCTTTATAGATTTTTTAAAGTCTATTTCCAAAGCTTCGACCAGGTCTTCTATTCTCCTTCTAAAAGCTTCAGGAAGGCTAACACCAAGAATTTCTCTCCAGATGTAGTCAGGACTTTTGATGACCTCTCGAAGATCCTTTTCAGTAATTATTTCTTCTACTTTTTCTCCTCTTGCTACTTTTTCTCTTGCTTCTTTTACCTTACTCTTCCACTTTTCAAAAATTTTAGAAGGAAGCTCATCCATAGCCCCTCCCATCAGCCATTTCATCAGATTTTCGTTAGCCAAGAGAAAGTCTTTAAGCTCTCGTCCAGAAGGATCAACTAAATAAGCTGGCTGTAAAGTTCTTTCTAAAATTGGGAAAGGTTCAGATTCAGAAGAATGGATTAGTACATACTTGCTTTCTAATTCTCCTGCCCTATTCAAAATTTCATAAAGTCTTTCATGACCAACTTTGTAGTCTGTTCCTATAGCTGAATCTGGTTCTGCAGCTTCCACTCCAAAAGCTTTAGTCTCAGAATGTATCCCATAAGAAACGTTCATGCGTCTTACAGATTCCATACCTTCTTTAAGGTTAGCTTCTTTAAATTCTGAGATAGATTCCAAATCTATTTGAACAAACTGCACTCCTTTTGTTATACAGTATTGAGCTTTTCTTGGCAATCCTACGTACTGCAATCTTTCTGCTTCTGCTGCTGCCCCGAATATTCCACTAGAAACTCCTATCAAGTACATACTACCACTTTACTTCTACGCCAGGAACTCCAAAGTGTGTTTTTAAAAAATCTCTAACTTTCACAAACTCTCTACCTGGTCCTTCTCCTGCTGCCATATAACCTTTAGCTATCTGTTGTTGAATCGCAAACTCGTATGGACCAAAAGCTCTGAAGAATTGAACTGGAAAACCAATTTCCTCAAATACTTTTCCAAAAGCCTTTCTAATCTTGTCTACAAGCTCCATCCTTCTAATTTTTACAGATTTTATCTTTTCTAAAGATTTCATTCTTTCCTCTTCTTTCTTTTTCTTTTCTACATCTAAACCGTAGACTGATGGAAACTCTTCCCTAACAATCTCTTCAATACTTTCAATCTTCTTTTCACTTACACCAAACTCTCCTAAAAGTAAGCTTATGTAGTTTTCAAGCTGCTTTTCTTTTGCTATAAGCTCTAGGCAGCGAACGATTATGTAATTTTGCGTATAAAGCGCAGAATATAAGTTTTCTATTTCCAGATCTTCTATCTCAATCCCTTCAGGCGTTCTTACAACAGTTCTCGAGAGAGGCACGTTTATAAAAACGAAGTAAGGGCTCCAAACCCATGCTTCAACTGGGCTAAGACCTGTGAGAGCATACCCGAACTGCTCTACAAGCATTTGCCTTGCATCAAATATATCTCCTGTTGTGATTTTCACTCCATAAGCTTTCTCTATTTCTGGGATGTAGGAACGAACTACTTCATCTATAGACGGCTCAACAGGTAAAGCAAGAACTTCTTCCCCTTTTATCAACTTATCTGCTCTTATCTTTTTCAACTCTTCAACTTCTCTTCCATTGAAACCGGCTTCTAAAGGAGGAATAGAATCTAAGCTTTCTTTTGTTATCTTGTACTTTTCGGAAGGAGCAAAGGGCTTCCATGCCCAAATAGTGACTGTATCGCCAGAAATAGCTTGAGCATATGGCATTGCTACGCTTATTAAAATACTTTTCCTTACTTCAGGTTTTTCTAATGCATCTACTATCATCTTGTACCTTGCGATTGTTGGTTTAAGCATGTTTTTATACTCTTCTATAGATTTTTTCCTCGCTTCTGCCAATCCTTTTAACCTTTGATATCTTTCTTTCACAGCTGGAAAGAATATTTTATCTCGCCACTCTAAGTACATCTTGTTCTTCGTTGCTAAAACAACACCTTCAGCTTCAGAAACTTTTAATTTTTTTGATATTTTATCTGCTTCAACGTCTTCGTCGCTCAAGCGCATGAAGTCAACTATTATAGTGGGCCATCTAGGTGCTATCAGCTTTAATGCAACACCTTCTCCAGTATGTATATCAACTTGGTCTATGAATATAGACTTTAGCGTTGTATCAGCTTCCCTAAAAAGCTTTTCACCTTCTTCCTTTTTTTCTTTCATCAACATTCTTCCCCTTTCCAACTTTTCAAAGTAGTCTAAATACTCTTTGTATTTTCTTAGGTCATGCCAAACAAGCTCAAAGTCTGAAATGGCTTGAGAAATGCTGGCAAGCCCTCCCTTTATAGAAGCTTGTAATTGCTCTCTTTGTGAGATGACCAGGTCATAGTAAGTTTTGAAAACAGGAGAAACCCATATAGATTCGTCCACTTTATACCTCACATAACCCCATTTTCTGAACTGGAAGAGAAGAGATGTTACTACACCACTAGCCTTTCCTAATGGAGTAGTGAAGCTTAAAAATTCTTCAGATTCTTTTGGTATAATGCAAATGCCTCTACCAGGGATTAATTTAACGTCACGAAGTGGAAGCGCCATAAATAAATTTTAAATTGGTTTCACTTAAAATTAGCTAAAAATCAAGTAAAGTCCAATTCCCATCATGATTATTCCTAGAAGGATACCAGCATTACCTAGCGCTTCTGGTTGGAAATCCTTATGGATAACATAAGGGAAAAATACTAGCATGAGTAAGCCGAAAAAGAAGGTTATTCCACCTGCTATTTTACCTAAAATTCCAAACATGTCCTCACTTTAAAAGTTGCAGTCCGGAGTAAATAAAAATTGGTCCAAATATGATTTCCAGCAAGAACACGTCTTCTCTTTTAACGCCCCATGCTCCTACCAAAAGGATAACTCCTAATGTTACGAGTGCTGCACCCAATTCTTTCATCATAATTTTATGATTTAAAGAAAAACTTATATCTTTTTTACTTCGGGAAACAAATATTTTATTCGATAAGAGATGCCAGTGTTTGCAAGAACAAAGTTGTTGATACACGATGATTGTCTAGCGCCAGCTCCTGGTAGCTTTTTTCCAGGCCAACCCACAATAACCTTAAACTATACTGGACCAAACCCTCAAAGACTTTACGAAAAAATAAAAGAAATCTTTTTCACAGTTGTAAAACACGACCCTAACGAGCTTCAAGAAAAGGAGTTTTACTGGGATAGAGGCGAGACAGAAAAGTTCAAGGTAGTTTTTGATTTGGTAAAAGATATGGATAGATTTTCTTTTGTTGAGATTATTCTAACTTTGAGCGGTGAAGCGAGGCCGAGCAAAGAGTTTGGTAAGGAAGGTAAAGCTACCATAGAGATAGAAGGGAGGTTAAGAACAGAATATCCTCAAGATACCATATGGCAGAGAAGCTTTCTGTACGAGATGTTTAGAGTTTTCTATCACAGAGTTATATACGAAGAGACGAGGAACAAGTATAAGGAGCAGTGCAAAGATTGGATATTCAAGATTCAGGAAGAGTTAAAATCTTTTTTGAACATTCTTCCTAGCCTTAAGTGATTAGATGCCTATCTGGAGGTTTGAGGACGATTGTTTAGCGCCAGAAAGAAGGCTTAGAATAGAGTACACAGGACCAAACCCTTTCAAGGCTTGTCAGATTATAGGGAAGACTTTAAAAAAGATATTTGAGTTAGGTGCAACCGATTTGTGGGAAAGAGATTTTAGATGGGATACTACAAGCGACCCAAGAACATTTTACATGAGAGTTTATGCAAACAAGGATGTAGACCAGTACACGAAGATGTTCATAGAAGTAACTATTCAAGGCGAGCAACCTGTAGACGAGAAGAAGTCAGGAAAGATGACTATATTCATAGGAGGTAGACTAAGGACTGAGTACGAGTTGAATACTGCTTTCAAAAGGTCTCCGCTCTACAAAGGGTTGCGCTGGCTTTATCACATGTACTTTTATGGTGATGTTAGAAGAAAGTATTTAGTGTTGTGCAACGAATTAATTAATAAGGTAGTGAACCAACTCAAGGAGGAATTCAAGCTACCTGTTACAAAAATGGGATAAAAATGGTGTTTGGATTTTTGAAAAAGAAGAAGCCTGAAAGTGAAGAGGTTGTTTTACCACTTTCACCAGAGCCTACTTTGCCTAAGACAGAAGCAACGGAGAGTGTAACCATAGAAGCGGTTAAAGCGAAGATAGATTTGATAGCTACGCATATTGATGGTTTGAAAGCACAGTATGCTGTGTTAAACGAGAGATTGGAAAATTTGGAGAAGATGGTTAAAGAGATATACCAGATGGCAAAGAGCTAGTCTTCTCTACAAGATTCACACAGCCACTCTCCGTTAACTTCTTTCAGGTTGTCAGAAGGTTCTCCACATCTGTCACATATGCTTTGGTCAGAAGTTTCAGGCTTCTCGCTCAAGATTACTGGCATAAGATTTTTTGTAGTTATGCTAGGGGTATATCCGGTATTTAGAAAGTCGTAGTTGAAGATCCTAGAGAATTTTTCAGCTAATTTTGCATCTCTTTCAAGCAACCAGAAGAAAACTTCTTTTGCATAGCAGTATGGACATATAGAAGTTTCTTTCACCACCAAACACTTTATACATTTCATAGTGTTCTGTTCTACGCTGAAGGTTTCACTCAACTTTTCATGAAAAGCTTTGAAATCGTCTATCAGCTTTTCACCATTTTGTTCTAAGAATTTAATTACAGAATCGCGTTGACAGTCTATACAAATGAAGTTGTACATAGGCTCCAAACATAACTTGCAAATTACAGTTTCTTCTC
>CAYYVK010000004.1:9201-19094 GCA_964475145.1 uncultured archaeon
CCAAGATTATATCAACTTAGTTTCTTTTAAAATAGAGTAGACAGAACTTTCATTCAATTTTTCTTTCTCTGCATAAAAATCTAGTATTGTATATCTTTTTCTCATTTTTCCTATTTGTAGTCCTTTTAGAACAGCATTTACCATTTCCGAATCTTTAATCGAAAGTTCTTTAACAGTTGTAGGTAAACCCAAACAAGATAAATGTTCTCTAATAGTTTTCCAGTCCATACCAAAAATTTTGTCTTCATTTAAACAACTCTGTTGAAGGTAAAGCATCGGAATTGATGCGAGTGCAACTTTTTCACCATGCTTTCTATTATTACATTGAAGTGCATGAGCAATGTTGTGCTCAGAACCTGAAGCACCAACAGAAGAGTTTATCTTTGCCATCCCCAACCCAGAAGAAAATAAAGCAAAGAAAAGATTAGAAACAAAGGTTTTATAAGAATCGGTTCCCAGCCATGAAGAAACATCTTCCCATCCCTCTTCTCTAAACCTTTCTATTTCTTTTGTAACTATCTTGGCACTGGTAATAAAATGCTCGTATGCGACAGCCCTTAGGTCTTCATAGCTTGCATCTTCTTCACACTTGTGGGTGTCTAAAGCTAACAGCAAATCTCGTGAAGCTGTATATTTTGCTAAAGCATCTCCAACACCAGCCCTTACTAGCTCATAAGGTGCATTAGCTAAGGTTGGAAGATGATACAATACAGCAATAGGAGGAGTAGCAACTAGAGAATAAGGTTTCATCCATCCTTTTAAAGAAACGTTTGGCGAAGCTATACCATCATGAGAAGGTGCAGTAGGGAATACAACTAAAGGTTTTTTACTTTCGTAAGCCGTATATTTTGCTGCATCTATCGAAGTTCCACCACCTACAGCTAGACAAAAATCTATGTTATTTTCTTTTACTACTTTTTGTAATGTTGAGACTGTTTGAGGGGAAACTTTTTCCACACCAGCTTCAATTACTTTGTAATTTCCCATGGCCCTTTTTATCTTTTCTGCAATTTTGCAAGTTTGAGTTTTTCCGTGGACGATTAGAGCTTTATTACCTAGGCTCAACTTTTCCAATTCTTCTTCCACGTTTTCTAGAGAGTTTCCAATTTTTATCAGCTTTGGTAACATAAGTAAGGATAAACGCAAAAAAGCTAAAATTATATTATCCTAAAAGCTTTTTAAATATTGGAACCTAATATTCTTTTATGTGTTTAAAAAGAGTAAATGAGCTTTTGACCAATCCTGAGCTGGCTATAAGCAAGGGGAAAAAAGAGAGAGATTTGAAGACGACTTTTGCAATTCTGCTCTTTGAATGGTTTTTAGTGGGCCTTTCGGTGCTGATTCTAATTAATAGAATAAGGGTAGCAGTAGGAATATTTTTCTTTGGTCTTGTTGCAACTCTCTTTTCAGGAGTCTTGACCCAGATTGTATTTACATGCTTAGGTGGAAAAGGAAAGTACTTTGAAGGTTTGACTTCAAACGTGTATGCTATCTTCCCAGTTTCCACAGCATCCATATTTTCAAGTATATTTCTATACTTGCCTGGAATTGGCGTGTTACTTTCTTTCATAACTTTTGCTATTTTTACAGTTCTAGGCTTATCAATTCTGTACAGATCTGTGAAGGAATTTTTCTCCACCGATATGGTTTCTTCTTTGATTGGTATAAACATTCTTATTGCAGGTCTTGTTCTTGCCCTGTACTTTGCGTTCTTTCAGTATGCTGCTTTTCAAGGATTCCCCTTTAAGATGTCTCAGCTTTTCATTCCGGAATAAGCTTTAATTTTTTTCTTTAGAGAGAAATTGTATAGGGAGACATGTTAATAGGCTTTGTTGGTAAACCTTCTTCAGGAAAAAGCACGATGTTTAAAGCAGCAACTCTTATAGACGTAAAAATAACTGGTGTTCCATTCTGTACGATAGAGCCGAATGTTGGTATAGGTTATGTGACAGTCGATTGTATAGAAAAAGAGTTTGGTGTTAAATGCAACCCAAGACATGGATTCTGCAAGAATGGTAAAAGATTTGTTCCTATCAAGCTTATAGATGTTGCTGGTCTTGTACCTGGAGCTCATGAAGGGCGTGGACTTGGCTATAAGTTTTTAGACGATTTAAGACAGGCTTCTGCTTTAATTCACATAGTAGATTTTTCTGGATTAACAGACGAAGAAGGTAAAGCTACTGTTGGTCATGACCCGGCAAAAGACATAGAATTTTTAGAAAAGGAAATCGACCTATGGTTTGCAGAAATAATAAAAAGAGCTGTTTCAAAAATTGGAAGAATTATAGGCAAGTCCCAATCAGACTTAGTTCAATTGCTTGCTGAACAATTGAGTGGTCTAGAAATAAGCAAAGAAAGTATACAAAAAGTTTTAGAAACTTGCTCTTTAGCAGATGTTAACAGGTTTGCTACAGAGCTGAGAAAGATGTCTAAGCCTATTCTCATAGCCGCAAACAAAATAGACTTGAAAGAAGCGCAAGAAAATTTTGAAAGATTGAAAGGAAGGTACAAGTATATAGTGCCAACAAGTGCAGAAGCAGAGATAGCTTTGAAGAAGGCAGCAGAAAAAGGCTTGATAGATTATATTCCAGGCGATGGTTTTGAGGTCAAGGGAGAGCTAGAAGAAAAGCAGAGGGCTGCCCTGGAGTTTATAAAGAAAAATGTGATAGAAAAGTACGGGTCTACTGGGGTGCAGGAGTGCTTGAACAAAGCAGTTTTTGACTTATTGGGTTTTATACCTGTATATCCTGTAGAGGATGAAAATAAGCTGAGCGATAAGTCTGGAAATATTCTACCAGATGTATTTTTAATGCCAAAAGGCTCTACTGCTTTAGACTTGGCTTTTAAGGTACACACAGAAATTGGGGAAAAGTTTATCTGTGGCATAGATGCTAGAACTAAGAAAAGACTAGGAAAAGACTACAAGCTAAAGAAGAATGATGTGATAAAAATAGTCGCTGGAAGGTGAAACTTTAATTTAAAAAACAAAGATTAATTTATGTATTCTAAGGAAATTGAGAGAATTCTTGAAAAGAAAAAAATTAGAGTTGGAGATAAGATAAGAGTTTTAAAAGGCAAAGAGGTATACGAAGGTATTTTGATGCCAAGAATAGAGATGGGTGACACTTCTTGTCTTGTGGTTAAGCTGAGTAATGGGTACAACGTTGGAGTAAAATTTGAGAAGAACGTTAAGATAGAAAAAATAGGAAGAGGGTTAAAGGTTTTTAAAGAAAAGAAGAAAGAAGCAAAGAAAGTAATTTTTGACAAGAATTTGCCTACAATCTCAATTCTAGGCACTGGCGGAACAATAGCGAGTAGAATAGATTACAGAACAGGTGGTGTTTATGCATCCTTTTCTCCTGAAGACATAGCGCTACAAATCCCAGAGTTAAAAGAAATAGCAAACATAAAAGCTGAAGAGATAATGAGTGTGATGAGCGAAGACATGACTCCAGAAAGATGGAGATTGATTGCAAGAAAAGTGGCAAAAGATGCCAATGCTGGCTATAGAGGAATAATAGTTACTCATGGTACAGATACTATGCACTACACTGCAGCAGCTCTTAGCTTTATGCTTAAGGATTTAGCTTGTCCAGTCGCTCTAGTAGGTTCTCAAAGGTCAAGCGACAGAGGCTCAAGCGATGCTGCAATGAATGTTGCGTGTGCTGCAAACTTTGTTGCAAATTCTGATGTTGCTGAGGTCTGCATTGTTATGCATGGTTCTATGAGTGATGATTATTGTTTAGCAATAAGAGGAACTAAAGCTAGGAAAATGCATACAAGTAGGAGAGACGCATTTAAGCCTATAAACGACGAACCAATAGCAAAAATTTATCGAGACAGGAAGATAGAAATATTGAATGAAAACTACAGGAAAAGGAGTGGAAAAAAGGTTAAAGTTGACGATAAACTGGAAACTAAAGTAGCACTGATAAAGGTATATCCTGGTCTAGACCCAGAAATTTTCGATTTTTACTTGGGAAAAGGGTATAAGGGGTTAGTACTAGAAGCTACAGGTTTAGGGCATGCGCCAACTCTAGGAAGATTTTCTCTGTTACCAAAGATAGAAAAAGCAGTAGAGGCAGGAGTTCCTGTTGTTGTAACTTCTCAATGCTTGTATGGTAGAACTCATCCTACAGTTTATCATAACTTGAGGGAATTATTAAAAAGAGGAGTAATCTTTGGTGAAGATATGTTGCCTGAAGTTGCTTACATAAAGCTTATGTATGTTTTAGGGAAGACGAGAAATTTAGAAAAAATCAGAGAGCTTATGTTAACAAACATGTGTGGAGAAATTTCTGAGAGGACGATTTGATGGAGAAAGTTAGTCTAAAGGCTGGATTGGAAATTCATTTTCAATTGGATGTAAAGAAGAAATTATTTTGCAATTGCTCCGCTGCAATGACTCAAAAAAACCCTTTGCTTGTTGTTGAGCGCAAGCTTCGTCCAGTACCCTCAGAATTGGGGGAAGTAGACGTAGCAGCTCAGTTCGAGTTTCTTAGGGATAGAACCTTCTTGTACCAAGTTTTTAAGGATGAAGTGTGTGGAGTAGAGTTAGACGAAGAACCTCCACATCCTGTCAACCAGGAAGCTTTGTTAGTAGCTCTGCAAGTTGCTTTGCTTTTTAATTGTTCTGTGCCAGAGGAAATTCATGTGATGAGAAAAACTGTAATAGACGGTTCTAACACTACAGGCTTTCAGAGAACTATGATAGTTGGGAAGGATGGGTATCTAAATTACAAGGGGGTAAAAATACCTATAACTTATGTTAGCCTAGAAGAAGATGCAGCAGCTAAGGTTGAGGAAAAAGAGGGAAAAGTTGTCTACAGGCTTAACAGGTTAGGAGTCCCACTCGTAGAAGTTGACACAGGAATTATAGAGGGGTTCTCACCAAAAGAGATAGAGGAAATTGCTTATACCATAGGCCTGGTAGTTCGTTCCACAAGAAAGATAAAGAGAGCTATAGGTGCTATAAGACAAGACGTTAACGTTTCTGTTCCTGGAGGAGCCAGAGTAGAGATAAAAGGAGTCCAGTCGCTCGGACTTATATCAAGGACTATAGAGTTAGAAGTAGAAAGACAGCTAAATCTCCTAAAAAGAAAGGAGAAAGTAGAACCTGAAACAAGGTGTGCCAAACCAGATGGTACGACAGAGTTTATGCGTCCATTGCCAGGAGAAAACAGGATGTATCCAGAGACGGATATACCCCCTATTCTAACCAAAGAACTGTTAAAGATTGCGTCCAAAACTTTACCAGAATCTATAGACAAAAAGTTGGAAAGGTTTAGAAAGGCTTATAAACTTTCAGAAGAGTTGATTTCAGGCTTGCTTAAAAGCGATTTCTTCTTTACTTTTGAAGATTTTGTTAAAAAACTTAAGCTTGAGCCAAAGCTTGTAGCGAACGTTCTCGCAAACTTGCTGAAAGATTTGAGGAGAAGGGGGTTAGAAGTTGAAGAAGGTAAAGTTTTTGAGGTGCTTAAAGCTTTAGAAGAAAAAAGAATTACGAAAGAGTCTGTAGCAGAGATTCTAGCATACTTGGCTAAAAATCCTGAAAAGAGTGTAGAGGATGCTGTCAAAGATCTAAACTTACAACTTCTTCCAGAAGAGGAAATAGAAAGAATTGTGAAGGATGTGATAGAGAGCGGAACTAAGAATTTCGATTTTGTAGTAAAAGCAACAATGAGCAGAGTGCGAGGAAAGGCAGACGTTCAAGCTGTAATGAAAATTATTAAGAGATTAATAGGAGGAAATGAAAATTAAATTATATGAGAAAAGTTTTAGCTTTAATGTTAGTTTTTATTCTTTTTCTAGTTTCGAAAGTTTTAGCAGACTCCCCTCAACCCAGAATTCTGCTAGTAAGAGATGCGCATTATTCTTACCTAGGCTTAACCAACCCAAACGAATATTACGGCTCGTTCTACGATAGTGCTTTGCAGGCTCTAGGATTAAACTACGACAATTGCACTGTGGAGAGTGCTAGTAACGATGGTCCAGCCTACGATCAAAAGGGTGGGTGTAAAGAGTCAATCAGTGGAATGAAGGATTACGACATAGTAATTTGGTTTACAGGTGACGACTACGGTGGTGATTTCCCTACTTTAACTGAAACAGACCGAAATGAGTTGGCTAAATACTTGAACGAAGGAGGAAAGCTTTTTATAACTGGTCAAAACATTGGTTCAGACATAGGTGGCACGAGCTTTTACAACAATTATTTGCGTGCTTTCTTTTGTAAGAACACTATTAAGAAGAATAATACATACGGTAGCCCTAACGATCCTGTGGGTAATGGGTTAACTCTCTATATAGGTGGTGGTGCAGGAAATCAAATATCACCATCAGTAATATTTACTTACAGCGATACTTACCCATACTATCTTCTAGCACCAACGTCTTCACCTTCGATATACGGTAACTCATTTTACTATACTACCCGGACGGCAAATGCCTATCTATGTGACAGTGGTTATGTATATAATCCTACAGGCAGTGCCTTCATAATTCCTGCAGCTGTAAGAAACCACACAGCAGGTCCATTAGGCAGAAAGGTCGTTTATCTTGCTTTTGGGTTTGAAGGAATTTACGGCGATTACAACAGAACACAAATAATGAAAAGAATTTATGACTATTTTGCAGGACCAAACGTTACTGGTACTAGAATATATAGAAGAAACTTGGAAAACACAAGCTGGGAAGAAGGAAACCTTACTTGCCATCCTTCTGATGCCTACTGTCTAAGAAAGTTAAGTCCACTCATCAATGCTACTTGCATAGAAAATCAACTTTTTGCTAACGTCACAGGAGGAGAATACTTTATAAACGATTCAGAGCCAGCTAGAAGCCAATACCAGACTGGCTATCAACTTCTTGCAAGCGACGGAAGCTTTAATTCGCCAAAAGAAAGAGTTAACAACACGATTATTTTACCATCTGCTGAAGGGAGCTATAAAGTTTGGGTTCACTGTAATAATACTGACAACTATTACGGTAAATTTGATACAGCAATTTTCACGCTGGATAGAACAAGACCTTCTGGTGGAACATTAACTTTAGAGGATGGAAATGCTTATACGAGAAAAGAAAAGCCAAAAATTTCGTTTTCTCTAGAATACCCTTATCCGCCTGATTATATGGCTTTCTCCTGTAACCAAACAGCATACAACAGCATACAGAACGCGATTAACAACAACGCAAAGCCTTCTTTGACCGATCTAAACCAATTTACAGAATGGATTAGTTATGCAAATCCATACGAAGGATTTAACATAACTAATACGACAGTAGGATGCTCGGAAGCTGATGGTGCTAAGAGTATCTACGTGCTGACCAGAGATGATGCAGGGAACTTACGAACTTTTGGAAGCAGCTCAATTATCCTTGACAGAACTCCACCGATAATGGACATATCTCCTTCAAACAATTCTTTCCTTAGGTCGACAGAGAACATTACAATAACATTTTACGATCTTCCTGCACCTGACGGTACTTTTTCAGGCGTTAACACGAGCATATTTTTCAACGAAACTCACTATGTACAATTTTCAAACAACACTCCATTTAATCCAGGCTGGTCTTCTGAAGGCTTGCATAAGCTTACAGTTTACATAAACGATTCTGCTGGCAACTTGAACACAACTGTATATCAATTCACAGTAGATAACACACCACCTAGAATAACGATAGAAAGTCCTCAACCAGGTAAAATCTATTCTGGTATAATAAACATATTGACAACTATAAGTGATGCTCTGAGTAACGTAGACAAGGCATGGTACGAAATAAGAAACGCTACAAATCCTACTCAAATTTTCTCATCAGGAAGCTTAAGTCAACCTGATTGGGAGGCTACTTGGAACAGTAGTGAAAACATAACAACGACAGAAAATGTTACGCTCATAGTTTTGGCGAACGATACCGTAGGAAATCTTGCTAGTGTAACAGTTAATTTTACAGTCGATAACACCGTACCAACCATAACTATTGTGAACCCTAGAGCTCTATATCTTAATAAAAATTTTTATCTAGACATAAGGGCAGTGGTTGGTAATCCTGCCAATACAAACTTAACTAATGCCACATACTACATTTTTAACTCTTCCTCAATAGTTAAAACTAACTTGACTACAAACATAAATTCCCCATCTTTCAACTTTACAGACTTAATAGACATTTCTAGCTGGGCTGACGGAAACTACACAATAAATGCAAGCGCTTACGATACTTTAGAAAATCTTGCTACCGATTCAAGCTGGTTTTACATAGATAGAACCCCACCAGTAGCATGGAATTATAGGGTTAACATAGACGAAGATCCTGTTTACAAGGACAGAAGGATATACCCCAACACTCCAATTACATTCTACGTAAACGTTAGCGAAAACGTTACTTTTGTCGATAAGGTTATTGTCACTTTAAGCACACCAACAGGGGAGAAAAACTTTACTCTTTTGCCTCTTACGCAAAACTTTACTAACGACACTTGGAAGGTTAGTTATACGCCTTCTTCACTAGGGTATTACAACTTTACAAAAATCTATGCAAACGATACACTAGGGAACATGTTTAGCGATTGGGTAAACATTTCAGTCTTAGTTGTTAATGGAAGCGCTTACGTAATTCTTGATAGCTCGAACGAAACAGACGCAGGAACGAACGCAACTTTAATTTTAACTTTCTATTTTAACAAAACCTTTACTAATCCAAACATTCTTATTTACATCCCGCCAAATTCGCCTGCAAACTATAATCAAACACCAAACTACTTTAACATCTCATCCTACGTATGTAACAATTGTTCCTTATCCTACAAGTACGATAGCATGCTAAACATAACAGTAGTGAACGTTACAAGCTTTGGTAATGTGACAACCTTAAACTTGTCTGTTGTGACAAGAGTAGGAACGCCTCTTATAGATACGAGCGATGCTTGGATTTTTAGCTTTATGGGTATAAGCTATACAAACTATACGAAAATAAAAACTCCTTTCTTGAACATAACAAGAATTTTTTGCAACAATTCTCTTGAATGCTCAATCTTGCCTACAAGACCGTTTAACTTGACAGTTGAACTTGAAAACTTACAAACAGAAACTCACACTGGCAAAGCTTACAATGTTTTTGTATGGTTTAAAGATACATTAGCTAATGCTACTCCTCTAGGAGACATGAGCCCAGGAAACATTACTAATGTTACGTGGTCAGGGATCGTTTTAAACACTACAGGAAACTATACTTTTGTCTTTGGAGCTTGGGAACAAACAAAAAATTACAATGCTACTAGCAAGAGTTTTGTGATTCAAGTAAAGGATGTCGACCCACCAACTATTTCTTCACCAACATGGGAAGAAGATAACATCATCAACGTGAATGAAACTACTGCATATTATGTGACAGTCAGCGATAATGTGGGTATATCTCAGGTATGGGCGACTATAAACCAGTCTACCGGATATGTGGAGAACAAAACTTTAACACTATATCAGCATTTTATTTTGTACGACATTTGGAAGTTGGAGTACAGTAACACAAGCTGGAGCGGGAACTACACAATCTTAAGAATCTATGCAAACGATACAAGCAACAATGTTGCTAACTTCACGCCCGAAGGATTTACTAGCTGGTTTGAGGTTAGAGAATTAAACGTAAACTCTTGGGTAGCTTTCGAAAGCTTGGGTATAAACAATACTCAGACTATTTATGCAAACATTACAGGGAACGCTTCTACAATAGGAAATGTTTTGGTAAACATTTCAAAACCAAGAGGCTTTTACGAATCTGTTTATCTAAACTTTAAGAATGTTTCTGGCACTACTTACATGTTTGAAGGAAACTATACTAATGTTACTCGCTCAGGCGATTATACTTTAACCATAAACGTTTTACTTTCTTCTGGC
>CAYYVK010000004.1:19194-34088 GCA_964475145.1 uncultured archaeon
GGAGGGGACTTGACTGAAGTGAATGGTAGCTTGTGGATAGACGACACTTCAGTAATAAATCTTACATCCAACCAGAATCAAAGTTTTGGCGACTTATACTGGGAAGAAGGGGAAAAGATAGCACAGTGGGAAGTAAATGTAAGCAACTTAGGATCTACAAACGTAACTATCTGGATAAATTCAACTACTCCTTCTGATATTCCAAACGCTTCAAAGACCATCAACGTTACTGTAATACCTAACGATACAGATGCGCCAAGCATATACGATTTCGGTCATGAATGGAATGTTACAAACCTTATGGAACCTAACATCATATGGGTAAATGCTAATGATTCAACAACTGTGGTAGACAAGGTTTTGGTTGAAATTTCCTATCCAGATGGAGGGAAAGAGAATCTAACAGCTGTTAGAACAAAGAAAGATTTCTATGAGCTTTTGTTTACTAACACAAATCAAACAGGAAACTTCTCTTACAGAATTTTTGTTATAGATATAGCTAACAACACTAACCAAACTAAACCTACAAACTTTTCTGTTGTAGACGAATTCAAGTCAGTCTATGTCACGCATTCACCTTACAACAAGGGGGACGAAATACTATTCCAAGTAACTGTTTTGGATGTTAGAGGTTTTCCAGTGAAAGATTTTAACCTCACACTAATCTTGCAAAGAAATATTACAGGGAATTATACAGTTGTAAACGGAACTGCTGATTCAGGAAGATATAGAATAAGCATTACTGATGCACCTCCAAGCAATAGAGACGAGGCAGTAAGAGTAACTTATACAGTTTATGCTACTGTTGAAAAAAATAGGAATAAAGGAAGTTATAAAGGAACATTCGAAGTTTCTGAAGAATTACCTACGGTAATAGAATATCCTTACGATAATCAGTACTTCCAACCAGGTTCACCAGTACCTATACAAGTCTCTGTTAGGAATGAAAGAGGCGAAACGGTAAAGACTGCCGCTGTAACAGCATATTGTCCGCGTTGTTCTTGGCAGTATAAGAAAATAGAGTGGAACCCTGAGTTAGAAAGGTATTACGATCAAGCTGCCTTTATAGCACCACAAGAAGAAACTTCCTTCTCGATCTTTGTGTACTCATTTGACCTGTTTAAAAACATGGGAACTTTTGCAGTAGTTGCGACTACTAAACCTTCAGCAGCTCCAATCCAGCAGCCTCAAGCTCCGTCGCCTGGAGGTGCAATTGCTCCATGCAACTGTACAGAATGGAAAGATATTGCGTGCGGTGCTAATGGTTGTACTCAAGATGAACTTTACCAAACAAGGGTATGCGTCCCAGCAGGGTGTGCTGAAGAGTCTAGATGCGTAGAACACCCTGCATGCAAGGAAAGGATAGACTTCGAGTTCACAATAAGCGATTCTAGAATAAGTATAGAACAAGGAAAAGATGGAATAATTGTTGCCACAGTCAAGAACATTGGAACGAAAGATATAATTGTAGTGCCAACAGTAGAGAAGAATTGTTGCAATCTATCACTCCCAGAAAGGTTTGAGGTTAGGACAAAAGAAGAGGTTAGCTTTCCAATATCTATTCATGTTCCATTAAACACTCCAGTAGGAGAATACTCGATAAACATAAAGATGTATTCCTTTAACCTGACAAAAGAAAGAGGTGTTGTAGTTGTTGTTGAAAGAAATAAGCTTCTCTCATTGGTAGAAGGGTATATGAAAGTTTTAGGTGCTTTGGAGAAAGAGATATCGGATTACAAAAAGGCTGGTCTAGACATGAGTGAAGTGGAAAGAATTTTGGCGAAAGTCAAGGAAGGTTTGACTATTGCGAACAATTCTATACTGGCTGACGATTTAGAGACTCTTTCCAACTCTATGGTAGAAGTAGAAAGGAACATAAACAGCATAAACTCAAAGTTGCTTGGGCTAAGAATCCAGAAGTTTTTGTACGAAAATAAATGGAGCATACTACTTTGCTCTATCCTCACGATCTTTTCTGTTTATGTGTCGGTAGAAATTGCAATTCCTTTCTACAGGCTTACAAAAGAAATAAAAGAGCTAGAATTTGAGAAAGATTCCTTGATAAACTCGAGAATAGAAACAGAGAAACAGTTTTTCCTCAGGAAGATAGACGAGAAAACTTTCAGGAGTATAATATCACAAAAGCAGAGCCAGCTTTACAAGATAACAGCTACTCTGAACCTTAAGAAAGAAGAGAGAAGGAAGTTAGCTAGAAGGTTGAGCCCACTCTACTTCTACGGATGGTTAAAGGAAGGCGTAAAAAGGCTAAGAAAGAAATAATAAGAAAAACAAAAGAAAAATTAGATGGTAGAAAGAGTAGATACTGGTGTTATAGGATTAAACAGTAAGATGGAAGGTGGTTTTGTAAGAGGAAGTGTTAATTTCGTTACAGGAAAAACTGGCACTGGCAAAACTGCATTTTGTGCATCTTTTCTTTATGCTGGTGCTCTAAGAGGCGAGAAAGGGATATACGTAACTACAGAAGAAAGGGAAGAAGACATAAAAAACGATGTAAAGGCAATGTTCTACTGGGACTTGGAAGAGATGGAAAAGAAAGGTTTGCTAAAGTTTTTGTCTATAAGACCTGAAATACCGCTTAAGGTAATCAGTGGAGAAGACATAGCAAAGGTTGTTAAGCTGTACATGTACGAGCTGATTTCAAAGATAGAGGAAGCAGTAAAAGAGTTTGGTGCAACTCTACTTGTAGTGGACTCTTTATCTTTAGTAGAATCTTTCATAAGAGACGAGTACTTGAAAAAAGTAGCCCTTATGCAGTTTATAGACAGGTTGAAAGAGCTTGGTGTTACATCTTTGCTTACAGGAACAATTCCAGAAGGCCAAGAAGTCTTGAGCACATCAGGAATAATAGAATTTCTTGTTGATTCTGTGATAAAGCTTGATTTTGTTCCTGTTGCTGAAGAATTTAAAAGAACTTTAACTATAAGGAAGATGAGAAGGACTGACCATTCAATCTACATACATCCTTTTGAAATTACTAAGACAGGAATAAGAATAATTGAGCTTGAGTAGTTAGTCGGAGTTCTTTAGAATTTTTTTATCAGGACGTAGAAAATACTCTATCTTCTCCTCTACTTCATAGTCTTTTTCTGCTTGTTCGCCATCATATTCTATAGGATATTTAGAAAGCTTGGAATCAAGCAATTCCACGTCTGAGGTTCCTCCTCTCTTTAGCATTTAGTTGCAAAGCCCTTCTTATTTCTATCGGATAATGTTTCCCTCTTTTCATAAACTTCTTTTCAAACTTTTTAGGCTGGAATGCTTTTACCAAAAAATCGATAGCCTTCTCTAAATCGAATTCTTTACAAGAGAAAATGTCTATTGCAGCAAACTGTTCTTCCACAAAAGTATGGATGCTTATGTGACTCTCGCTTATTATTATAAATCCTGAGACTCCTGGAGTAGGTCTCTCATATGAGTTTACTATAGCAGGTGATAGCTTGTGAAGGCCTAAAACTTCTGGCAAATTTTCTAAAATACTTTTAATAAAATCAACGTCCTTTAATTTTTCCTTTTTGCATTCGTAACAATCTAGAGTTAAGTGAGGTCCAAACATTCTTTTGTTCTACCTTCTAAATGATAAGAATATTTTTCACAACACTAATATTTAAACTTTACGCTCAGCAAGGAGACAGTTTGGTTTCACGTCTACAACTTTAACTTTTACGAACTTTCCAAGCAAGTTTCTTTTGGCAGGAATTACTATTGGTTTGTAAGCAAAATTTCTTCCAACCCACGTGTTGCCTTTTCCTTTTTCGTCTACTAGAATAAAACCTTCCCATCCTAACCATTTTTTATTGGTCTCAAGCTGCACTTTTCTTGCTGTTCTAGAGAGTTTGGTAGAACGTTTGTTGACAGTATTTTTGTCGAGTTGTTTCATACTAGCAGCTGGAGTGTTTGGGTGAGGACCAAATTTTGAAATGTTTAATACATCAGGTTTCACTTTTTTCACAAACTCTACACTCTTCTTAAAATCTCTCTCAGACTCGCCAGGAAAACCCACGATTATATCAGTAGCGATTGTTATTCTGGGGAACTCCTTCCTGAATTTGTTGACTATTTTTAAAAATTCTTTATAGGTATATCCCCGACCCATCAGCTTGAGTAAACGGTCAGATGCACTTTGGAGTGGTATGTGTAAGAATTTATAAATTTTTTCATTCTTGTAAACTTCGACTAAATTTTCCAAAATTCTTTTTACATGGATAGGATTCGCCATACCAACTCTCACAAAAAAATTTCCATATACACTGCAAACTTTTCTCAAAAGTTCTGGAAGGTTTGTTCCTATATCCAAACCATAGCAACCAGTGTCAAGGCTAGTTAACCACACTTCTTTGCATCCCTCCTTTACAGCATTTTCTACTTCTTTTACTATTCCGTCGAGCGGATAACTGAAAAGTTTTCCTCTGTAAGGCTCACAACAAAAACTGCAGTTGGAAGTACATCCTCTACCAATTTGCACTATTGCAACAATAGGATTTTTTCTACATCTTGGCAAGTTTAGCTTCGGTTTTTTAACATCTTCTAGAAGTGTTACTTTTCTGTTTTTCATAGCTAGAAAAGCTACTTCGTCTATTTTTCCAACCCAGTCTGGAGAAACTAAGGATGCTTGTGGGTTTATTCTTTCTATCACATTTTTCCTTGTTTTCGGTAGACACCCAGCAACTATCAAAGGTTTTTTCAATCTTGTGAAGTATTGAATCCTGCTTATCATCCTGTTGACAGTAGGAACTTTTACAGAGCAGGTGAATATAATGTTCAGGTCAGATTTTCTCGCATCTTCACTAAACCTAAAGCCCTTGCTTTTCAAAATGCCAAGTGCTATTTCCCTGTCTGCTAAGTTACTGCTACATCCATAAGACTCTACGTAAACTTTTGGCATAAAACAATATTCGCTTAAAAATTATTCTTGTTTTTCTAAAGGTTTGCTTGCTTTACTCTTGATAAGATGGTAAAGGTTTTCTGGATTTTTCACACCCTTTATCTTTATCGTGTCTTTCATTCCTGTGACGATAACATTACCAAAGTTGAAAATCCTTCCTATAACACCTTTTTCCATTTTTACATCTGCAACATTCTGAAGAGGAATAGAAATTTTATTTTTTCTTATTATTCCTTCTTCCTTTATAATTTCTCTATCAGTGACGAAGTAAACTCTTACCATTCTTTCGAAGAAAGGCTCTTCTAGAAGAATTATCACGACGAGAATAACCCCAAGGATTGTTAGGGAAGAGATTAGTTGAGAGGTTGTTTTTGGGCTAAAAGTGAAGGTTAGTTCGAACTGGGTCGAAAGTACCAAAAGGAAAGCTATAGCTAGAGCTGAGAGTACATAATTACCCAAAAAGGAAATGAAAGATGTTTTATAAGTTCCCATGTTTTAAAATTTAAATTCCAGTTATAAAAAGTTCATACTACTATGTTTATTTTGCTTCCACACTTTGGACATCTTTTACCTTTCAGGTTTATGTTAGTAGTAGAAAGGCCAAACCTTTCTACCAGTAGTTCATTGCACTTTGGACAATAGGTATGCTCCTTATACCCTGGCACATTGCCCAAGTATACAAACTTTAATCCTTCTTTCTTTGCTATATCAAAAGCCTTGTCTAAAGTTTCTAGAGGAGTTTGTGGCAAGTCGAGCAGTTTGTAAGTTGGGAAAAACCTTAGTATATGGAAGGGTATATCCTCCCTAAGATTTTCTACAACCCATTTCACAAGTTTTCTAAAGTATTCTAAGTTATCGCCATACTTCGGAATTATCAAGTTAGTGATCTCTATATGTATTTTTTGCTTTTTCATCTCCAGCAGAGAGTCAAAAATTGGCTTTACGTCTGGAACTGAAGAAAAGTCTCTGTAACATTTTGGGTCGGCAGAGCCTTTAAAGTCGACAGTAGCAGCATCTAAGTAAGGAGCAATAATCTTTACAGCTTCAGGTGTCATGTAACCATTGGTAACAAAAGTATTCTTTATGCCTGATTTATGCGCAAGCTTTGCAGTATCGAAAGCAAACTCGAAGAAAACTGTTGGCTCTGTGTAAGTGTAGCTAATTGATTTGCACGCTTGATCCTTTGCTATCTTAACTATTTCTTTGGGCGTATATTCTTCACCTACTACTTCACGAAGATCCTTATCTCTAAAGACTTGACTAATTTCGTAATTACAACAAAACTTGCAGGCGAAGTTGCATCCAGCACTTGCTATTGATAAAGCATAGCTACCTGGATAAAAGTGGAATAAGGGTTTCTTTTCTATGGGGTCTATGTTAATGGATATGATTTTTCCATAGTTTAGGCTGAATAATTTTCCTTTCACATTTTTTCTAACAAGACAAAAACCTAGACCATTCTCTGGTATTAAGCACCTTCTTCCGCATAAGTCGCATCTTACACTCTTTCCTTCTTTATGCCATAGCATGGCTTCTTTCATCTTCTCGCCTCTGCTGAGCAATAGCCTACAACAGCAGACTTATCTCCTATAACATCTCCACTTGTTGCATACTTGAGTATTTTACATTTTTTAGCACCAACCATTTTAGCAACAAGTAACATGGTTGTTATTGGTCCATAGCCGCACACAGAAAGATTAAGGTTTATCACAGTTTCATAAAACTTTTTCGCGTCCAGTTTTTCTATAGCTTCTAAAGCTTTGCTATCTTTTGAATAAGCAGTTTCATAAGGCACATAGTGAGAAAAGTCTGAGCTTGCTATTATTACAAAATCCTTGAGCTTAGCGTTTGCTATTGCATTAGCCACCTCCTCGCAAGCTTCATAGCTTTGGTCAAGCATGGAAATGGGTACAAACTTAACTTTTTTGTAGATAAACTGAAGAAATGGCAGTTGAACTTCTATAGAATGCTCGCAAGAATGTGCGGAAGGATCTTCCTTTATCAAACTACTTTCTTTCAAGATTTTCTTTGCAGTTTCAGCATCTATTTCAGCAGAACCAAGAGGTGTTAACCATTTACCACTTTTCATTATGGCTAAAGCAGAACCTATATCAGTATGGTTTGGCCCAACGATTATGAAAGTTTCTGGAGAACCATCTAGAGATAAGGAATAGTATGCATGAGCTGCAACAGGACCAGAATAGAAATAGCCTGCATGAGGTACTATCAAACCTAAAATTTTCCTTTCACCCTTTTTAAGAGAAGGTAGTTTTCCAGGACCTAATTTGCTAAGAAAACATTTCTTTATTTCTTCTTCTAAAAGCCTTTTATCAGCCTCGTAAAACTGTCCAGCTACAACAGGGTTTCTTACTTCCATAATCAAATTTATGCTTGCTACTTTAATTAGATTATGTGGAGGAAAAAGTTAAAAAGTTCATTCTAAAGTTTACTAGGTCTGTGATAGAAAATTTTGTCAAACAGGGAAAGATTTTGGATATACCCAAACATTATCCTAAAGAGCTGAACGAAAAGAGAGGAGTTTTCGTTACTCTGGAAAAGCACGGATCTCTTAGAGGTTGTATAGGAATTCCTTATCCTGCTTATAAAGCTATAGAGAGTTTAAGGAGTGCTGCTATGAGCGTGACCCAAGACCCTAGATTTCCACCATTGCAAGAAAATGAGCTGAAAGACGTAAAGATAGAAGTTTCTATACTCACAGAGCCTAAGCTTGTAAAAGTGAAAAATCCTTCTGAATACTTCACAAAAATAAGAAAAGGTTTGGATGGGGTAATCATCAAGCATGGCTTCAAGCAAGCACTCTACTTACCGCAGGTATGGAAGGAAATACCTGATGAATTGACTTTCTTTCAAACTCTTTGCATGAAGGCTGGCCTTGCTCCTGACGACTGGAAGAATAAGGATGCAAGAATTTACAAGTTTCAAGTAGAGAGCGTGAAAGAGGAATGAAGATTTTTGTTGGTACAAGTGGTTTTGTGTACGACTGGAATGAAGAAGGAACTTTGGACTGGTACGTGGAAAACAGTAGGCTGAACGCTCTGGAGCTCAATATGTCGTTTTATCGATTCCCTTTCCCTAATCAAGTAAAGGCATGGGCAAGAAAGGGCAACAACCTTAGATGGATTGTAAAAGTTAATCGCTTTATTACACATGTTTTTAAACTAGGTGAGAGAGCTTTTAGGACTTGGGAAAAATTTCACATTCTTTTTGAACCACTCGATAACATTATAGACTTTTATTTATTTCAGTTACCTCCTTCTACTTCGCCTAACTCAGCAGATAGAATAGAAAAGTTTTTCAAGAAAACGAAGCTTGGCAGCAGGTTTGCTCTAGAATGGAGGAACGAGAAATGGTTTGCAGACGAATGGATAAAATGGGCCAATGAAAATGGTATAACTCTAGTTAGTGTTGACGCCCCTGAATTGCCAAGGACGATTTTTTGCATAAATTCTATCGTTTATGTGAGAATGCATGGGAGAACCGGCTGGTACTCTCACGACTACTCTGAAGAAGAATTGAGAGAAGTAGCTCATAAAATTTTTCGAGCATCGCCAGAAAGAGCTTATGTAATGTTTAACAACAACCATGGTATG
Organism: uncultured archaeon; assembly: GCA_964475145.1. Classification (GTDB taxonomy): domain Archaea; phylum Aenigmatarchaeota; class Aenigmatarchaeia; order CG10238-14; family SCSR01; genus CAYYVK01. Next base: position 27,709 of record CAYYVK010000004.1, read on the forward strand.
CTTTCCAACGGAAGACGTATGAAAGAAATTTTAGAAAAATTAACAAAGAAACAAAAAACTTTAAACAATACTAACTAAGCCTCTGAAGTTTACTCTTCTGTAGCTGTCTCTTCTACACGAGCTTCTTCAGAACTTCCGCTTATTTTTTCTCCTATAGCAAACCTGTTTCTTACTTCTGTTATTCTTATACGAGCTTTATCTCCCTTTTTAGTTCCGTTGACGAAGACTACGAAGTTCTTTATTCTAGCTATACCATCCCCTTTGGAGCCGACCTCGTTAATTTCTACCTCGTATTCTTCGCCAACTTTTATAGGTTTTGGCAAATCTATCCTTCTACCAAAACTTCTTCTTTCAAACCTCATTTCCTACCCTCCTTTTTGAGTTGCTACCAAGAATTAATTTCATTTTCCAATCCATTAACCCCAGTAGCTTTTTGGATAGTCTATAGAACTAGTCTACAGACATATCCTTATTTTATAGATAGTTAAAACGCATATTTAAGGTTTTAAGCGTCCAGATTCCTATTTAAAGCTATCGGTAAAGCTTAAATATACCTGTCTCTTGCAGAAGATACTTAAAATTTACGGAAAGTTTTTTATACCCTCTTTTCGCATTAACCATTGAAGGGGTGAAAGGATGGCCAAGAAAAAGAAGAAAAAGGAAGAAACGCCTTCGGAACCAACTCAAACCTAGCTTCCCTTTTTTTAATTTTTTAGTTTTCTTGGATGATGGATACTGTTGGACCAATAATAGGGCCTTTGCTTGCATTCTTTCTAGTTCTTTTGACTGTCTAAGGAATGTTTTTACTTCCTAAAAGCTGAGCAGGAAAAATTGTCTAAAAATCCATACCTTCGATATCTTAGTAGCGCTCGGGGCGGGATTTGAACCCGCAAGGAGCAAAGCTCCGCCAGCTTAGCAGACTGGTGCCCTACCAGGTTAGGCGACCCGAGCATAACTATTTATTAATCTCTAATCTAATTATTAATAAATTGAAAAAAGGAGGTTTAAAAATGGCAATAACAACTTCGAATGTGCTAGACGTGTTTAACAAGGATGTTTTCACTACAAAAGGCTTCTACGCTGGCAAAGTAACTGACTGTGAGATAGATCTGGCAAGGTTCAAGATACGTGCACTGGTTGTCCAGTCTTCCTCTGAATCTATCTTTGGGAAAATTACAGGTGGTAAAAGGGGAGTAATAATTCCTTATACACTAGTGCAAGCAATAGGAGACATTGTAATAATCAAGCATGTAGAAAGCCCAGAAGTGCCGCAAGAAACGGAGCAACCAGTAGAAGCATAAAACATCTGAATAGTCAACTCTTATACTACTATTTTTATTCTTAACTCTTCCAAAGCTCTAAGAAGTAGTTTGGTAAGAATTAAAAAGAAAAAAAGAAAGGGTCAAATCCCCAAGTCTTCTTCATCGTCCCATTCTGTCAGAGGGTCCCATATATCGTCCACCACCCTCTTCTTCCTGGTTTGGAACTCTTCTTCTAGCATCTCTTCAAATTCTTCCATTACTCCTCACCTGATTTTTGGATTATCTTATGATGTCGATCCCCAGAGCTTGGCTGACTTCTTTGACAACTGGTTGCTCATAGCTTATTGGTCCAAGGATATAAGGCGATTTAACACCTGTGATGATGGAAATTACTTGTACCTTTCCCTCAAACTCTGGTAGTATTCTTGCACCCCAATAGACTTGTGCAGAAGGATCTAAGTGCTGTGCAACAGTCTCTCCTATCAGGTTTACTTCGTCCAGCGTAAGGTCTGGCCCTCCTGTTATGTGAATTAAAGCACCAGCTGCTCCTGTATAGTCAACTTCGAGCAGAGGATTCTGTAGAGCTTTCATTATAGCATCCTTTGCTCTGTCACTACTGTTACTTTCTCCTACACCTATAGCTGCAACTCCTCCTCCTGTATGCATTACTGCTTTCACGTCCGCATAGTCAAGATTAACAAGGCTTGGTAATGTTATTGTTTCTGTTATCCCTTTAACCATGCTTGCTATTAATTCGTCTGCTACTGCAAAAGCTTGCTGAATGCTCAAATTACCAGCGTACTTCAGCAACCTATCGTTCTCTATTACAATAGCAGTATCACATACTCGTCTAAGCTGGGCAAGACCATCTTCTGCCTTGCTTATTCTTGAACCTTCTGCTTTGAAAGGCATCTCTACTACTGCTATTACCAAAGCACCCATGGACTTTGCTAGCTCACAAACAACTGGAATGCTCCCAGTTCCTGTACCTTTACCTAGACCAGCTACTGCAAAAAGGAGGTCAACTCCTTCTATTGCTTCTTTTATCTCGTTCCTGCTCTCTTCAGCAGCCTTTCTTCCTATTTCTGGATATCCACCTGCACCAAGTCCACGGGTTAACTCTTTTCCTATAAGGATCTTCTTATCTGCTTTTCCTACTGCTAGAGCTTTTGCATCCGTGTTTAAAGCAATTGTAATAGCTCCTTCTATACCCATCTCAGTTAACCTAGTAACAGTGTTCTGTCCTGCACCTCCACAGCCTACTACTGCTATCTTTGCTTTCTTTACAGAAAATCCAAACTCTTGCTCTGCAAGCTTGTAATAATCTATATTGCTGAAAGTAGCACCTGAGGTAGATTCAAGCTTAAATCTACTGATTGGGGAGTCGTCGCTACCGAAAGTTTTGCTAAGTGCATTTTTTACTATAGAGTCCATTCCTCCCATTTTTCATCTCACCTATCTAATGCAAAATATATTTTGCATCATCGAAATACCTTTTTAAAGGCATCGACATACTTTTTCTTAGAAAGAGAAAAAGTATAGAATTAACCGTACCACAATTTCAAGACCCTAAAACCGTATCTAACCGTAAACTATTTCTGGGACCCTAAACCTTTAAACCGTAATATCTTCTTAGTTTTTTGCTTAAAAAGCTTTGTTAAAAGGAAAAATATATTACAAATTCTCTATTTTTTGATAAAATTGTGTTATACAAAATATGTTAGAAATCACATGTTTTTTAAAATATAACCCCTAGGTAAGAAATAAAGAGTATGCCAAGAAAGTTGCTGAGGTAAGAAAATAGGATGAACTTCCTTTTTTCATACTTCGCAGCTCCTAAAAGGGCAACAGCAAGCTCGTCAGGAAGAGGAGAAGCTATTATCATTGCAGAAATTGCTGGAAGAAAAACTTTCCACTTCTCTGACCGCGAAAACTTAAAGAGTTTTAATCTAAAGCTTCTTGTGAGTATGATGTTAAACAAAGGTTCAAATTTGTAAAGAAGCCTGTTATTCAACTCTTCTGATAACTTTTTAACTTCTTCGATCAAATTTTCCTTGATAAACTTAAAGAGTATATAATCGCTAATAACAGAACCACCAGCAGCTACAATGCTTACTATAAAAGGATTCATCACTTTACCAGAAATGTACAAAATTGCGGTGGCAGGTGCTGCAGTAAGAGTGGAAGAATAAAGAATCCCTACTAGAAAAATGCCTATGTAGGTGAGCTTTTGGAAGCTTAGAATTTTAGGTAGGACAGCAGAATTCAGTATGTAGTAGGCTAAAAGAATGCTCAATATCAAGAAGAGAATATTCCTATATTTGAATAGCCTAACCTTGCTAACAATTCTTTCAAAAAGCTTTTCTAATTTTCTTCGTTGGAAAGAATACCCTTTCATAGTATAGGTATTTTTGAAGTTTTGAGAAAATAAACTTTTAAATATAAGTTGAACAAAAAAATATTAAGTGAAAGGAATGAAAGGCGGTCGACAAAATAACCAAACCTTGTTCTAAGATTTTATTAGCTTTACTTCTATTTTTCTGGACAGGTATGTGTCAACAGGTAGCATGTGCAACTGTTGCTCGGGAAATGAGAGTTCGAATCTTTCCGCCACAGCCAAGGTGATTTTATGACTGAGATAAGAGATATACTAGCAGGCCAAGAAGGCAAAGTTCAAGTGCAAGGTTGGCTGTTTAATCGAAGATCGTCTGGAGGTATACTCTTCTACATAGTAAGGGATGGTACTGGATATATCCAGTGTACGCTGAAAAGGGATAAATTTGACGAAAAGTTTTACGAAGAGTTGGAAAGGCTTCCTCTAGAATCCTCTATAGTAATAGAAGGTATAGCAAGAGCAGATAAGCGAGCACCTGATGGGTATGAGATAGAAGTAGATAATGTTAAAATAATCAGCAAAGCCTGTCCTGATTATCCGATTGGGAAAAAGCAACATGGCGCAAGCTTTCTGCTAGACCATAGGCATTTAGCTTTGAGAAGCCCGAGAATGCTAAACATTATGGTAGTAAGAGCTAAGCTTTTAGAGGCAGCAAGAGAATGGTTTAAAGCTAAAGGTTACCTAGAAGTCCAAGTACCAACGATAATAAGCGCTGCATGCGAAGGTGGGTCTACACTTTTTGAGGTAAAGTATTTTGATAAAAAAGCTTATTTGACGCAGTCCTGGCAGCTTTATGGTGAAGCAATGATACAAGCTTTTGGTAAATGCTATACAATAGCACCTTCTTTCAGGGCAGAAAAATCTAGGACGCGTAGACACTTAACAGAGTACTGGCACTTAGAAGCAGAAATTCCTTTCTGTGACATGCAACAGCTCATGCAGATAGAAGAAGAGCTTGTGACTCATATCGTGCATACAATAGCAAGAGATTGTAAGAAAGAACTACAAAAACTAGGAAGAGATCCTGAAGATTTGCTGAAGATAAAGCCACCCTTCCCTAGAATCACTTACAAGCAAGCAATAGAAATGTTACAGGCAGACGGAGTAGAGATAAAGTATGGTGATGATTTAGGTGCGGATGAAGAAGCAAAGTTAACTAAACATTTTCAAGTACCGTTCTTTGTCACACACTTTCCAAAAGGTTTGAAGGCATTCTACCATAAGCCTGACCCTACTAACCCAAATGTTACTCTATCAGTAGATATGCTTGCACCTGAAGGTTATGGCGAGATTATAGGAAGTGGTGAAAGGATAGAAAGTTATGAAGAATTGATGAAAAGAATAGAAGAGAATAAACTTAACCCGAAAGATTATGCTTGGTACCTAGATTTGAGGAAATGGGGAGCTGTACCACATGCTGGGTTTGGTCTAGGTGTAGAAAGAACAATAATGTGGATATGCAAGCTTAAGCATATACGAGATGCTATAGCATTCCCAAGATTAATAAACAGGGTATATCCATGAAATTTAAAATTTTAGAGTTTGTTTTAATTAAGTGCCCCGGTAGCTCAGTGGTAGAGCACCCGATTCAAAAAGGTGAAGCTGTTAACCGGTAGGCCGTGGGTTCGAATCCCACCCGGGGCGTTACGGCGCAACCACATGTCCCATCAACAGCTATAAAACGCCTAGCCACCCTTTTAGAGGCTGTTTGCAACTCGTCCCTAAGCTTAACAACCCACTTCCAAACAGCAGTCTTAGAAACACTACAATATTCAGATAGCACCCTAGCCCCTCCTAAAACTTGAAATCTGAAAATACATGGCCAAGCCAAGAATCTTAAGACCTAAAGGAACCCTATTCCTCTCAAAAAGCCTTAGCCGTCCAACCAAACCCCTTATGCTGAACATAAAAGAAAACAAATAAAAGAAACATAAAAACTACATCTTAAGTTGCCACGTCTTGTTTGTCTGCCACAATCTTTTAATAGAAACAATAGTCCGTTAGCTAGCATCGCTTTTATTTGTTGGGAAAATGGATCTCAAAATTCTTAATGAGATATTAAGACGGCGGAATGTATGGGCATCCTTTTTAAACTCTGTAGTTTCAGCATGCTCGGCGTAACTTTGATTGAAATTTTAACTCAAATAAAAAACTTAAAAACTTTTTTCATTTAAAATAAGTATGGAAAATTTGAAATAGTGATAAAGCCTGAAGAAATCTTAAGAACTCTTTCTATTTTAAGTCTTCGCTTAAACGATCCAGCTATTCTTTCAAAAAGCAAGTATGCTATTCAAGCCTGTAAAGGTGTTGCTAAAATTTACGGAAGAGACAAACTCATAAAATTACAATATACAGGAGCTTTTTTCCTTCCATACCTTATTCTTAAAAGAGAAGAATCCTTTTATTTTAATTGTGTTAGAGACTCAGATTGCTGTGTAATGCGTAGTTTCTGTTTTACCAAAAGAATTTGAAAAAATTTCTTCCTTCTTGAATCTAGATAAAAAAACAGGCCTTTAGGCAATATTTTGAAGTTAATGACAATATACTTACAGCCAAACAAAATCAAAAAGGAGAATGCATCTTTTTAAATAGAAATTCAAACTCGTGTAAAATTTATCCTGTCAGGCCAGGAGTTTGCAGAAAATATCCATTTCTTCATGTTGACAAAAAATCTGTTGAAATAGAGCTTTGTCCTGGATGCTTTGAAGGAAAAAGGATTAAAG
>CAYYVK010000005.1:0-30184 GCA_964475145.1 uncultured archaeon
TAAACTCAACCCATTTTGTAATTGCCTACTACGATGCTGCCGATGCTCAACACACTTTCTCAATTTATAACTGGAACACAAGAGTTGCTGGACCAATAGATGTCAGCTCAACAACTTTGAAATGGATTTCTGCTACTTCTTATCTTGCTGCCGTAAATATAGGAATTTGCAATCAGAATTGGATTTTTGCTGAAGCTTACACAACAAGCGATTCAAGATTTTTTGCATACAATCCTTCTGGACAACAATGGAATGGCTACTGTGCACCAATTTTTCAAGCTTCAGTTGAACACAACACAACAATAAGCTATTCAGGAAATTTAAATAGTATAAATGTTTCTATAAACTTCACTTCTACTGTTGATGATACCTACAACATCACAATTTATGATTTTGTAAACTCAAACTGGGATGCTTCTCCTTGCCAAAACCAATCTGTTACTGCCAATACTTACTATACAATTTGGTGTAATGTTACAGACCCAGCAAACTACGTTTCTCCTGACAACAAAGTTAGAGTAAGGCTTAACTCTACTATTGACAACGACCAAGGAACTTTGAAGGAAGAATACGTGCAATTTTACATAGGCTATACAGTAGGCTACCTTGAAGTTGAGTTAGTCCAGCCAGACCCAAATCTTATTAGCAACGTGGTTCAAAATTCTACTTTTCTTGTTAACGCAACTGTTTTTTGTAGAGCTGGACCATGTGGTTACATAAACGCAACTTTAATGTACAATCTAACTTCTCCTTATCCAGACATGCCAATAAACACTAGCTTTGGTGATAAACCTTTTTTCGTGAACGAAACTCCTGGACTAGCGATGAAAGCTTGTCCGAACAATCCTTTAAACGAAGGAGACTTTTGCAATTTAACTTGGATTATCAATGCTACTGGCGATGTTGGTACTGATTGGAAGCTTGGAGTTTACTTCAATTCTTCTTATCCAGAAGTTCAACCAAACACAACTTTAAACGCAACAGTTTCTATAACTTCGTGCACAGTAGATTTCACTTTGCAATGGTCTTCCATAAACTTTGGCGAGCTAACTCCGAGCACGTACAACAATTCAGCTCCTGGCAATTTAAACAACCTTTACAACATAACAGTAAATCCGGGAAGTTGCAATTTAGACTTATACATAAGAGGAACCGATTTAGTAAACGCAACATTCAATTCAATAATAAAAGTTAGCAACATAAGCTGGAGCAACATAAGTAGTAACATAAATGATGGTTATTTTCGTTTAACCGAAACCAATTCTCCAATCAGGCTAAACGTCTTACCAAGTACAAACGTTACAACCTGGTACTGGCTTGATGTCCCACCTGTTTATTCTGGCTACTACAATGGAACAATATACATAGTTGGTGTTTTGCATGGAGAAACTCCTTAATTTAACAATCTTATCATTTTTCATTCTTTTGCCAAGTGTGGAAGCAATTAGTTTAGGCACTCTCGTTAAAAATGATTTCGTTGCTGTTAAGCAGAATGAGTCTGCTAAGTTTATAATACTTTTCTGGAATGTAGAAAATTCATCTTACATAGTAGAAACAAAGGTAGAAAGTTCACCAGAGAATTGGATTATAATAGTTAATCCTGAGCGATTTTTACTAGATTCTACTACTGGTAGTGAAAGCATTTTCCTACCTTATCAGAAAGATCCTGTGAGAGCATTTCCACTAAACGTTTTTGTAAAGCCAGTTTCTGCCAAGCCTGGAAACTACACTTTAGTCTTGTCTGCAGCAGCCGGACATCCTGGTAATACTATAAACTTCTTTCAGGAGAGAAAATTCAAGCTTACACTAAAAGTTGAGGGCGAAGCTGAAGTAAGTAGCCAAACAAGCATCCAAGAGACTGGCATGCCTGCTGGTGAAATAGCACAAATTCAAAACTATTCAAACTACATTCTTTATGCTGCTGCTCTAGTTTGCATTTTATTCATTTCATTGCTAATATATAAGTATGGATAGACTTGCAACAGTTTTAGTTTTAATCGTTTTAGTGGCAACACTTCTAATTTTTGTAAGGATCACTGGTTTTTTGAGCTACAGTAGCATTACAATTTCTGTCCAAGAAAAAATGAGTGGCAAGATTCTACTAGCCTATGAGCCTACAATCGAGCTTGGCAACTCTCAAACAATCCACACAGAATTCATAAACACAGGAACAAACACAGTTACTGCAAAGGTAGAAATAAGAGTTCACACATATACGAACGGAAGCATTAAACCTTCAGCTTACTACTACGATTCTCCTGTTTTGCTAAACCCAGGAATGAGAAGGAACTACAAGGTTGTTTTTGTCCCTCCAGATGCTGGTCTGTACTACATTCAAGCGAGAGCAAGCTATGATACAAGAGTTGTTGAAACTTGGGGTGCTTTTTCAGTTTACTATCCTACTGCTCCACCTCAGCCACCTCAAATAATTTATCAGCCGATTGCACCACCTCCTACTGTTGGGCCACCTAGACTTTACTTAGAATGTCCAGGGAGAGTAAACATAACAAAAGGAACTTCTGAGCTGATAAGCATAATTTTGAGGAACGTTGGTGGTGCTGACATTCACGACTTAAGGTTTTATGTTTCAACAACAGGCTTGATAAACTTTACCATAAACCCAAAACAAGCAAGCTTTTTAGGAGTGAATCGTTCTATGATAGTCTTAGTATCTGTAGATGTGCCTGAGGATATGGCTGAAGGTGAATATCCACTTACTTTCGAAGTTATGAGTAGTGAAGTAAAAGAAAGTTGTGAAATAAAGCTCGAAATAGTTTCAGTTCCAGCTCCTCCAGAAGAGGTGTGCAACAAAATACCAAACTATCGATTCTTGATAATTACGCTAGAAGGGGAAATAGCTAGTGCATTTTCTCAAGGTTTTGATATCAGCCTAGCGAATAGAAGCTTGAGCAATGCCAAAATGCATTTAAGATTAGCAGAAGATTACTGTAGATTAAGGGATTTTGAGAATGCTAAAAAAGAATTGGAAAATGTGAAGAAATACTTGGAGGATGCAACTCTTCAGCTCGCTAGTGCAACTCTTTTTGTTTACAGACCTCCTGCTTTTGCAGTACCTTGGGTTTTGATACTAATAGCCATAATCATTGTTTTGATTCTAATCTACTTGTACTACAGAAGGAAGAGAGGTCTGAAAAGACCAAGACTTCTAAGAGAAGCAACAACAGAAGAAAAATAAGTTTCAGATAACAAAATATAATTATGGGATTGTTTGGTCCTTATGTTTATAAGAATAAGCATGGGCAAAAGTTTTGGCTTCACATGAAAGAAAGAGGGAAAGTTAAGCTCTACTATTTTTCAAAAGATCCTGTCGGTGCTTTGAACGATTTGCCAAGGGGTTATGAAGTTGTAGAAAATCCAGTTACAGGAATGCCGTTTTTGAAGAAAAAAGAAGGAGGTGGCTTTCTCTTTGGCTTGTTCGGCAAAAAGCCCCAGAAAAAGCCCGAAGTTGCTACAGAAAGCAAATAAACCTTAAATTTTGCGAACAGTAATTATTAATTGAATGACAAGGATTATTGGCGTTGCATCTGGAAAAGGTGGAGTTGGTAAGACTACTGTATCGATAAACTTAGCAGCAGTTCTTTCCAAGTACTTTAAAAAGAGTGTAGCAATAGTTGACTGTAACTTAACATCTTCACACCTTGGAATCTATCTTGGTATGTACTATTGCCCCTTAACAATAAACAAAGTTTTAAGAGAAGAAGCTAAGATAGAGGATGCAATCCACGAATACTTTTCTGGAATGTATGTAGTTCCAGCTTCCTTGTCAATAGCAGACTTGGATGGGGTGGACATAACTTTGATAAAAGACAGCGTAGCAAAGCTGGCTGAAAAATGCGATATAGTCTTTTTGGACATTGCACCTGGTCTTGGAAGAGAAGCTGTAGCTGCTTTAAAAGCTTGCAATGAAGTTCTTTTTGTTACAACACCATACGTAGGAAGCGTGATGGATATTGTAAGGAACCAAGAAGTTATAAAGGAAATTGGCGTAAAGCCTATAGGAATTATTCTAAATATGGTTGCAGGAGAGAAGTATGAGATGACTGCTAGGGAGATAGAAGAGCTTACAAAGCTTCCTGTTCTAGCTTCTTTACCATACGATAAAAACGTAAATAAAAGCATAGGTTTGAAAGCTCCTGTAGTCTTGCTAAACCCTTATGCTAAAGTTAGTAAGCAGTTAATAAAACTTGGAGGAACTTTAATAGGAGAAACTTATCCAGAAAAAGGCTTCTTTGAAAAGCTTGTAGAGAGACTAACTTTCAGGTTTAAGAAAGAGCAAGTTAGACCTCCTTTCTAGAGCATGCTTTATATAGAATTCTTTACTTAAAATTTTTGAGCGCCAGTAGTCTAGCCTGGTATCTTTAACAGAAAGACACGGGCTTCCCAAGCCTGAATCCCGGGTTCAAATCCCGGCTGGCGCACTTTAAGTCCTAAACAATTTTACAAAACATTTGTAGCACAAGGCTTTAAAACGTTAAAAATAAATTACTTAAAATACTGGGAACAGCTATGAAAAGGACAGGACCAACAAATGTTTATGTGAAAGAGCTTATAGAAAAGCTGAAGAAGAAATCTTTAGAGTTAAAAGCACCTATATGGAAAGCAGTAGCAGAAAAACTGGAAAAACCGAGGAGAAAGAAAGTGGAAGTAAACTTGAGTGAAATAGAGAAATATACTAACAATGGCGATACTGTTGTGGTTCCTGGTGTAGTGCTTGGAAATGGAAGCTTGACCAAGCAGATAAGGATAGCAGCAATCCGCTTCTCTTCTTCGGCAGAAAGAAAGATAAGAGAAAGTAAGAGCGAAATTTTAAGCATAGAAAAACTTTTAGAAGAAAACCCTAAGGGGAATGGAATAAAAATTTTGGTGTAAGTATGAAAATATACGATGCAGAAGATCAAATAGTTGGTAGGTTAGCTACAGCAATAGCAAAAGATCTTTTGAAAGGAGAAAATGTTGTTGTAGTCAATGCAGAAAAGGCTGTTCTATCAGGAAGTCCCAAGTTTAAGAAGGAGTTTTACTTACAAAGAATTCAGCGTGGTAGTCCAAAGCATGGACCATTCTTTCCAAAACAAGCCGATGGAATTTTCCGAAGGGCGGTAAGGGGTATGTTGCCTTGGCATAAACCTAAAGGTAGGGAAGCTTTTAAAAGGCTAAAAGTTTATGTAGGAGTACCAGAAGAGTTTAAGAACAAAAAATTTGAAAAGGTTGCTAGTGCAGATGCTAAAAGGCTTAAGTGTAAGTATATAACTTTAGGAGAACTTTCATTAGAAATAGGTGGGAAGAAAAGATGGTAAAGAAAAAGATAGTTTTCACGACTGGGAAGAGAAGACTAGCAGTAGCTAGAGCTAAAGCTGTAGAAGGGACAGGGAAAGTTTTCATAAACTCTAGACCTCTAGAAATATGGGGTAATGAGCCTCTCAGATTATGGATAAAAGAGCCTCTACTCCTTGCCGGCGATCTCGGCGCTAAAGTAGACATTCATGTAAAAGTAAAAAGTGGAGGAATAGTTGGTCAGGCAGAGGCTGCTAGGATGGCAATAGCAAGAGCTCTTGTAGAGTTTTATAAGGACGAAGAACTGAAGAAAAAGTTTATAGAATACGATAGAAATTTGCTAGTCTACGACCCAAGAAGAAACGAGCCCCATCACGGAAGTGGAAGAGGGGCAAGCAGACGTGGTTCACGTAGACACAAACAGCGTTCAAAGCGTTAAGTACTTTTTCTCACATAAAGAAGAAGAATATATATTTTGAAAAATATAGGTTAAGTTTATAAATTTACAATTTAAAAATTTAGTTTACAAGTGGTGATATGATAATACCAGTAAGATGTTTTTCATGCGGAAAGGTTGTAGGTCATTTATGGGAAGAGTTCAAGAGGAGAGTTGAGACAGGCGAACATCCAGGAAAAGTTTTAGACGATTTGGGGCTAAAAAGGTTTTGTTGTCGTCAACTCTTTTTAGGCCATATAGATTTGCTGAAGAGCGTAGGCAAGTTCAAGCCGTGATGAAGCGTGTGGCCAAGAGACAGGTTTACAAGGTTTGAAGTTGCCAGATTGTTAGGTGCAAGGACTTTGCAAATATCTTTAGGAGCCCCTGTTTTAGTGAAAACTGATTTGACAGAGCCAAGCGAAATTGCTAAGCAAGAGTTTAGGGAATGTATACTTCCTATAACAATAAAAAGAAGATTGCCAAGTGGAGAAGAGATAGTTATCGACGTAAAATCCGCAATAAAAAATTGGTTGAGTGAAAGAAGGGAGCTTTAAGTTTTCTACATCTTTTCCAAGGGTTTTATTCCAAGCATGTTTAAACAATCTTTCAGGATGTTTTTTGTAACTTGGACAAGAGTTAACCTAAAGTTTCTAACATCTTCCTTCGCACTCAATACAGGACACTTCTCGTAAAAACTGTTGAAAACTGTTGAAAGCTCATACGCATAGTTGCAAATGTAATGAGGTCTCATATCGTCAGCAGCTTGTTGAACTACTGTGTTGAAAAAGGATAACTTTTTCAAAAGTTGTTTTTCCTCTTCTTCCAATTTCTGTACTCTGAAGACTTTTTTCCACTTCTTTGCTTTTCTTAGTATGCTTGAACATCTTGTATGAGCATACTGAATGTAAGGCGCAGTGTTTCCTTCCAGACTTAACATTTTCTTCCAGTCAAAAATTATCTTGTTTTCCGGTTCTACTTTTAGTATTGCATACTTCAAAGCTCCAACGGCAATTGCCTTAGCAATACTCATTTTCTTTTTTTTAGGTAAATTTGGATTTCTCTTTTCAACCTCCTTGTAAGCTAGATATATAAGCTCTTTTAGAACTTCGTCTAGCATTACAATTCTACCTTCTCTAGAAGACATCTTCCCCTCAGGAAGAGTTACTGCCTCATAAGAAAAATGATGGCAGTTCTTAGCCCAAGGATACTCTAAAAGTTCGAGAAGCTTAAAAAGTTGCTGGAAGTAAAGGTTCTGCTGAGACATTACAACCCAAATAGCTGAATCTAGCTTGTACTTCTCAAACTTATGAACTGTTAAGCCTAAATCGCTAGTTATGTATAAGCCGGTGGCGTCAGACCTAAGCAGTACAGTATCTGGCAATCCATAATCCTTAAGATTTGTTACAATATGTCCTTCAGCCAATCTCACAGCTACATTCTTCAACAAGGCCTTTTCCACGATTTTCTTTCCCAATTCTCTAAAGTTACTTTCATAAAACCAAACATCAAACTTTACTCCAAGGTTTTTGTACGTTTCTTCAAAACCTTTAACACACCACCTTACTATCTTATTCCAGAGAGCAACAGTCTTTTTGTCTTTCTCTAGTTCAAACTTTCTCAGAGTTTCGCGTGCTTTTTCTTCTAGCTCTGGTTTAACCTTAGCCGTTTCATGAAACTTAACGTAATACTGCCAAAGCCAGAGATCAGGCTTGCCTTTTGGCCTTTTTCCTTTACCCCAAATTTTATAAGCAGTTACTAATTTTGCTACTTGCAAACCAACATCATTCATGTAGTTTGCTCTTATTGTTTTGTAACCTAAATAGCTAAGAATGTTTGCTAAAGAAGCGCCAAGGAATGTGGATCTTGCATGACCTATATGCATAGGATGAACAGGGTTTGGTTGGGAAAATTCTACCATTATTCTCCCTTTTCTCCCTTTCTCCACAGGCTCTTTTAACAGTCTTTCTACAATCTTTTCCCAATAGAAGAAAAAGTTTACATAACCACCTCTCGCTTCTACTTTAAGGATTAATGGATACTTAGAAATTTGAATTTTCCTAGAAATTTCTGTAGAAAGCTCTAAAGGACTCTTTTTCATTTCCTTGGCCAGTTCGAAGCATGGAAACGAAACATCCCCAAACTCTTCTTTTGTCGGCATTTCCAAGCTTTCGGCAGTCGCTTTTATCCCCACATCTCTTAAAACTCTTAAAACTTCCTCTTTCAGCATAGTTGTTAATTATTCTCGAGTAAATTTATTATTTTACGAGTTAATTCTTAGATAAGGTAAGATGTGCGGAATAATTGGTTATATCGGTGAAAGGGAAGCTAATCCAATAGTTCTGAGTGGGCTGAAGCACTTAGAGTATAGAGGGTATGATTCTTGTGGAGTAGCTTTGCGAGATGGCAATAGCTTGACGGTTAAAAAGGATGTTGGAAAAGTTGATGAAGTTCATTCAAGGTTAAACTTTTTAGAACCTGCGGTTAACTTAGCAATTGGTCACACAAGATGGGCAACTCACGGCAGAGTGACACAAGAAAATGCACATCCACACTTAAGCTGCGATTCTTCTGTTGCAGTAGTTCACAACGGCATTATAGAAAATTATCAAGAACTGAAGAGTTGGTTGAAGGAAAAAGGACATAAGTTTAAAAGTGAGACAGACACAGAAGTAGTTTCGCATCTTGTTGAGGAAGAGATGAAGAAAGGGAAAGATTTTGTCGATGCTGCAAGGATTGCTATAAAGAAGCTAAAAGGAAGCTATGCATTACTTCTTGTTCATAAGAATGAAGAAAAGATAGTAGCAGCAAGGAAAGGGTCTCCTCTAGTTTTGGGCGTTGCAGAACATGGATACTTTGCTGCAAGTGACATACCAGCCTTTCTCGATTATACAAAAAGAGTTGTTTACCTCCATGACTATGATTTTGTTGTTTTAACACCAAAGAGATTTGAAGTTTTTAACTTGTTAGAAAACAAGCTTGCGAAAAGGAAGATAGATACAATAGAATGGAGTGCAGAAAAGGCGAAGAAAGGTGAGTTTGAGCACTTCATGCTGAAGGAAATAAGCGAGCAGGTAGAAACTATTCAAAAGGCAGCATTGCAAGATGAAAATGTTGTGAGAAAAGTTGTTGAAGAAATGAGAAGAGCTTTTGGAATATTTTTCATAGGTTGTGGGTCAAGCTATCATGCATGCTTGGCAGGAAGCTATTTGTTCTCGAAGATAGCGCGACAGCATGTAAACGTAGTTTTAGCGTCTGAATTTCCAAACTATGAGCATTTTTTGACTAAGAAAACTTTGGTTGTTGCAGTTTCTCAGTCTGGAGAAACTTACGATGTACTAGAAGCAGTAAGAGCTGCTAGAAGGAGAGGAAGTAAAGTCATTTCTATAGTCAACGTGATGGGTTCAAGCTTGACAAGAGAGTCTGATGCTTTCTTGCTGATGAATGCTGGTCCAGAGATTTGTGTTCTTTCAACAAAAACTTATACTTCTCAACTGGCCTTGTTGGACTTGCTCGCTCATGCTCTTGCTGGAAAGTATGAGGAAGGTAGGAAAAGATTAAAGTACCTTTGGAACGTGATATACAATTTAACTTCTGCAACAACAAGGGAAATGATTAAAAGGCTTGCTGAAAATTTGAAGGAGAAGGAGCACATTTTCTGCATAGGAAGAGGGTTGCAATATGCTACTGCTCTAGAAGCTGCTCTCAAGATTAAGGAAGTTAGCTACATACATGCAGAGGCTTTTGCTGGTGGTGAACTGAAGCATGGCACGATTGCGCTTATAGAAAAGGGAACACCTTGTATAGTGTTTGTTTCTGAAGAGAATAAGGAAGAAATAATTTCAAACGCAGAAGAGATAAAAGCAAGGGGAGGGTATTTGATAGGTGTTTCGCCTGAAAACAACAAGGTTTTTGATTTTTGGATAAAGGTTCCTGAGTGTGGAACAGAAAATCCTATCGTGCAGATAATTCCAGTTCAAATCTTAGCTTATCAGTTGGCTGTTGGGAGAGGGTGTGATCCGGATCGTCCAAGATCACTTGCAAAAGTAATTTGTGTGAAGTAGATATACCTGCAAACTTAGGCTAAATTATAATCTAAATAAAAAAGTTACAGTTAAGTAACTAGAAAAGAGGTTTATTTTATGAGAGTTGTTAAGGACTTTAGACTTGAAGGAAAAGTGAGTGTAGATGAGCTTGTTAGACAGATGAAGGAGAGCGGAGGGTTTGTTGCAAAAGAGTTGGGCTTGGCTGTTGACATGCTTGAAGAAATGATAAGAGAAAAAAGTTGCTTGAAGTTCTTATCTTTTCCTGCTTGCATAGTTGCAACTGGGACAAGAGGAATTTTAAAGGAAATGGTTAGAAGAAAGTGGTTTGATGTTTTAATAACTACGTGTGGTACTTTGGACCATGACATAGCGAGAAGCTACAAGGATTATTACCATGGAAGCTTTTTTATGGATGATAGAGAATTGCACAAGAGAGGCATAAACAGGGTTGGAAATGTTTTAGTTCCGAACGAATCTTACGGGTTCGTGATAGAAGAGAGGATGAGGAAGTGGCTGAATGAAGTTTACTCAGAAGGTAAGAATGAGTTAGCTACTTACGAGCTATGCTGGGAGTTGGGCAAAAGGATTAAAAACAAGGATTCAATTCTCTACTGGTGTTGGAAGAATGGCATACACATGATTATCCCAGGTATAACAGACGGGGCAGTAGGCTATCAAATTTGGCAGTTCTCTCAGACACACAACTTAAAGGTTGATGTGCTTGAAGACGAGAAGCTTTTGAGCGACTTGATATGGAATGCTAAAAAATCTGGTGCATTAATAATTGGTGGGGGTATATCCAAGCACCATACCATTTGGTGGAATCAGTTCAAGCATGGGTTAGACTATGCTGTCTACATAACTACTGCTCAGGAATACGATGGTAGCTTAAGTGGTGCTCAAACAAGAGAAGCAATATCTTGGGGGAAGATAAAAGAAAAAGCAAGGCATTTGACTGTTTATGGGGATGCAACAGTTTATTTGCCTATAGTTTATGCTGCATTGGTAGAAAGAAAGGTTTAAAAACTTAATGTTTCTAATAATGTTTATTATGCCTAAAAAAGTTAGGGATATTGCCTGGAAAGGGCTAGTGATAGGAAATATAGTTTTAACTTTATTCTTGTTCTACATCCTTTATTCACAAATGAGCTATTTGACTTACATAGTTGAGAATAAACTTCCCTATACAGTTCCAGAAATAGGGAGGAAAACGGCTGTAGTGATAAATCCTTTAACAGGTTCTTTCGTTCTCATAAATTCTCCAGTCATACTAACAGTAGTCTTAGGTATAGTAATAATTTTTGGGTTAGTATACTTGTTTAAACATCATTAAGGTTTACTTTTTACTTTTGTGTACAACCTTTTAGCATAGTCAACTACATAAGGTGCAAGTGGAGCCAGAGTTAAAGCCAGAAGCATGTTGAACGGGTAAAAAGTAGGTGGCTCGAACGGGTTCCCTCCAGATGGCCACTGATAGTTAAAAATATTACTCAGAGTATAACCTAGGTACTGAATTCCTGTCCAGATTCCAGTGGTGGCTAACGACCCTCCAACTCTGCTTAAGTACTTTTTCACTCCTGATAGATTTTTTCCAGTAAATTTTTCTACAAAAGTTTCACCTACCACAGCACCTGCACCTCCAGGCGCTACAAAGTTAACGATTAGTTTTTCTGGTAGGTTTGAAGGGATATAATCACTTGATGTGTTAATTAGTGGTAGATACGGGAGCAAGGGATTTTTCGTGACATACCTATAAACAGCAGGTAGTCCATAAACAAACATACCACCGCCAAGCCACTTTAAAACCTTTCTATCTTTTACAGTCTCTTTAAGTCCATCGTAAATGTTCTTGACTTTATACAAATCTTTTATCGAGGCTTTTTCGTCAAGCTTCATGATTTCACCACTTGTAAGTAACTATAAAATATTAAAGTATTTAATTTTATTTGTTACACATGTAACAAACGAAAGATTATTTTAGAAAATAAACTTTTCTTCTAGTATGCTTGCTTTACCACCTATTCTTCTTATCCAGCTAGCTATTCTAATCAGTTCTTTTAGGTTGTCTAAACACCAGAAGGAATCTTGCAAGAATTATTGTTACACGTGTAACATAAATACTTTTCTCTTCTTGAAAAATTTTTTCAATGAATTAAATTTTGTCACCAAAAACTTTCTTCAACCCTTCAACAATCTTTTCTACAACTACATCTACAGGCCTATTCATCCAAACTTCTACAAAAGGAATTCCCTTCTTCCTATAATACTCTATAACTGGCTTAGTCTGCTCTTCATATATTTTCAGCCTTCTTTTTATAGCTTCTACCTTTAGATCGTCTTCTCTTTGCACAAGTTTACTCCCACACTTATCGCATATCAAATCTTTTTTAGGGAGTAAAGGAGGAAGGATATACTCTACCCCTTCTATAACTTTATGTATGTCAGCTGTGTTGTAGTTTCCATCGCAAGTAGGATTGCTACAAATCCATCTGCCAGAAATTTTTTCCAGCAAAATTTCTTCATGCGCATTGATTTTAATTATTGCATCTATTGTTGTAATTTTGTCAAGCTCTTCAGCTTGTTTTAAATCTCTGGGAAATCCGTCTAGAATAAACTTTTCAATTTCGTCAATCTCCTTTTTCACAAGAGCAACAGCTATTTCATAAGGAACAAGCTCTCCTTTCTCTACATAAGGTTTTATAATCTTACCTATTTCACTACCTCTCTTAATTTCAACCCTTAGCAAGTCCCCAACAGTAACTTTTTTCAGTCCAAACTTTTCAGCTAGCCTAGAAGCATAAGTCCCTTTTCCTGAACCTTGCGGACCAAAAATCAAAAGTTTCATTAATTAAATTTAATTTTACATACTTATTTTTATGCCGAGGTAGTTTAGTGGTTAGAACGCTGCGCTCATAAGCAATGAGCTTTGATGCAAGATGATGAGGTGAACCGCAGAAGTCGTGGGTTCAAATCCCACCCTCGGCATTTCCAAAATTCGGACTTATTCTTTTTTTATTAATCAAGTGTCAATAGCCTAAAGAATTTAAAAGTAAAAAATCAAGATTAATTATCTGGTGAATTCATGGTCGAGCTAACAGAAGAAGAGAAGAAAGTTGTTGAAGCGATGAAAGTTTTAGGTGCTACATCAGAAAATAAGCTAAAGACTGCAGATCATATAGCAAAAGCAGCAATGCTTCCAAAGGGGAGAGTAAGTAATATTTTACTCTCCTTAACAAACAAGAAAGTTATAAAAAGAGTTGCTAGAGAAAAAGCAGCAGGCTACTACTTGATCGAATCAGTTTAAGTTCTTCTAAAGATTTAAGATACGTTGGAAAAAATTAGTTATTAGAGGGCTCGTAGCTCAACTTGGATAGAGCAGCACATGCTAGGCTGAACCTTCTATACCGAGGAAAGGTGAAGGTTGAGGGTTCAAATCCCTCCGAGCCCACACGTTTGATTATCTATACCTTAAGATCCTATATCTTGAAGGAATTTCTTTCTTCTTATAAACTCTTTCAAAAAGTGATTCTGTATGAGTGAAAAGAAAGTAGTACATGAAACCTAACAGACTAGTAAAAACTATGCCAAACATTAGCGCTGTGTAGTCTGCTTCGCCCATTCCTACACTTCTTGCATAATAATCTACAGAAAGAAGTAGGAAAATCATCTGAATAAAAACTGTAACTAATGAAATGAAGAGTACAACGTTCAAGCATACACCAAAAACTTATTTGTTTTTATTTTTTAAAAGGCCGTGACCGGGATTTTCAGTAATCTTTTGAACCCGGGCCAGAGGCTCCACAGGCCTCTACTCTACCAGGCTAAGCTATCACGGCCATAAATTTATTTTACCTTTACTAACAGAAAACTTTATATATACTTTTTCCCTATAAATTTATACCTTCGTGAACTTGGCGTTTAGACTAGACGACGGCAGGCAATGCCAAGTATGAAAGTCTAATTCTAGTTCACGAGAAAAAGCTAAATCCTGTAGTAGCTCTACAGGTAAAGGTTGATTTGGTGAAACCTTTAGAGGTAGATCCGCCAATTCTGGTTGATCCCGCCAGAGACCATTGCTATCCGGGTCCGACTAAGCCATGCGAGTCGTGAGGGGAAAGCCCTCGGCGCACTGCTCCGTAATGCACAATCAACCTACCCTACCTCGGGGGATAAACTCGCGAAAGTGAGCTCAATACCCCATAGGTCTATTTTGCTGGAATGCGAATAGACCGAAAGCCGAAAGGCGAGGTAGGATGGGATTGTGCCCCATCAGGCTGTTGTTGGTGTAACGAACCAACAAACCGATAACGGGTACGGGCTATGGAAGTAGGAGCCCGGAGATGGACTCTGAGACATGAGTCCAGGGCCTACGGGCCGCAGCAGGCGCGAAACCTTCGCAATGGGCTAACGCCCGACGAGGGGACCCGGAGTGCCCTTGCTCTGCAAGGGCTTTTGCGGTCTGTAAAAAGGACCGCGAATAAGGGGTGGGTAAGACGGGTGCCAGCCACCGCGGTAATACCCGCGCCCCAAGTGATGGTCACGATTATTGGGTCTAAAGAGTGCGTAGCGGGCCTAATAAGTCCTTGGTGAAATCTGCTAGCAAACTAGCAGGCTTGCCAAGGATAC
The DNA here is from genome assembly GCA_964475145.1 of uncultured archaeon. Lineage (GTDB taxonomy): Archaea > Aenigmatarchaeota > Aenigmatarchaeia > CG10238-14 > SCSR01 > CAYYVK01. The sequence goes on from CAYYVK010000005.1 coordinate 14,398, forward strand.
TGTTAGGCTTGGGACCGGGAGAAGGCAGAGGTACTCTAGGGGTAGGGGTTAAATCCTATAATCCCTAGGGGACCACCAGATAGTACTAGTCGAAATTTTTTAACGATTTTGACTAATCTTTTGAGGCTGGTACTAGGTGAATGGCGAAGGCGTCTGCCTAGAACGGGTCCGACCGTGAGGCACGAAAGCTAGGGGAGCGATCGGGATTAGATATGGTGAAGGAAAAGTATTTTAAATTCACCAAACTTTTAGTATGGGATTATAGATTACAACTTTTCCTTCACCACTAAAAACCCCGGTACACGAGCTTGGGTGTATCTTCTGAATTCCAGATGAAGAAAAATCACAAAGAGCTAGGATTTCCTAACTCGTGCGGGAAAGTCCTAGCCGTAAACGATGCCCGCTTGGTGTTGCATACTCCTCGTGGGTATGCAGTGCCGGAGCGTAGGTGTTAAGCGGGCCACCTGGGGAGTACGTCCGCAAGGATGAAAAGGGAAGCAACCAGAATTGGAAGAGCTTCCCTCGTCAAACTTAAGGGAATTGGCGGGGGAGCACACAAGGGGTGGGCGTTGCGGTTCAATCGGATTCAACGCCGAGAATCTTACCAGGGGAGACGGCAGAATGAAGGTCAGTCTGAAGGGCTTACCTGACAAGCCGAGAGGTGCTGCATGGCCATCGTCATCTCGCTAGTCTAGAAAATAAATTGTTAATTCTTAACAGGCTAGCGAGACGGTAAAGCTCGTACCGTGAGGCGTGCCGTCAAGTCGGTTAAATCTATGGGAGCTCTCTTGCTCCATAGAGATTATCGAGCGAGACCCACATCCCATGTTGCTACTGCTTTCTCCGGAAAGCAGGCACTCATGGGAGACTGCCCGCGATAAGTGGGAGGAAGGAGTGGGCGACGGTAGACGAGCAAAAAGCTCTCGAACCGGCTTTTACGATGTAATGAGTAAAAGCAACGCCAGAGAGCTTAAATGCTTTTTGCTTGGCCGAAGTCCGTATGGCCCGAATCCCCTGGGCTACACGCGACGCACAACGCACGCCACAATGGGATGCGACCCCGAAAGGGGAAGCGAATCCCCTAAAAGCGTGCTCAGTTCGGATTGAGGGCTGTAAGAGTGCTAGTAGAAAAAGTATATCTGCTAGCATTCCAGCAAACTCGCCCTCATGAAGCTGGAATCCCTAGTAGGCGAATGTTAGCAACGTTCGCCGAATACGTCCCTGCTCCTTAAAGGGCTAGTTAATTCTAGCTCTTGGAGAAGCACACACTGCCCGTCAAGCCAATCGAGTGGAGTCTTGACGAGGCGCTGCTTTAATGGTAGTGTCGAGTCAAGACTCCGCGAGAGGGGCTAAGTCGCCACTTCAAGGGTTGAACGTCTGATGATAACATGGCTTGACTCTGAATGAATGATGAGTTGGAGGTGAGTTGAAAACGACCAACCCTTGGAGCGATAAACAAGGTAGCCGTACTGGAAGGTGCGGCTGGATCACCTCCTAATTTTGTGCGATCTACCTCTAAAGGCGCCTAAAAATCAATCTTTACCTGGTAATCGATTCAATTGTTCAAACTGTTGTTGAATTGGGATTGGTTTTCTGATGGATTATGAACAAAGCCAGAGAATTACAAATGAAGCAATAATAGCTACACCTGAGAACTCAGTTATGTAGCATAACCTATTGTAGAAGGTACAAAAGAAAATTTTCCTACAATCTTGCTACGTATATAAAACCAGCTACTAGTAGAATTGAGCTGATTATACTTTTTCCATACTTCCAAATTTTCTTCAACAAGCAACCACCTCGGCTCTATATCTAGTATCAAGTGAACAACGAGCACCATTCTAATCACTAAAGAGTAAGAAGGAAAGAGATATCAGTGGGGAACTAATAAGGAATAGAACCAGAGAATAAGAAACTATTAGCTTGTAGCTAAATTTCTCTTGCTAATCTTGATATTTTAAGCAATTAATACAAAAACTATGATATCATTTATTAGTAGGGCCTGTAGCTCAGCATGGTAGAGCAGCGGAAGAAGCTGCTGAAGCTTTTAAGCTACATGCTGGAAAAGCTCTGATTTGATGAAGAAACCCGTTGGTCCGGGGTTCAAATCCCCGCAGGCCCATACCCTCAAGTATGATTAATTGTAAGATTTTATTTGTAGACCAAAAAGTTGTAAACGCGAATGGAAATTTCTCAACATCCTATAAAATTCCTTCAGATGCTTTAACCGGAAATTATACTATCTATGCAAGTACTTCTAAAGAATCTGCTCAAAAAAGTTTTGAAGTATCTGGAGAATGCGTAAGAGGGAATCCGTCCATTTCGATTCAACCTCTATCTCAATTAGGTCTTCAAGGTTCAACCCTTAATTACTCTATTACAGTGGAAAATAAGGATTCAACTCCATGCGGAACTTCTTTTTTTCAATCTAAGTTGTACTACTCCATTAGGCTTTAGCTGTTACATTGCCTCCATGATACTTAAGATAGATGCTGGTTCTAGTGCTTTAACAAATGTAAGTGTAACTTCTCCATCTGATGCTCTGATAGAAACTTATGTTATAAACATAACTGCAATCAACATGAATGCAACTGCATATAAGGGAAAAATTCAATTCATGTATGTGATAACTCTACCTTTTCTTATAGGACGTGTTGAAGATGTTACAGGAAATGGAGTGAAGGGTGCACATATTATCTTGAGAAATGTCACTCACCTCATCAACAAAACTCTAACAAACGAAACAGGATTTTACAGCCTGCCCATACCAAAGGGAAGCTATTATTTAATAGCATCAAAAGAGGGGTTCTTAAATGAAAGCATTAATATTACAATTAAAGGGAATGAGTTCTGTTGGCAACCTATGAATGAAAAGATTCTCGCTGATTGTGTTCCGATCACTACTGAGCTGAGGTTAAACTTTAAGGATGAAACGAGCATCATACCAAAAAGGATTGATGGCGTCTCTCTTCTGAAAGTGGTTTACAGGTGGTATAAAGGCGAGATCAGCGATAAGAAGCTAATGGATGTAATAAGACAATGGAGATGAAATTTTTTAAATCAATTTATTTCTTCAGAAATTTAAATTTAATTTTAATGAAAAAGGAGCACGTGATGATGAGGAAGAGGTATCCTTTGAGCATATTTCTGATAGCTATAATCTTTATAGCTGTTCTGATCTCAACATTTTATCTTGGTAAGTATATGAAGACTGTAGAACCTCTCTCTTTTTCTGCAACCTATTATCCAAACGAAGACACATTAACACTTACAATAAGCAATAGGAGACAAATGCTAATAGCCTCAACAATTGATGTACGTTCTCTAGAAAGATTGATCAACCAGACTACAGAGAAATTAGAAGCTGGGGAGACGAGAACTGTTAATTTAACCCTAACAGAAGTTCCTGAGAGTATTGATATCAAGGGAGTTGGATTTGCTTCAAGGTCTAAGCCTGAGATTGTTTTTTCCAAACAAGAGATAGAAAAAGGAACTTTGAAGATAAAACAAGAACTGCTTAAAAATATTACACAATTAGAAAAAGAAGAACCTGAGAAGGAAGTATCTATCATAGCAATACTGGAAGAACCTAAGGCTAAAACTCAAGGAAAAGTTGAGAAGGTTTCAAGCATTTATCTAAATTCTAAAGTTGTGCATAAATACAAGTACATAAGTAGTTTAGCAATAAAAGCTCCTGCTAAAGAGATAAAAAGAATCGCAGCTTTGAGGGAAGTAAAAGAAATAAGACCTGATGAAGAAGTTGAAGTTTTTCTGAACGATTCTGTTCCTATAATAGAAGCTGATAAAGTATGGGCTTTGTTAATCAACGATACCAACATAACAGGGAAGGGTATTAAGATTTGTATAGTTGACACTGGCATAGATAAGACACATCCAGATTTAACGGGTAGAGTAATAGCTGAAACCGATTTTACCGGTGAGGGGCCTGAAGACCTTTTCGGGCATGGAACCCATTGTGCTGGAATTGCTGCAGGAAGCGGGAATGCATCCAATAAAACTCTAACAGGAGTTGCCCCTGAAGCTCTGATACTTAACTCAAAATTTTTGGATTCTTCAGGAAGAGGAAAAATGTCAGATGCTATGGCTGCTTGGGAATGGTGTGCTGAAAATGGTGCTGACTTAACTACAAACAGCTGGGGAAGTAGGAATAATTGCAATGGGTCAGAGCCGATTTGTTTGTTGGCCCAGAACTTAGTCGATTCAGGAATCTTGATGATTGCTGCTGCAGGGAACAGTGGTCCAGACTATAGGACAGTTGGAACTCCTGCGTGTTGTCCTGCTGTGTTGGCAGTAGGTGCAACAGATAAAAGAGATAAAATCGCTTGGTTTTCCAGCAGAGGTCCTACTTTAGACGGAAGGACTAAACCAGATGTAGTTGCCCCTGGAGTTTCTATTTGTTCTGCTAAAGCAAGATACGGAAGGATGGGTACTCCTTGTTTTAGTGATAACTATGTTTCTGCTTCCGGAACTTCAATGGCTACTCCGCATGCTGCTGGTTTAGCAGCTCTCGCAATGCAGGCTGTTCAGCTCAAATTTGGAAAGTCTGCTTCTCCTTATGCAATATGGGAAGTGATGACGCTTACTGCTAAAGATCTGGGATATGATAATAACACACAAGGATTTGGAAGAATTCAAGCCGTTGAGGCGATAAAAAACATCTACCCTGGAGAATGTGTAAGAGGAAATCCAAGCATAAACATAAAACCTATAAGCAGAATAGGATTTCCCGGGTCAAACCATTCTTACACGCTTGAAATTAAAAGCGGAGATAACATTTTTTGTCCTTTAACAAATTTTTCAATAGAAGTGGAAGTTCCTGAAGGTTGGAATTATTCCATCTCTCAATCAAAGGTAACTCTTAGAGGTCAACGTTTTACTACACTAACTTTATACATCTTTTCTTCTCCAACTTCTGAGTTAAAGGATTACATCTTCAATGTTAGTGTATATAATGAAGAAGAACCTTTGTATAAAGGGGAGGCACAAGCCATATTTAAGGTTGCACCTTGTGAAAGGAAAAGCCCACAAATTACTCTTATCACAGCTAATTTAAAATCTCCTCCTGGGAAATCTAGGGAAAATAAAATTTGGGTTGAAAACCAAGATTCAGATGCATGTATTTATCCAACAGCATTTGGGCTAAAAGCAGAAGTTCCTGAAGGTTGGAATTATTCTTTTTCCCCTTCTGAATTAATAGTTCCGATAAACGGTAAAAATGAGACTAAGTTTAACTTAACAGTTTCAGAAACAGCTTTGCCTGGAAATTACACTATAAAGATTATTGCCTTTAACCTTGAAGAACCTATCTATAACGCAACTTATAGCATGATGTTCAAAGTATTAAACTGCACGAGAGAATTTCCTTCAGTTTTTGTAACTCCAGATGTACAGAAAGGGGCAAGAAACGTAATTACCTCCTATACTGTGGAAATAAAGAACAATGATGCGACAACTTGCGATCCTTCTATCTTTGGAATAGATGTAGAAGTACCAGTTAATTGGGAATTTTCAAGCCCAAGGTTAATTGAAATAACACCCAACTCTTCAGCGAAAGTAAGTATTAAAGTGAAACCACCTTTATCTGCTGAATTAAAGAATTATACCATTCAAGTTAAAGCATTTAACCAAGAAGCAAAAGAGTTTGAGCAAAAAGTCTCTACTACTTTGCAAGTTGTTGAAATTTCATCTCCACCAAAGCCAATACTTCTATATCCAGCTAATGATTCTCTATATTCAGTATCTTATCCAATTTTAGGACCTGACTTCACACCAACTTTTAAATGGTCTCTAAGCTCATTTAAAGCTGTTTCTGCAAAAGAAATTTCTCCTGTCAAACTAGATTTGAACTTTACTGAACTTAGAACATTAACGGAAAATGATACAATAGAAGTTATAATACAGCTCAAAGATATCAAAGCAAGAAATATAGATGAGCTGAAGAGCTATGCTCAAACTTCTCAATCTCGGGTCGTCCATCTTCTTGAAGAAAGAGGAGAGAAAATATTGAACAGGTTTTGGTTAATAAATGCTCTTCTTGCAGAAATAAAAGTCAGTACGCTTCCTGAAATTTTAGAATTGGAAGAAGTAGAAAGTGTTTATGAAAATTTCCGGGTTAACATTACATTGCATGAAGAAAGAGAAGAAACAGTAGTGTCCGCTGGAAATTACACATGGGGGCTAGAAATGATAAGAGCTCCTGATGTTTGGAAGGATTTTGGGATAAGAGGACATGGAGTTAGAGTTTGTGTTATAGATACAGGAGTAGATATAAGCCATCCTGACTTAGCTGGAAAAATGTGGAGCGATGATATTTCAGATCCAACTTATCCTGGAGGTTGGGCCGCGTTTAATTCTAAGGGAGAAATAATTAAAGATTCTAAACCTCATGATACTCACTGGCATGGAACTCATGTCTCGGGAACTGTATTGGGAGGAGATGCTTCTGGCATAGCGATTGGAGTAGCTCCTGCTGCATGGTTGATGCATGCTTTAGCTCTGCCTGGAGGAAGTGGAACTTTTGCTCAGGTTGTAGCAGCAATGCAATGGTGCATAGATCCCTTTGACCAGTATGGAAATCCAAGAGGGAAAAAAGCTAATATTCTGAGCATGTCTTTTGGAATAGATGGCCACCATTGGCAATTTAATAAAATTATAGGAAACATCGTTTCAGCTGGAGCTATTCCAGTTGCTGCTATAGGAAACTCAGGAGAGGGTGTTTCATCAAGTCCGGGAAACATTTATCAAACTTTTGGAATAGGTGCTGTAGATTCTTACGGAAAGGTGGCATTATTTAGCGGAGGTGAAATAATAGATGATCCTTACATGCATCCTGAGCCTTATATCAAACCAGATTTCTCTGCCCCTGGAGTAAATGTTTATTCCTCTATACCTGACAATAAGTGGAGGTATGCATCTGGAACAAGTATGGCAACTCCTCATGTTGCAGGAGCAATAGCCTTACTTTTAGAAGCACAACCAGCTTTAGAAATAAATGAAATCTATGATATCTTAAGATCAACTTCTGTTGATAAAGGAGAGACAGGAAAAGACATAAGGTATGGATGGGGAATAATAAATATTTATGAAGCTGTAAAGGAGGTTGTTTGGAACTCTTCAATAGAAGGATATGTAATAGATTCAAAAACTAACAAAGGAATAGAAAATGCCAAAGTAATAATAGATGATCGCTATGTTGTATCAAGAGAAAATGGTTACTTTAAAATCCATCTTCCTCCAGGTGATTATGAGTTAGAAGCAAATTCCTTTGGTTACTACCCAAACAGAACTTTTGCTAAAGTATTGGAGAATCAAACCACAAAAGTAGAAATATTTCTTACTCCGAAACCAGTTGGTTACGTAAGAGGAAAAATTACTGATATTTACAAAGAACCTATTAAAGGAGTTGAAATAAAAATTTTCGATACTCCACTTTCGAACATAACAGATGAAAATGGGAAGTATACAGTTAAACTTCCTGTTGGCGATTATAATCTTTCAGCTTCTAAGTGGGGGTATATCCCTGCTTCTTTTTCAGTTACAATAAAAGAAAATGAGACTTATCCTCTAGATTTAGAACTTTGGCCAACTCTAAAAGTTTTTGTAATGGGATTTTCAGAAGGTCAGCAAGCAATATCAAAACTTCTAAATGAAACAGGAATCAACAATGAAATAGATAGATGGGATGAATTGAGAAGACTTAAAGTTGAAAATTTTGATGCAGTAATTGTGAGCGAGGATGTAATCGTATTTCCCCGCAATATCTATGGCTTTTTCGAAAATCTACTTGAAGATTCAAGGAGAACAGGAACAGGATTGATTTTTAACAATGGAGGTATTTTAGCACTTTCCAGTAAGTTCAAAGATCCAAAACTACCAAGCGGAATAAATTTAACATTCGACCAAGGTTATTACTTTTATAATTTACTCAATCCCCACTTTATATTTAAAGAGTGGAATGTTGGAGAAGATATAGTATTTAAAACTACATATGTACCTGGACTAAAAGCTGTTAGTATATATCCTTATTTTGAAGAGTATTCAGGTGAAGTTCTTGCTAGATGGAAAGGTTATAAAGATGGTTTAAGGGGAAACGCCATAGCTTATAAGGATTTAGGCTCGTATAAACACTTACTTATAACAGAAATTTTTGAAGTAACAGAGAACCAATTAATGGATTATGGTAAAATGCTCATTCTTAGAGGTATTGGATGGGTTAGCAGATCTTCATACATCACTTACAGACTTCAGCTAGCTGAAGATCTTCAATTCTCTAACGTAGTATACGAGACAGATGGAATAGTTGGGAATCTTTTCAAGCTTCCTCCCCACCTATTACTAGAAAGCGGAAAAACATATTATTGGAGAGTAAGATCTGAGTTTTCTGATAAAGTTAGCGAATGGTCAGAGCCTTATCAATTCACATTAATTCCTTACTATAATGTAAGTCTTTCTGTATCACCAAACTCAGGAAGTGTGATTCCTGGAGAAAATATCTCAGTTATAGTTACAGCATCTCTTATTACACCCAAAGGGGGACACGCTTCTCACTTTTATTGCCAGAATCTCCCTCCGGGAACATCTTGCATTTTTAAGCCTGAATATTGTTATCCAAATTGCTCTTCAACCCTTACCATACAGACTTCTTCAACAACTCCAGAAGGAAATTATAAAATAAAAATTCTTGGAAAAACAACCTTATTGAATTATTATATAAAAGGAACTACTTTTGATTTAACAGTAGCTTCAAAATGTGTAAGATTGAATCCTTCGATCTTTATTACCCCAACTCAAATAGGATTTCCTGGCTCAATCTTAAATTATTCTGTTACTGTGGAGAATAAAGACTCTTCATTATGTGGAGCTTCTATTTTCAATTTAACCAGTGAATGTCCTTCTGGCTGGAGCTGCTATTTTGATCTACCAAGCCTAAGGATTGAAGCTGGTTCCTCTAATTCGACTTTATTTAGAGTAGAAATTCCTTCTTATGCGAGTGTAGGAACTTACGAAATTAGCCTGACAGTAATAAATTCAGAGAATGCAACATATTACTCGACAGAATCAATAAAAGTGCCCATAACGCTATATTTGATAAACGGAGTTATAGAAGATGTAATAGGAAATAGAATTGGAAATGTTAAGCTAATTTTAAGAAATGAAACTCATGATATAGAAGAAGAATTTAGCAATGAGACAGGACACTATTCTATCTCTGTACCGAAAAGGGGAAATTATACCTTAATCTTGTTGAAGCTAGGGTTCGTTGAGGAAAAAATTAATATTTCTGTGCAAAAAGAATTTTGTTGGAAGTTTAAAGAAGAGAAGTGTGTGGAAATGAGACCCAAGATGGAATTCAATCTAATTTCTGACTTAGGTATGATTCCTGAAAGAGTCGACGATTATTATTTGCTTAAAGCAGTTTATCTCTGGTATAGAGAAAAAATAGGAGATAAGAAGCTGATGGACGTGATAAGCCGATGGAAAAGGTAATATTATATTCAATTATGTTCTTGATTTTATTTACTCCAATTACTATTGCGCAGGATGTTATAACGATAAAAAGGGCTCCAGAGTATGCTAAAGCATCCCCAGGCCAAGCTGTGGATATAACTCTGAACTATAGTCTAAAAGGGACTCAGATTGGAGTTATAATCACTGAGAAGCTGCCTTTAGGTTGGAACATACAAAATGCCTTCCCAGCTTATAGCACCTACGAAAGCGAAACCAACTCGTTCAAATGGCTCTTCCTAAACAAAACAGGAGTGGTAAATGGTTCGATTGTTTATACTATTAGAGTTCCTGAAGATGCAGTTACCCAAAACTATTACATCAACGGAAGCTGGATGTCTACAAACACTGAAGGAAGTCAACATCAGGGAATTTCTCCAATTACGACGATAGAAGTCTTAGGTGTTCCGAGCCTTTTCATAAACGTCACAACTGATAAGTTTACTTACTATCAAGGAGAAAATGTCTCTATATCAGGATGGTTTGGTTATGAAAATGGAACAGGCGTTTCTAAGAGAGTTAGTTTAGAAATTTTTGATCCAAATGGCTTTTTAGTTTATGAAACAAATTTGACTTCTTCTTATGGTTTCTATGCATACAATTTTACCCTGCCTAATGATGCTGCTCTTGGATACTGGACAGTAAATGCAACAGGCTATGGAAGTATCGTTAAATCTTCTGCAAGATTCGAAGTTAAAGCTAAAGCTCCTTACTGTGGAGACGGTGCTTGTGCTGGATATGAAAACTGTGAGAATTGTCCTTCTGATTGTGGTTGTCCCTCTGGCTATGTTTGTCGGAATGGAGTATGTATTAAACCAGAAACTGGAGGAACACCAAGTGGACCTTCAGGACCTTCTTTTCCTCCCACCTCTGTCCCGGGTTGTAAAGTTGCAGGAGAGAACTGTTCTCTATATCCGTGCTGTTCAGGCTTAGTTTGTTACAAACAAATTTGTGAATACCCTGTCCGAAGGCTAGAGATAATTCAGTATCCTGAAGTATTAGAAATTTTAAGAAATTCCGAAGAAAAATTTGTAGTTAAGGTTAAGAATACAGGTAATTTAGAAATAAATGTAAGCTTAGCTATCCTCAACTTTTCAGAGTGTGGGAATTATTCAATTTTTCATCCAATTTTAAACATAATGCCAGACGCTGAAGCATCCTTTTTATTAACCTTCTCTTCACTCAATGTTACTAAACAAACCGAGTGTGGAGCTTTAATAAAAGCTGAAGCTGAGAATACTTCAATTAGTACAAATTTCCTCATAAGGATAATAACTGTAAAGCCATCATACGTTCTAAGTAAAATTCAAGCTACGAAATCAAAAGCTGAAAGGATCTCAAAAGAATTGGAAGAAGTAAGATTAAGTGGGTTTTCTGTTGAAAAACAAATGAGTCTCTTAGACCAAGCGCTTATAAAGATAAGCCTAGCCGAAAGTGAGTTTCAAGCCTCGAGATATGATTCTTCATTAAGTTTAGTAGAAGAAGCAAATTTAATTTTAGATCAAATTTTAATTCCAAAGGCTAAGTTTGATATGCTTCTTATTCTCTTTTCTGTAATAGTCTTGACTTTTATAGTAATTTTGATTCTGCTTTTAAGGATAAGAAAAAAGAAATGTGAGGTTTGTGGTAGTAAGTTACAACTTCTCTATGACGGTGAGCGTTGTAAAGAATATCAATGCGTAAAATGTGGTCATCGTGTAGTTGAGGTTAAGAAACTGTAGCAAAGAGAAGGAAAGCAAACATACCACCAAAGATTCCTCCAAGGTGTCCAAAGTGTGAAATAGACTCTTTTGGTCCAACTAATAAAAGGAAAAGCCAAAAAACAAAATAGAGGAAAAGAGCATAGAGGCTTGGAATTCCAGGTTTAAAAACAAGAGCTATAACACTAAGCATCAAGAAAAATGCTAAAACTAATCCCATAAAAAAGGGATTTGCTAGTATAATTTCAAATTTAAAAATAAGGAAGAGAAAAGGAATGATGTTCGCAAACACCAAGAAGCTGGGTAACTTCTCTAACGGCCTTATTAGGGCCATGACAGCTAATAAACCGAAGATTGCTCCAGAAGACCCTATCAGAGGGTATGAAAGAGGAATTCCTAAGAGAAGCCTACCAATAGAATCGAAGAAAACTGCTGTAAACCCTGAAGAAACATATATAGATAAGAAAAGTTTTCTTCCAATTACCCTTTCTAGAACGAAGCCTAAACTGAGTAACATCATCCAATTAAACAAGAGGTGAAAGATATCGGAATGAATGAACATGTAAGTAAAAAGTGTATAAGGTCTGAAGATAGAAGGAATAAAACCAAAAGATTGAATATATTCTGGCTCCATTTGGGTTAGTAAAAAGATTGTAAAATTAATTAGGCAAAGTGAATAAGAAACTATGGGGAAGTTTTCTTCCATACTTAAGTTATTCGTTTCTAAATTTATCTCCTTGAAGCTATACTTTTTTTATTCCCAATAAGTCCACTGACATTTATGTTGGATGCAACCACAGTCAATGTGGTATCTTTTTGCATCGTAACAACTCTTCCATTCACAAATTGTTATAACAGGCTCTTCGTATTTTGATTGACACACTTCACCAAAACATCCTCCTGGCCTGCAATCCAGGTCAGAAGAGCATCTCCATAACTCGACCAACCGCAAAAGAATTCTTGAGGAATGGAAGTCATATGCTCCTTCTGTTGGATCAAAGATAGAACGGTCAGAACTAAAACTATGCATCCAGAAAGTATATAAACACACTTTTCTTTCCTTTTCATAATTTAATTTTCAATTAACAATAGATAAAAATTTTCTTTATTTTATCCTGAGAAATCATACTCGTACCCAGACAGGCTGATAATCCTATAACCAAACTTATCCTTTAACCGAATTCATGTTTAAAATTAATTCTTCTGTCTAACTCGTAATGTAAAATTGTTATACACTGAGAGGAAAGATAAGATATTTTTCCTAAAGAAATTTTTTCAGCGTTAAACCTCTCAACAAATTTCTCAAGCTTCTTCGGTAATCCAATATGGTCTCCCAGGATGAAGACTGGTCTTTCTTTTATTTCTACTTCTCGAACATCTTTCCCTTTCTCGTGCAAAACATAAAAATTTTTCTCTTGTTTTGCTAATTCCTTTACAAGATCTTCAAATCCAATCCTTCTTTTAGTTATCCCAGGATTCGTTGTTTGCCCGCTCATTATCTTTTTTATCCATGAGGCTATGCTTCTCTCATCCACATCTACCCTCTGCAACTTATCTCCATAAAAAGAAATAGTAAGTGGCGGGCAAGGCTTACCGTATGCAACTACATGAATACAAGAATCTCTTCTTAAAGCTTTACTCACCCATAATGTGTTTGCCACACACCTTGCAACTAAATCCATTCTTCCGCCACTCCCAGGTAAATCGTCTAAGGAAAATTCTGAACTTGTTACAGCTTTTCTTGCAAAAAGAATAAATTCTCTAGACTTGAAATATCCCATACTAAATTTTTCAAATTTTACATTCTTTTATTTTTGAGCTTTCCGGTTTCCTTCATCGCTACTAAGTCGTTTGAAATAGTTCCAAACTAGTCTCCACTAATAATTGACATAACCAATATTTCATCCCCATCTTTTAGCTTTACTCCATACTCTTTACTGTTTAATATATTTCCGTTATAAACTAGAATTAGGCCTGGATCGGTTTTTGTTCTTTCATGAAGATGTTCTCCAATTTCCCTATATTTGCCAATTACCTTGTTTATCAACTCGTCTAAGGTTTCTGCAAGTATTTCTTCTTTTTCTTTTTTCGTGAGCTCTCTGAATAAACCAAAATATTTTACATTAACTTTAGCCACGATACAAAATAAATTTTTAAAATCGAAACAATCTTTAAGAGTTAGAGTTAGAACGTAGGTATTTCCACCTACTTAAAGCAAGCTGGAAAATTCTTTTTTCAGCATACAGTTCTGCTCTCAACTCGGACAAAAGCTTATTCCCATCCAGAAGCTCTTTAACGTGAAACATCTCATGGAAAAAAGTTGCTAAAACATCCCTTGGATCGTTACAATCTGCTATCCTTATCCTCACACCTACAAGTTTATTCCCGTCTCGTATCTCCTCTATTCTTCCTCCTTCCCAGTCTTTGTAATAACAACCGTATACACCCTTAACGAACTCTCTTGGTATTTTTAACCTTTTGCACTCTTCTTCAAGTAAAGGGTATACGTATACTCTTATCAGTCTGTCAACGTCATAGACTTTTGCTTTTTTGAATTTTTTCATACTGTTCCTATAAAAAGTTGAAATTTTTAAGATTTTTAAATTCAATCTTATATTACTTGGGCCCGTAGCTCAAGTGCATGAGCACGGCAAAGCATGGTAGAGCAGCTGGCTCTTAACCAGTTGGTCGTGGGTTCAAATCCCACCGGGCCCATTCCAGAAAGTATAAATCATTACTTTTTATCAGATTGATTATGGACGAAGAGAAAAACTACCACGGTAAGTTTAATGTATATGGCGTAGGATGTCTAGTTAAGTATCTAGACAAGATTTTGTTAGTGAAGAGAAAGAACTATCCTTGGCAAGAAAAATGGTGGACTGGAGTAATGGGTCTGCCAAAGGAAGGTGAAAACGCTAGGGCAACAGCAATTAGGGAAGTGAAGGAGGAAGTTGGTTTAGAGGTTTATGGCTTGATAGAGCTCAGAAAAGAACCTTATAAAACTTTTGCTCAAGATTTTGGTTCAAGCTATTCTTGCAAGATTTTTATTGCCCATTCTTACAATGATAGAATAAAGTTGAACAAAGAAGAACTTATTGATGCTAAGTTCTTTTCTCAGGAAGAGCTGGACAAGATCGAGCTAGCTCCTATAACTAAGGTAATCCTTAAAGATTTTGGCATAAACAAGATAAGGCTTACTGAAGAAGATTTAAGCTACTTGATAGAAGAATAAATACTTTTACTTTTTAATTTTTAGTATGTCAGAAGTTGTAAAGAAAACTTTATCTGATTGTTCAGGATTTCCCACAGTACCACCTTACAGCTGTTTACTCTCTTATCTTCTAACAAATGCTATGGAAAAAATCAAGATTTTGCCTTACAAAGAATTCTTGGATGTTTTAGAGCATGCGAAGAAACTTGTTTTGCCAGAATATTTTTTGAAAGAGCTAGAGAATAGGATGCAGAGTTATAAGCAAAGCCCTAAGACTCTATAGACAATTCAAAAAACTTTATTGCATTTTGCGTTGTGATTTTATCGACTTCCTCTAGGCTTATCTTTTTTATTTCAGCAATTTTTTCAGCAACTGCTTTAACGCTAGTTGGATCGTTTCTTTTACCAAAACCGAGCCATGGTGAGTCTGTTTCAAGCATCAACCTTTCTATAGGCATGTCTCTCACAATTTTTCTGTAATCCTTGCTAGTCAGTATTATCGTGTTTTCAGACACCATCCAACCATTTGTATTCAGCACTTCTTCCAAATGCTTTCTACATCCAAACATATGCAAATGAACTTTTTCAGGAGAAAAATCTCTCAAAATTTTTAAAGCATCTTCACATGCTTCTCTTATATGAACAGTCACTGGCTTTTTTATTTCTCTAGCAAACTCGAGCATTCTTTTAAAAAGCTCTTTCTGTCTTTTTTGGAATTGGTTTTCTTTTGTCCAAAAATAGTCTAATCCTATTTCACCTACAGAGACTATTTTCTCCTTATTTAATCTCACTTTCTCAAAAAAACTTTCCAAATCCTTTTCCCTTATTTCTTTTACATATTCAGGATGAATTCCTGCTGAAGCAAAAATAAAATTCCTATGTTTTTCAACAAGGCTGAAAGTAAAGTCTAAGTCTTTTGGATGAGCACTGCATGTTATTACTGCTTTTAGCTGCTGTTTGCATTTTTCTATTACCTGCTCCCTATCCTTGTCGTAATCTGATTGTTCTAAGTGGCAATGAACATCAATCATAAAATCTTATATTAGAAGATAGTCTTAAAAAGAAATAGTGTTTAAAATTCATTTTTTATAGTTTTGTAATTCTTTCACCCATTCTTCCAAACTCTTTATTCCTTCATGGTACTTAGTATTAACATTAACTTCAAGCTTTCCATCTCTGCATTCGAAAATATGCTTGCCTATGCGCTTCATCACGTAAAGAGCTTTGGATCTGTTGTCGATTCCTCTCGACTACTAGTTGAACGGTGCAGAAAAAATAACGAAAAAGTTAAAGTCTGTAAAACTAAAAATCCTTACATTTAACTTTAAGATCTTGAGAAAGCTATTCAAAA
>CAYYVK010000006.1:0-1483 GCA_964475145.1 uncultured archaeon
ACACGAAACTATTTTTATTCGGCCTAGCTATTATTAAATGATGCTGCTCTTCTACATCTTACTAAGCACTTTTATAGTAAGCTTAATTTCTTTCATAGGAATTTTGGTCTTGTCGATAAGAGAAAGAATCTTAAGCAAAGTTCTCCTCCTTTTAGTAGCTTTTGCAGCAGGCTCTTTGCTTGGAGTTTCCTTTTTCCACCTCCTACCAGAGGCACTGGAAACGAGTGAAGGGTTTGAAGTTTTCGCTTCAGTATTGAGTGGTTATGTTTTCGTCTATTTTCTGGAGAAATTTTTGCTCTGGCACCATTGCCATAAGGTTAAGCATGTTCATACCTTAGGATATGCTAACTTAATCTCAGATTCGATCCACAATTTTATCGATGGCTTAACGATAGCTGTAAGCTTTCTCTCGAGCGTAGGCTTGGGAATCGTAAGCACTTTGGCGATAAGTTGGCACGAGATTCCACAAGAAATAGGCGACTTTGGAGTTTTGCTGTACAGCAGAATCAACAAAAGAAAAGCTATATACTTGAACTTTGCGTCTGCCTTGGCATGCGTGCTAGGCGGCTTACTCGGTTTCTTCATTTCTTCTCATGTGGGGAATATTGTAAGCTTGCTTCTGCCTTTTGCTGCCGGCAACTTCATTTACATTTCTTCCTCCGACATG
Organism: uncultured archaeon; assembly: GCA_964475145.1. Taxonomy (GTDB): domain Archaea; phylum Aenigmatarchaeota; class Aenigmatarchaeia; order CG10238-14; family SCSR01; genus CAYYVK01. The sequence continues at coordinate 668 of CAYYVK010000006.1, forward strand.
ATACCAGAAATTAAGAAGTCTGAACGTTTGAAGGAATCGCTCACTCTTTTCCTTGTTTTTCTCCTTGGAATTTTTGTTATGCTCTTTTCTAAAATTTTTCTGCCTCATTAGCCTGCAAACTCTAGAAAAAATGAAAAGATTCATTTCTCAATTTCTATCTTCAAAACCCCATCCTTAAAATCTTTCTTAACAACAGCAGCACCGCTCGGCAAAGGAATCAGCTTAAAGTAGGCCTTATCGCCTGCAAAAGCTTTCACTTCTATGCTCTGCTCTAATTTCTTCACTTCTATATCTTCCTCGCTCTTAACGTCAGGGAGCTTAATTCTTATCGTCTCTCTGTTGCCTTCAGCCTTAACTTCAGCTTCAGGCTCTTCTGTAACCTTAGGCACCCTTACTCTCTCTTTTGCTTCGTAAGGAACTTCTTCCTCTTCTTCGCTTATTTCTTCTACACCAGCTTTTACACCAAGCCTCCTCTTCAGCTCAGGCTCTAGCTTTTTGTAATCGCCAAAAGTCTTCACCTCAACCTTAGGCTCCTTGCCTGTAGCCTGATGGATGGTAATGCTAACGCCACTAAACTTGGTCTTAGGCTTAATTCTAAACAGAGGCATTTCAAAGGACGAGGCAAACATCCTGTCCAGCCTTTCCAACTCTTTATCAACTTCTTCCCACAAGCTTCTGAAAGGCATTTCAAACCTACGCTCTGCTAAACTTTCCCCGCAGTGAGGGCAGAATTGCCACTCATCCTTTACTGGCTCACCACAATTAGGACATCTCTTCTTCTTGAACATAGCGTCGCCTAATTATTTTTTAGGTATT
>CAYYVK010000006.1:1583-25762 GCA_964475145.1 uncultured archaeon
ATTAGGACATCTCTTCTTCTTGAACATAGCGTCGCCTAATTATTTTTTAGGTATTGGTTTTCTAAATTTAAATAGAAATTTAAAACATTACTACCAAATTATAAAAGGTGAGAAGTTCATTGATGAAAAACTTCTCGTCACATGTGCTTTGCCGTATGCTAACGGTGAACTTCATCTAGGCCACATTACATCAACTTACCTTCCTGCTGACATTTTCGTCAGGTACTGTAGGCTAGCTGGCAAGCAGGTAGTTTTCATCTGTGGTAGCGACGACTATGGAACTCCTATCTTAATAGCTGCTGAAAAAGCTGGCAAAAGCCCTGAAGAGTATGTGAAAGAATGGCATGAGAAGCATGCCAAGGATTTTGCTGACGTAGGAATTTCTTTTGATTTCTACTACCACACACACTCGCCAGAGCAAAGGCAGTTTGTCCAGGAGTTCTTTCTGAAACTGAAAGAAAAGGGCTACATATTCCAGCAAGAAGTAGAGCAGCATTACTGTGAAAAGGATAAGAAGTTCTTGCCAGACAGATACGTGAAAGGTACTTGTCCTTTTTGTGGTGCTAAGGAACAGTATGGCGATGGCTGTGAAAAATGCGGCAGAACCTATTCACCAACAGACTTGAAGGATCCAACGTGTGCTATATGCGGAAGTAAGCCTGTTTTAAAGAAAAGCTTACACTACTTTTTCAATCTTTCCCAATTTTCTGAGAAGCTGAAAGAGTGGTTAGAGTTCAATTCAAACTTGCAGCCAGAAGTGAAGAACTACGTGCTACAATGGATTAAGGATGGCTTAAAAGATTGGGACATAACAAGGGATATACCCTGGGGAGTGCCTGTGCCTGGTGAAGAAGGCAAGGTGTTCTACGGCTGGTTCGACAACCATCTAGGCTACATCACGTTTACGCTCAAGTACTTCCAGGGGAAAGGCCTGGACGGTAAGCAGTTCTGGAATTCAGCAAGGATATACCACTTCATCGGTAAGGATATAGTCTATCATCATTACCTTTTCTTGCCTGCCATGCGCTTAGCTGAAGGAAGTTTTAAGCTACCTGATTTTATACCTACACGCGGGCACTTGCTTTTAGAAGGTGAGAAGTTTTCAAAGAGTAGAAAGCGTTACGTAAGCTTGAGAGACTTTCTCCAGCAGTATCCTGCAGACTATCTGAGGTACTACTTAGCTTCTATCACTCCTTATAGCCAGGCAGACGTAAACTTTAGCTGGAAGGAGTTTGAATCAAAGATAAACGGTGAGCTGATAGACAACATAGGCAATTTCATTCATCGCGCCTTAACTTTTGTTTGGAACAACTTTGATGGTTTTGTTCCTGAGCCGGCTGAGTACAGCAGTGAAGACAAAGAGATGGAAAGAAGAATTAAAAGTATAGCTGCAGAAGTAGGCAAGCTTATAGAAGCAAACGAATTAGGTAAAGCTCTGAGAACAATAGCAGACTTTTCTGCTTTCTGCAACCAGTACTTCCAGAAGAAGGAGCCTTGGAAGACCAATGATGCTACTTGTCTGTACTTGGCAGTAAATGCTGTTAGAACTCTAGCTATTTTGCTCGAGCCTTTCATACCTTTTTCTACAGCAAAGATATGGCAGTACTTGAACTTAGAGCCAGCAAGAAGCTGGTCTAGTGCTGGTGAGCTAAAAGTGGCAGCGGGTCATAAGATAAGAAAGCCTGAAGTGCTGTTTAAAAAGGTGGAGCTCGCTAAGGGATAGTATGGAATTTAAGAGACTAGGCAGGACAAAAGAAAAGATACCTGTGTTGGGAATGGGCACGTGGAAAATAGGGGGTGATTGGTACATTAGGGATTGTTCAAGAGACGAGGAATCTATAAGAGCTCTTAAGCTTGGACTTAAGCTCGGTATGAGGTTTATAGATACAGCTGAAGGATATGGAAATGGACATGCTGAAGAGCTTGTTGGAGAAGCAATAAGGAACGAAAAGGTTTTTATAGCAACAAAAGTTTCACCAGAGCACTTTAAGTATGAGGACGTGATTAAATCTTGTGAAGCTAGCTTAAAAAGGCTCAAGGTAAAGCAGATAGACTTGTACCAACTTCACTGGCCTAACCCTAATGTACCAATAGAAGAAACTATGAAGGCAATGGAGAAATTGGTAGACGAAGGTAAGATAAGATATATAGGAGTTAGTAACTTCTCTGTAGAAGAGATGAAGAAAGCTCAAGAAGCTTTATCAAAGTACGAGATAGTCTCTAACCAAGTTGAGTATAGTTTGCTGTGTAGGGATGTAGAAAAAGATGTGTTACCTTTCTGTCAGAGGGAGAAGATCACCTTGATAGCTTACAGCCCTTTAGCGCAAGGAAAAATTTTCGAGTATTCAAAAGCTTTTGAAGAGGTTTGTAAGAAGTATGGTAAAACACTCTCCCAAGTTGCCCTTAACTGGTTGATACAGAAGAAACAAGTAGTTGCAATCCCTAAGGCGATTAAGCCTGAGCATATAAAGGAAAACATAGGAGCAATAGGATGGAAGCTTAAAAAGGAGGATGTAAAAAGATTGGAAGCTGTACTTGATAAGTACAAACAAAAAACTTAGCTTCTATTTTAAAACTTCCAGCCTTCCTGACGTAGGTATGTTCAGCTGTAGCTTATCCCTGAATTTTGTGACATAAGCACCTACTACTCTCACTCTGTCACCGATCGCTACTGAGTTTATCTGCTTTTCCACAAGGAAACAGTTATCTGTCCAGCCTCGTCTTCCAGCGTAGCATCAGCAACAGACCTTGGTCCACACCTTGTTTGCACATCCCTACTCTCCGATATCTCCACTACCTTTGCCTCAACAGGAAACGTTGCTCATGTCTGCACTTATGTTGCTTATCTTCATTTTCTCACCAACGGTTTAAGGTAATACTTAAATTTATTCTTTACATGTAGTTTAAAAGTCCTTTTTTCATTTCAAATTTTTCTCCCAAATTTAAGCATTTTACTTGACTCGGAAACATTTCTTTCATCTTGATAGAATTTTCCTGAGTTGTATGTAAAGGAAAAATTATTTTGGGCTTAACTTCTCTTACCATCCACTCAAAGTCAGGACCGCTTAAATGCCCAGAAGAATGAAGATGATGCTTTTGTATGTTGAAGTACTTCAGCCAATTCTCTATCCTCTGAGCTTCTATCTCTTCTTCCTCATTGTAAGGTTCTGAAACTGAAGATATCATAACTGCTCCTTTTAAAGGCGAAAGGTCTATAAGCTTTCCAAAATCGTTGAAGGTTAGATGGATCAAATACCTTTCAGGATGAGAACGAATTTCCTCGTCTGATACATGCTCTAGTTCTGGCGCCCTTCCTCTCATCCTCGTCTTTGCTCTTCTATGAAAAAGAGCAACGTTGTCTAGTATGTGTGGATAATAATCTTCGAAATACTTCCAATAAGTTGCATGTTTTTTAGAAGTCAGTAAAGTTCTTCCTGTTGCTTCTGCAACTTTCTTGAAAGTGTTTAACCTATAGATGTCTCTGTACTGGAAGTCGATAAAAACAACCCCTTTTGCTGATTTCACTATCTCCTCGCTCTGCCATCTAACGTCCTCTTCTGTCAGTGTAGTTTCTTCGTCTAGCCTAGTTCCCTCTGTAATCAGTATATCAGGTCTTTCTTCTTTCAACCTTTCGACAAAGTAAAAGCTTTTATTTGCATTTGGGCCATGAAACCTTATGTCGCCAGTGTATCCTATGGTAGCATCAGAAGTATAAATTATGCAACCGCAGGCATCTGGTATGCTGTGGTCAACGCCGTAAAGCTCGCATTCAATACTATCTATAGAAAACTTCGTCCTCCTCTCAAACTTTCTTTCTACAGGCTTTGGAGGAATTCTCTCCTGGAGCATTGTTCTGTAGTACATAGGCTCTCTATTTGGGTCTTTCTTCGTAGGTTTGGGAAACTTCATGTTCCTGAAGATTATTTTTCTTTCAGGATCGTAGGTTTCTGTATAAGATGTCATCTCAGTATCAAAAGATTTTTTGCTAACCATCTCAAAAGCTTTTATTCCTTTGTAGGTTTGGCCGGAGCAGAAAATCTTTATGTCAGGATGTAGAAAGGGGAGATAGCCACAATGATCTATGTGAGAATGAGAAACTATAGTTGCTGCAGGCTTTTCTTCGCCTTGGATCTTCATCAAATCTTCACGATAGACGTTTAATCTTGGCACCAACCCTAGTTCCCAATAATCTCTAAAGGAATTTGGCCTATGGAATTCATTAAAAAATTTTCTGTATTGCTCAAAGGACTTTCCAAAGTCTACCAGCAAGGAAGTGCCTCTATCCTCTAAAAAGATTATGTTTCCTCCTATCTCGTTCACTCCCCCGTAAAACGCTAGAGTAGTCATATTCTTTTTTAATTCAAGAGTAAAAGATTTATTCTTTTAAGCTAACTTTTCATTAGTTCTTATGAGTGGAAACTTAGGTCCTGAAAGGGTTCCTACTGCCAAGCTAAAAGAGAGGTATAACCCAGAAAAGATTCTGAAAGAAATAGCTGTTAACTTAGAAGAATCTTCAAGAATAGCTTTAGCTCAAGCAAAAAAGGGAGAAATACCAAGCATTTATTGCACGGTTGGCTTTCCAGTTCCAAAGGAAGATCCAAAAATTCTTGGAGACTTACCGTTAAAAGCTTACGAAGTTTCTCCAAAAACTGTTCAACTCACATCTTTACTACCAAAAGGAGAGAGGAGGGATTCTTCGATAAACTACTTTACATTCTACGCAAACCCTTACTGTAAAGAAGATATTCTAAGTACGCTAGAGCTTTTGTTAGCCCATGAGAGAATACACTACTTACCTTTCGTTTCAGAAGAAGACGGTATCTTATATTATTCAAGAAACTTTCAAACCGGCGAGGGCAGCATTCGTTGGTCGCCGGTGCATAGAGAAAAATTTAAGAGGGAAAAATTCAAACCACCTTTCAAAAGCTATTACGATTTTCTTCCGTACTACTTGAATGTCGTCGATGCTATGGGAAAAATGTACAAGAAAGAGCTTTATGAAAATACAAACCTTGCCTTATCAAGAATTTCTGAAGGTTTGGTTTGGACTAGAAGAACAAAAGAGGGAAAAGACATACGCGTGAACTCGTCTTCTGAATTGCTAGATTTGGTTTCATGGGGAGCTTTCGAATTTTTCCTTGAAAACAACAAATGCTTCTTGGAGCAAACAAATTGTAAGACTTGTGAAAAGAATTGCTGGCCAAACGTTACTTTTGACATAGATCCTGGCTCAAAAGTTCCAGAAGAACAACTTCTTAATGTTTTAAAAGTGATTCACATCAACCTAGAAGAAGAAGGTGTAAAATACATAACCAAGTTTACTGGTAAGAGAGGATATCATGTTACGGCCTACTTTGATAGCTTAAAGCTACCAGAGAAGAATTACATCCCGCTAAGACTGCTAAGGCATGCAGAAGAAATGTCTACAAAACAACTAAAACAAGCTATAGAAAAAATTTCTGAAGATCCTTTTGAAGTAGTAAGAGACTTCATAAGATGTAAAGCAGAACAATGGAAAAGCATCGGACACTTTGATCATCTTGTCCACGATTTTTCTACATTTGACGGCGTTGGGTACATAAAAATAGATGCCTCAAGCGTTAAGAGAAGAGGATATCATAGAGCTTATTATAGCTTGACTGAAAAAGCAACTGCCTGCTTGCCGATATGTAAGAACGATATCAAGCTAGATAAAAATTTAATCAGGAAAATGAAAGAGATATCTTCAAACCCTTGGGAAATTCTGAAGCATGAAAAAGAGCTTTTAGACATTGAAATAAAGTATAACGACCCTAGCTACGTGAAAGATTTTCTTGAAGAAAATGAAAGAAAAATTTTTGAGAGGCAGTTTAATAGAGTTAAAAGTAGGGTAGGAATTTAAAGTTTTAGGTTGTGCTTAAAACTAGCTTTTCTTGCTTTTTCTAACGGCCAAGCATCTTCTATCAGCATGTCTGGCACATCTCCGTCTAGCACTGGATAAGCTAGCTTGCAATTATTACAAACTATGAACATGCCCTGCTCTTTCACATCCCCCTTGCATTTAGGACAAGCTAGTACCTTCAAAAGTTCTTTGGAAATCATGAAAATTAATTGGTGTTTAAGAATATTAACCTAACGTCTAAAGGAAAAAAAATACTGACTCATTGGAGTTGTGAAAAGAGCTTAGACGAATGGCTTCTACGAGAGGAGACTCTACCACAGTTATGTAGAGATGGTTGATGACAAATTAATTGTTCCAATTTACGATAGTTGTAAAGCGAATAACATTTTCTACTTTTTGGCTAATGAGACTAGGTCTTAAAAATTCTTTTAAACCTTAAAGCATCTTCATGCATAAAAACATTGTTGAACAGAACAAAAGCTTTCTCCACTTTTAGCTCTTCCACAACTCTTTTAAGCTGTTGAAGATCCTTATCGGTAAACTTATACTTGTAGTTTATTCTTCCTTTCTCGTAGTTTCCGTGCAACCTGAAATAAGCAATCTTTCTAGAAGAAAAATAAACTGGTTCAGAAGCAAAAGGATCTACGCATGAAATCAAGTCAAGCCTTTTACACAATTTTTTAAATCCTTCCTTGCTCCAACCTCTTAGCTCTAAGGCTATGGAAATTCCATCTCTTTCTATTTTTGAGAAAAATTTCTCTGCATTTTTAACGTTTTCTTCACTTTCCTTAAAGCTTGCTGGAAGCTGGACTAGGCACACAGGAGAGTTTAAAGTTTTGCAAACTTCTAAAGTTTGAGCCCAAAAGTTAAAAACTTCTTTTGTAGGCTTGAGAAAACCAACTTTATCCTTTAATTTTTCTATTTCATCCATCTTCAACCCAGACCTTCTCCAAGTTGGGCTTGTGGTCGGGTGAGAAATTCCTTGAAAAGCTTTGAGTAGAAATTCGAAATCTTTTGGAGCGCTTTCCCTCCATTTTCTTGCAGTGTCTAATTTAGGTAGCTTGTAGAAAGTAGACTGGAGTTCAACTACAGAAAATTCCCTAAAGTACTTTTTCATCCCTACAGGAAGGCCACAACAACCAACATGAACTTCCATAATTTAAATGATTAAAGAATAAAATTAATGAAGTTTTTACAATCTTACATAAGAGACTTAAAGTTTTAGGCTGATACCTAATTATGGAAAAGGATCTTCCCAAATCTCAGTATATAAAATTGCTTATCCGTATGATGGACGGTGATAAGAAATATTTTCCTTTTCAGCTGAGAGAACTAACTAAGATGGACCATACAAGGCTTTACTCCGCAAGGAGAGTAGCACAAGATTATGGTTTAATTCGGCAAGAACATTTATCAGGAAGGCTTTATCTTTACACATTAACAGAAAAAGGAAAGAAATATCGTGAGAAGCTAATCCTCGATGGCTTGCTAGCAGATATGGTCGAAACTTAAAAGTTTTTTGAAAATATTGAAAAAGAGTTAAAGGTAGTTGAAAGACGTGTAGGTAGGAGACCGCCTACAAAAAAGAGAGAAAAATTAATGGAATTTAGGAAAATTCGTAAAAGGTCTTACTATAGACTGCCTATAGAAAAGAGAGAAATTGATGAAATTACTGGAAAAGGGTGTTAGTGTCACCCAAATAAGCAGAATGTTAGGTATTTCACACGCCACCGTATACAGGTATAAAGGATCTGATCCTGCTTTTCAAGAATTTAAAAGCTTGTTAAAAGAAGTAGAAGAGTACCCTTCAAGCCCTCTCAAATTTCCTGAGGATAACGTTTACTTTTCTATTTTAAGATGTTTGTGTGAAAGCAACTCTGGAATTAAGTATAAACAGTTAAAAAAGAGAATTGGCAAGGATGTTACAGGAGAGTTAAGAAAGCTGAAGAGGGAGGAGATAGTCGACTACAAGGATAAGAGATATAGGCTAAAAAATAGAGAATGGTGTAGGTTGTTTATCTATTAAATTAAGCCCTTCACGACTAAACGAGCTTTGGATATACCCCTTTCTCCATAAACACTCTATCCGTGCGAATAGCGACACCACGCTTAGCTTTAACCATTTCCTCGCTCGTAAGTTTTGCTATTCCTAAAGCAACTAACTCTTCCTTCAAACTGAAGATTGCTACTGTCTCTCCTCTAACGATACCTTCTTGCACCCTTACCAAACCTTTCGGATATACTGGTGCACCATTGCATATGCTATAGATAGCTGAATCCTTAACAAAAACTTTCTTAACATGCTGGATAGAATATTCTACCGGCAAAAGGATCTTCCTTAACGGCTTTTCCTTACCTTCTTTCCAGAACTCGTAAGCATCTTTTACTTCTAGCAAGCTATGTGCTTGCTGTTCTGTAAAGTTGCCGGCTTTAGTCCTTCTTAGCTCTTTCATGTGTGCCCCAACACCTAAAGCTTTTCCAAGATCACTGCAAAGCTTCCTTATGTAAACCCCTGCTTGACAACCTACCTTAAACAGTACATCTTGTCCCTCTTTTTCTAGAACATCAAAAAAGTAAACTAAACGCTCTCTTGGTCTTCTAGCAACAGCAGACTTTACCGGTGGTATCTGGACTATTTTTCCAACAAACTTTTCTGCAATAACTTTTCTCAATGTTTCAACATTAACATCATGATGCAAATGCATTACACCAACATATTCTTTGTCCAATCCGCTAAGCACAGGCATCGCTTTTACTGCATTTCCTAAAGCTACTGGTAAAACACCAGTAACAGCTGGGTCAAGAGTGCCTGCATGACCTGCTTTACGTACTTGAAAAATTTCCTTAGTCCATTTAGTTATTTGATGGCTTGTAGGACCTGCATGCTTGTCTAGGATTATTACTGCAGTGTTTATCAGCTCTTCCACGCTTCTTGCTTCAGGTGGCTTGCCATAGTTTGGGTTTGTTTCCTCTTCTCCTTTGATTAGCCACATATTTTTGAAATTTGCTTCAGAAGTATTAAGCTTAAGAAACTGCCTTGCTCCGTTCTTGTGATTCACAGCTTGTTCCCTCATTGCTCTGCACAGGCTTTAGAGCAAGGCAATAATAAATTGGTTCTGCTCAGATATAAACGTTTGCCCGATACATGAAAAGGATAAATAGATTATAACAAATTATTCAATAATGGGAAAAGAAAAATTGTGGAAGTGTAAAGACAAAAAAGAATTTACCAATCTTATTAAGAGATACTTAACTACTGTCTTTCAGGACACCTTTGATAGAAAAATTGGAATCACTCATAATGCCCTTTACGAAGGTATTCTTCTTTTTACTTCGGAATTTTTGAATGGGATAAGAAGCGAAAAGAGCTACAAAAAGGTTGTAAAGTGGGCCATAAAAAGGTATAGAGAAGGGTGTGATGAGCTGGAAAAAAGGCTTGAAACTAGAATAAAAGAAATGGTAGAAGATATTGTAGAAGCTTATCCGCTAATCAAAGAACTTCCTGGAGACTACGATTTTATAGAAAAATCGAAGAAAAAAGAAGGTTATGTAGTTTGATTTAACAATTCAGACAGCTTTTCGTTAAACTTGGTGTAAAATTCTTTTGTTGCTGCATTTCCAGTTAGTTTGATAAACTGATAAAAAAGAAAGTCTAGTTTTCTTCTCTTTTCCTCATCTTTTATTTGCCTTAACAAGCTCTCGTACTTTGTCTTAGCAACAACACCAAAAAAGTTTGTAGGTTCTGGTTTGTACTCAGTTATAACTTTTTGAATTTCTTCTTTATCGATCGTTCCATAATCTGTCGAAAAAACTTCAGAAGGTTTATGCCCCTCTTTTTTAACTTTTCTCTTAGCTCGCCTCTTTACCTGTGGGGTTTCTTCAGCGCTTGGAACTTCCACTTTTTCTATCGGTTTTTCCACTTCTACCGTTGGAACTTCTGCCTTCTTTTCTTTTGGTTCAGGAAGTGTTAGAACTGGTTTAAGCTTTGGAAATACATCCGAATAATGAGAAAACACAAACTCATTAAGCCTTTCTCCTACTATTCTTTTGGTCCAACACTGGGTGTGAAGGTGCTTAATATCTTCAACTAGCTCGTCTATAACCTTTTCTTCTTTTGTATTTTCGTCCCAATAATAGTAGAAAGTATAACTCCCACCTACATACACACTTATCATGCGTGCAGTCTTGTGATCTATTCCTTTATATCTTCTCTCAAAAATCGGTTTTAATCTCCTACTTACCAAAACATTATCCTCGAAAGTTTTTGGAATCATGTATGGTGAAATAGAATTCGGTAAGGACACAAAAAATGGAACTCTCATCCTAGTAAACTCAACTTCCTCAAAAAGATTTTCCAGAATCTGCTTCAAGCATCGTAAGGAAATGTTTCTTTCGTTGTCAAAGTTTGCTATCGGAATTCTTTTCCAACGTCCTTCTTCCTTGTACTTGAGATACTTCTTCATAACGACCTTGGCTTCTTTTCCCACTTCAAGCTTTGGGAAGTACTTCATCAGCCTTCTTAAAATTTCCTTTTCCAAAATCTCCTTCTCCACAATAAATTGAGTATCCGAAATAAATTTAAAGTTTTTTACCAGAAGCAATATAGTCGAATAATTCTAGAGATTTAATTTCAATTTCAAAACGAATTTTAAGGTATAAATTTTTGGAAGAAAAAATTAAAGTATGAAAGTTTGGTTAAGAATTTTAATTAGTCTTTTCTTAATTTTTGTTCCTTTGGTCGTTTTTCAACTTTTAAAAGGCTTACCACAAACAACTGGACAACTTGTATTAGTTGGAGGTAGCGTAGCATTTGTTGTTGGAGGCTTACTTCTTCTTTCTACTCTTCTGTTGGTGATGCAGCTTTCAAAAGAAAGAGGTAAGCTTGACGTTCACTTCTCAGACAATTTTCTCCCCCTTCTTTTCGATGTTTATAAAAAGGGTTATGTGAGCGAAGAAGACATTTATAAGATGAAGGAAATAGCAAAAGAACCTGCCAAATATGGCGTCAAACCAGCCAAGTTTATTTATGAAGCTTCGCCCAAGACGATCAGGTATTGCGTAGAGTATATGACCAAGCCAAACCATATAGCCTGGCTAAGGAAAGAAGTAGAAGCTGGAAAAAGTAGTGTAAGCCTTCTCAGAACCTTGTTCTCTCACTTACTAGAGCATCAACAAATTAAAGATGAAAGAGATAAATACCTTGCGATGAAGTATTTATGATGATGATAGAGGATAAGCTGATAAAATGCAAAAATAAGAAAGAATGTATGGAAGTAATTAAAGAACATCTGGCAAGGATGTTTAGTGGATCAAAGGATGTGAAACTAGATAGTCTGCTCTCAAATTCTATTCTTGTATACACTTCAGAACTCTTAGAAGGGAAAAGAGACCCTGCAAGTTATAAGAGAGCTGTAGATCGTGTGTTAGGAAAGTACGAAAAATATTCTTCATACCCTAAAGAGCTTCTTTCGAAAGTGGGGAACATTAGTAAAGGTGTTTTGAAGGCTTACTCCACGATAAAAGATCTTCCTGGCGAGTGTGATTACTGGGATGAGATAATAAGAGGAGTAAAGGATGAGCAAAAGAAAGACCAATATGTATCTTAATTTGTTAAAAAATGTTGTACGATCTTTTTTTCGATTTCCAGCTCTTAAACAATTTTTCTCATTCCGAAATCTTTACAACAAAGAAATTATTAATTAATCTATAAAGAATAAATAAAGAATGAATAAAGAACAAAAAAGGTAGGCGAGAATGTTGAAATTCCAGCCAAAAATAAAAGAAAAAAGATGGCGAATAGAGCTAGAGAAGAAATTACGAAAAAGTTGGGAAAAGGAGAGGATCTTCAAGTTCAATCCAAGAGCACATAAAAAAATCTTCAGTATCGACACGCCACCTCCCTATCCGAGACCAGCTTAAAACCTGGCGGGAATGGGAGGCCATGGCACATAGGAGCTGTAGCCCACTATTCCCAGATAGACATGATAGCAAGAACAGCTCGTATGCTTGGTTTTAACGTATTCTTCCCAATAGGTATAGATCGTAATGGTATAGGTGTAGAAAGGTATGCCGAAAAAAGGTTTAATATAAGTTTGCATGAAATACCAAGAGATAAGTTTTTATCTTATTGTAAGAATGCTTTGGACGAGCTTGAGGCTGAAATGCTAGATATAATGAAAAGTTTGGGTATATCCGGAGACTTTTATAATTATTATCGGACTGATTCTGAAAGCTATAGAAAGCTCACGCAAGCAACTTTTATAGAGCTCTGGAACAAAGGTCTGATATACACAGATACCAGACCTAATAACTTTTGCCCCAATTGTAGAACTACTATAGCTGATGCAGAAGTTATTTACGAAGAAATGCAAACAGAGCTTGTGTATGTGAAGTTTAAAGTGAGAGAAACAAAAGAAGACTTGATAGTAGCAACGACAAGACCTGAACTAATCTGTGCATGTCAAGCTGTTCTTGTTCATCCCCAAGACGAGAGGTACAAACGATTTATAGGTAGGCATGCTATCATCCCAATTTATGGAAGAGAAGTCCCGATCCTTGCAAACACTTCTGTAGACCCTAAATTTGGTTCTGGTGTGGTAATGGTATGCAGCTATGGAGATTCTGAAGATGTAAGGCTTTTTAGAGAGCTCAAACTACAAGAGATAATCGCTGTAGATGAACAAGGAAAAATGACGAAGAATGCAGGCGCCTACTCAGGATTAACAACAAAAGAAGCAAGAATTCAGATAGTAAAAGATCTAGAAAATAATGGTCTGCTAGTGAAAAAGGAATCGATAACTCATAGAACTCCTGTATGTGAGAAGTGTCGCACACCAATAGAAATAATTCCGATGAACGAGTTCTACCTAAAGCAATTGCCTTTCAAAGAGGACATAAGGAAGTGTGGCGAAGCTATGACCTTCTATCCTGAAATGCATAGACAACTTTTGCTAAACTGGGTAGATTCTATAACTATAGACTGGCCCATAAGCAGAAGGAGGTATTATGCAACTGAAATACCTGTCTGGTACTGCAAAAGCTGTGGAGAAGCACACGTACCAAAACCCGGAAAATACTATCAACCTTGGAAAGAAGAAAAGGCGCCATTTGAAAAGTGTAGTAAGTGTGGTGGAAAAGAGTTTATAGGAGAAACTAGAACTTTTGATACATGGTTTGATTCAAGCATATCCCCACTTTTCATTTCTAAATACTTAGAGGATAAAAAGTTTTTCAAGAAAATTTATCCTCTCAGCATAAGACCTCAAGGTAAAGATATAGTCAGAACATGGCTTTATTATACTTTGTTGAGATGTTACCTAGCAGTTGGTGTTTTCCCCTTCAAGGCAGCATGGATCTCAGGATACTGTGTAGACGAAAAAGGAGAAAAGATGAGCAAAAGTAAAGGAAATGTGATAGATCCTGAACCAATAATAGAAAAGTATGGAGCAGATGCTTTCAGGTTTTGGTCTGCTCAAGAAGCTAGTTTAGGCTTTGACTTTAGAGCTTCAGAAGAAAGAATAGCTAATGCTAGCAAGTTCTTGACAAAGCTTTGGAACATAGCTAGATTTATTTCCATGTTTCCTGTTGTCAAAAAAGCAAAATTGACGCCTACTGATGAATGGATACTTGGCGAGCTTGCAGAAACTTCTAAAGCTGTTGAAGAAGGGTATAAGAACTTTAACTTTTTCGTTCCAGCAACAAGGATGAGAGAGTTTCTTTGGAACTTGTTTGCTAACCATTACATAGAGATGGTTAAAGCAAGAGCATACGGAAAAGGATTTTCAAAACAAGAACAAAAAGCTGCTTGGTTTACTTTACACACTTGCTTAAGAGTTTCTTTGAAGTTGCTTGCGCCAATCATTCCTTTTATTACTGACTACATCTGGAGAATCTTGTACAGCAAAAAGAGCATTCACAAAGAAAAGTTTGAAAAGATTGGTTGGAAGAGAAAGGAGAAGTTGACAGAGGAAATACTATACTTTAACTCTAAAGTTTGGAGTATAAAGAAAGAGAAAGGTGTGCCACTTACTGCAGAAATTCAGATACAAGTACCAAAAGAACTGAAGAAGCTTGAGAAAGACTTAAAAGCGATGCATAACATTAAAGACTGACTTTTTAAAAGCTTTTTGCGTATAATAAAGTATGATAGAAGGCATATGGATTGTTGCATTCCTTAATCTCTTGCCTACTACAGAACAGATAGGTGGAATAACAGTAGGCTTAGCTCTTGGCTTAAATCCTTTATTAGTGCTTTTTGTTTCACTGACAATAAACTGTGTTCTTTTCTTTCCTGTTTATTTCGGGTTAGAAGCCTTTCATGAAAGAGCTCTTAGTAAGATAAAGCTTTTAAAAAGATACTTAGAAAGAATGAGAAAAAAGGCCAAACCTTATGTTGATAAGTATGGTGTGCTTGGGCTAACCCTTTTCATAGCTCTACCAACACCACTGACTGGAACTTATACTGTCTCTGCTTTAAGTTGGTTTTTAGGACTTGACTGGAAAAGGTCTTTCCTCGCGATAATCCTAGGCTCTTCCATAGGCGCTCTCATAATTTTCTTAAGCTATTTTGGAGTTTTTTATGCATTGAAAGCATTAATAGGTGGTTGAATGAAACAAGAAGAAATTTTAAAGCTGAAAAAGCTCATAAGAGAGTTGGAAAACTATAAGGGAAGGCATACAGAGCTTATATCAGTTTACATACCATCCGGAGCTAACATAGTAGATGTTGCAAACCAGCTTTTTGAAGAGAAAGGAACTGCAAGCAACATTAAGAGCAAGAGTACTAGAAAGAATGTGTTAGCTGCTCTAGAAAAGATTATCCAGCACCTAAAGAATTTCAGAGAAACTCCTCCTAACGGCTTAGTGGTATTTTGTGGCAACATATCTTCAGTAGAAGGTAAAGAAGATATACGTTTATGGAGTTTTGAGCCGCCTGAAAAGCTTTCTACAAAACTTTATTGGTGTGATCAAGTCTTTGTACTAGATCCTCTAAAGGAGATGTTGAGCGAAAAAGAAATTTTCGGACTGATAGTTTTAGACGCTAGAGAAGCAAACATAGGCCTGCTGGAAGGGAAAAGAATTGTACCACTAAAACATCTTGAATCGACTGTACCAAGCAAGACTGTAAAAGGAGGGATGTCGCAAGGTCGTTATGACAGGTTAAGAGAAGATGCAATAAACGAGTTTTTGACAAAGGTTGGTGAGGAGGCTTCAAACCTTTTCCTTAAGCAGGAAAAGCTTGTGGGGGTTATAGTAGGTGGTCCTGGACCTATCAAGGAGAGGTTTGTGAGAGAAAGTTATCTCAACTACATGATACAGAAAAAGGTGCTTGGAATTAAAGATACAGGATATACTGGTGAATATGGTCTAGAAGAACTGGTGAAGAGGTCCGAAGATTTGATAAAAGAGACTGCACTTGCTAAAGAAAGAGAGTTGATGAAAAGATTTTTTGTCGAAATCAGTAAAGAAGGTTTAGCTGTTTATGGTGAAGAAAAAGTAAAGGCTGCACTAGATGCTAATGCAGTAGAGACTCTACTAATTTCAGAGGAGTATCCAAGTAGTAAGGCTGAAGATTTGTTAAAGTTTGCTGAAGAACTTGATGTTCCTACTGCTTTTATTTCTGTAGATACTTCTGAAGGTAAAGAGTTTTTCAAGCTAGGAGGAGTTGGAGCTTTGCTTAGGTTCAAGGTCGAGTAAATAACTGAGTAAAGTTTCCTCATCAACCTTTTCGATCTTCTTGTTTCCAACGATTACAGCAGGAGTTTTCTTTATACCTTTCAAGTATGCGAAAAACTTTCCTTCAAAATAATTCACATCACGAACTTTAAGCTTTGCACCAGTTCTTTGAGCAACCTTTTGAGCTATTTCAAGAGCTTTTCGATCTTCTTCTGGAAGGATGTTAACCGTGTAAGAAGTTGGAGGCAGTAAGTCCCATGGTACAACATCCCACTTGCTGAAAAGTGTGTAGCTTGGTCTTGCTGAATCTCCAAAAATAATCACTTTCTCGTTTTTTATATAGACTTCTATGCTTTTCATCAATAGAAAAAATTCGTTGGAAAAAATTAAAGCTTTAGCACCCAATTCTATCTTATGATAAAATATCCTTCACGCGGGAACTACAGTTTTTTAGGATTAGAAAGTGTGAAACCTGAAGAAGCAGACGTGATAATCTTTCCTGTACCTTACGATTCTACGACTAGTTATAAGCCTGGAACAAGGTTTGGACCAAGAGCTGTGATTCTTGCATCAAACGAAATTGAATCTTTTGATTTAGAAACAAAAAAAGATTTAGCAAAACTAAAGTTTTGTACATTACCTGAACTAGAGCCTGACGTAAGCTCTCCAGAAGCTATGGTAAATTCAGTAGCTAGCGTTTGTGAACAAATAGTAAAAATGAAGAAGTTTTTTGTAATGTTAGGTGGAGAACACACAATTTCTATCGGGAGTGTGAAAGCTTTGACAAAAAATTTGAAGAACTTCTCTGTAGTTTGTCTGGATGCTCATGCTGACCTGAGAGAAAGTTTCCAAAACAGCAATTATAGCCATGCGTGCACGATGAGAAGAGTGTTAGAACTTTGTAGAGATGTTGTTTGGGTTGGCACTAGAAGTATGTGTGAAGAAGAGTACAAGTTTGCTAATAAGCAGAAGTTAAAAATTTATCCAAAAATTGAGAACTTGGAAGAAATAATAAACAAATGTAAAGAAAATGTTTATCTTAGCATAGACTTGGACGTTTTCGATCCTTCTATCATTCCTTCTGTTGGTACTCCAGTAGCAAACGGACTTAATTGGGAAGAAGTATTAAAATTGATTAGAAAGTTGTGCGAAGAAAAAAACCTAGTTGGTGCTGATGTAGTAGAGATACTCCCGCAACCTTTCAGCAGCTCAGAAGATTTGGTTGCTCAACTTGTAGCAAAACTTGTAGCTTACAGGTTTTAAAATGGAAGAAGAGTTAATCGAAGCTAAAAAAACTAGAAGATTTATATAAATCAAGGTGGGAGAAATTCTTAAAGAATTATTTGGAAGAAAAACACAAATAATAGTATGAAAATAGCCCTAATTGTGCTTGGGACGATAATTCTGCTATTGGTTGTCTCCTCCGTGTGGCTTGTAGAAACTATTAAGTTAAAGGATTATGAAATACTTTCTCTGAAAGAAACCATTTCAACTCTGCAAGAAAATTTGTCGTCTACAAAATCAGAACTAGAAAGAGTTAAAACTTTATTCAATAACTTGACGCGCTCAAAAGAATCTATTCTTAGAAATCCGAGCTGGGAAGAGTTGAAAACTTTTTTAGAAGCAGACGACACAAATAAGTTAGTGTACAATGAAAAATCTTTTGATTGCACAGGATTTGCGTTGGAGCTTTTCAAACGTGCAAGAGTAAATGGTTTCAGAGTTGGTATAGTAGAGCTTGTTTTTGAGAGCAACAGAAGTGCACACCTTCTGAACGTTTTTCAAACAACTGATAGAGGGATTGTTTTCATAGACGTTACTGGTAATGAAAACGGTACTGGTAAGGATAAAGTTGGCTATGTAGAAGTTGGAAAACCTTATGGAACCATAAATTTGGAGGATGTAAAAGAAAAGTTTGTAGACTGTAGCATTAGTTGTTCAGAACTCTCTAGAGATTTAACCTACGCATATTATTCAAACATTTTTAGTTATAGTTATTATTCTGCCATAGAAAATTGTGTAGAGCTTTACAAGCAGTGTGTTGATGCGTATAATAAAGCTGTGGAAGAATTTAATAAAGGTCGTAGTAGCTATACACTCTCTCAGCTAAACACGTGGTACAACAATTTACAAAAACTAAGAAATTATTTAGTGAGCGGAGACTTCTATATAGTATCTAAGATTGACGATCCTGTAAAGAGTGTTCAAATTCTGTGGTGACTACTCTTCCTTTTTGCTCTTACTTTTTCTCGTTGCAACTATCAGAGCAACGAGAGAGAGGATTAAAGCCACTATACTTATTCCTACTGGCAAAGTTATTACAAACCTTTGAGTTAGCATTATACTTGCTGAAACTATTTCAGATTCTCCATCCTTGTTCCTGCACTGGTAATAGACTGTTTTCTCGCCTTCCCCACCCTCAAGCTTCCATTCTTTAATTTCTGTATAGGGTTCGTAAGCACTCCAGAATATTTTGTCGTTACTGTATCTGCACTCTTCAGCTCCAACTGCACTGAGTGAAAGAGTTACAAAAACCGAATCCGTTGTTGGTGCACCACCATTTATAGCAATGGAAAGATGTCTAGGTACTGCTGGCTTAACCAAAATGATAGGTGAAACTGATTCCACCTTTGCTTGATCGTCCTTAACAGTAAAAGTTTGATTTCCTTTTTTGTAGAGTATAAGTGTTATTGTCTTTTGGCCATTGTCTAATGGCAGAAACTTGTAAGTGGAAGGAATAAACTTAGCTGTAGGGTCTGTAGAGGAGAAAGTAATAGTACCTGTATAGTCTGCCTTTATCACATCGCCACTATACGCAATAATCGTAACGTTGAAAGGGTCTCCTGAAATAACCTCTTGTGGGACATCCGATACAACGAACTTAGTCAAAGGTCCTATCTTCACGTTTACTGGAAAGCTTCCACTCTTCACATTACCGGCTGAATCTGTTATCTTCCAACTAAACTGATACAATCCTATCTTGTTTGGAGCAGTTACTGAACTGAAGATAAACCTCTGAGTAGAACCTGGAGTTATGCCAGGTCCTATCGAGAAGAATGCTATCTTTGTTACCTTACCTTCGCTTACCGTTGCAGAAGATTGCCAGCCAGATGGGAGTACGAACAAGTTCTTCACGTCGAAATAACTCACATTATGCTCGTCCAAAGGCAAGCTTATCTCTATTTTCACTATGTTGTGGATAGAAGCCTTCTCGTTGACAACTTTCAAAGTCATTTCCTGCGTGCTACCTAAAGAAAACTCGTTTGGTGATGCTGTAACTTGATAGTTCTCAGCTTTCACTGGTACAACTGCAAACAGTGCTAGTAGAGTTAATATTATGAAGGTTTTTCCCTTCATTTTTCTCATTAATTACTATGCAACTAAAACTTAAATTATTGATTTTGTTAATTTTAAAAACTTTACCGTAAAAGTTTATAAAATTATTTCTTTTTCTCCTCCTTTGCTTCTTTTTTCTTCTCTTCCAACTTTTTCTCTTCCTTTAGCTCTGCTGCAGAAGGTAGTTTAAGTCCTAGTTTGCTAATCAGCCCAGACTTTTTGTAAGCTTCTATAACCTCATCATCACTTGCCTCCTCTCTTATCTCTAGCTTGTGTTCTAGTGGCTTAAGATGAAGAATATTCGCCTTTCTTCTCTTAACGCCAGTAAGCAGCTTAGGACCAGTAACTAGAACAAAACTTTTGTCTAACTTCTTTAGGACAACACAATAATGTCCACTTTCCCTACCAGCCGTTTTTATGCACACCCTGCCAACCTCTATAATTTTCAACCACCCAATAGCTTGTTTATTAACCATCCTACTATAACAGACACAAAAACATACCAATAAACACCACTAAGAGCACTGCCCAAATAAGGTATCTCAAAAGGAAGTTTAACAATATTTCCTGAGTATTTAGAACCTATCAAAGTTAGAACGATTATCGATACTGCTGCTGTTATTATCATGCTTTTCACAGTTAATTTTATGTACTTGTTGTTCACCGAAACAAACTCCTTCATCCATTTTTCTACAGCCTCCACATTCTTGGTTTGCTGCGCAAGACTGAGGTTTTCCCTTATTTCTGCCATCTTAGCTTTTATCTCTTCTAGAACTTGTCTCTTAACGATTAATCTGTTCAGAGCATATATTAAGCATGTAACTGTTACTGCTAAGAGTGCTAGAGCTAGTGGAGGGTAAGAGATTGTATCGAGGATTGGAGTAAGCTGTTCGAACATTTTATTCACCTATTAGCTTTCTTATCAATGGATGAGCCTCTTCCAAGTTTTCCATACTTAATTGTTCATAATACTGATAAATAATCATTACTGCTAGCAAAATTCCTGTTCCTGAGCCTATGGTACCAGTTATGTCTGCGAAAGCAGCTAACAACCCTACAAAAAGTCCACCAAGGAAGGCAAGAGGTTGTATGTACTTGCTTAGTACTGCTTCCATGCTTTTAGCATCCCTTCTGTAGCCTGGAATCTGCATCCCTATAGCTTCTATCTGCTCTGCCACAGACTTTGCATCCATACCAGAAGTACTAACCCAGAAAACAGAAAAAATTGTACAAAGAATTGCAAAAAGGGCTATGTGAATTGCTACCCGAATCCAGTCTGCAGAAGTCACTCCTGTACTAATCAGCTGAAGCAAAAAGTTTGAGGGTGTAGAGAGATAGAAAACTGCGCCACTCACAGGATTCCCATTAGCATCGTAACATCCAAGCATGCCGCATTGTAAGCCGTTCTGTGGAGTAAGACCAAACCTCCCCAGCAACTGGAAGTTTGCAATTAGTGCACCTGCAAGGATGACTGGAATGTTGCTAGTGTAAAGTAGCTTAAGCGGCCAAGTCCTACCAAAACCACGCAAAGCTGTAAAAGAGAGGGGTATTTCTATTGCTATGTCCTGGATGTAGACCACTATCAAGAAGACCAATGCAGTGAAAAGAATCGGTAGAAGGGTTTGTAGCATGAGGCTTCTGTTCCCTATTAAAGCATTCAAGAAGAACTGCCAAACTAGTCCTACTGGTGCATTGCCTACGCTTGGCATGCACGTAGAAAACTGGAAAGGTTTACAAGTAGCTGGTAACGGTGAGAAAAGCCTTATTAGGATTTGTGTAGCAACACCTGCTGCTATGAACAAGCTAACCCCAGAACCTATTCCCCACTTGCTTACTAAATCGTCTAAAAGGATCACCATAAGACCACCTGCCGCAAGCTGTAGCAGAACTATTATCTTCATACTTAAAGGACCAAGAACCAAGAGTGCTCCTCCAAACACATACACTGCTGCTGTAATAAAGCAAAAAACTACTGATAAAAACTTGTTCCAAGTCTGAAACTTTTTTCTATCTTCTTCTTTTGTGGTGTCCCAGTTTAGTATTTTAGAACCTACTAAAAGCTGTAGTATAATTCCTGCTGTAACTATAGGGCTTATTCCAAGAGTCATTAGGCTGCCAAACCTAGAACCAAGAATAAGCTCTATGTACCTAAATTGCTCGTAGGTAGAAGGTTCTACCCCATAAACAGGGATGTAAGAGAGTGCAAGGTATGCTATCAGCACTAGCCCAGTCCACTTTAGCCTTGTGTTCAAGCTTTGTCTATAGCTAGGTCTTTTTACAGTAGGTATGTACCTTGTTATTCTGGTTACTAAGCTTGGTTTTTCTTCTTCCATGATATCTTGAAATTAAGAATTCTAGGTTTAAATTTATAAAGTGGTCAGTCAGATGAATAAGAAATTATAATTGCTTTCCCACCAGCTGCTTCTAACTTCTTCATAGCCGACTGAGAGAATGCTTCTGCCTCCACTATTAGTGGCTTGCTCACAGAACCAGCACCTAAAAGCTTGTTGTAACCAATTTTCTTCAAGTTAATTTTTATTATCTCTCCTTCTTTCTCTACAAGCTTCTTTTCAATCAGCCTAGGCAAAATCTTTTCCAGTTCGGATAGGTTGATTGTCTTAACTTTCTTTGGCCTGGCAAAACCTTCTTTACCAAAATGTTCTGGCTCGTACTTTACAGTATAGCTCCACTTGTGCTTGTGCATTCCTGCCTTTCCTCTACCTCCTCTCGAGCCTCCTCCTCTCCACTTCTTATGACTTCCATGGTAAGTCCTTTCTCCTCTTCTGCGCTTTTTTTCTCTCCTAACAACCATTCAAATCATCCTCCTAAGCAACTCGTTTATCTCTTTGCCTCTGTAGCCTAAATCACCTTTTGGGTAAAACTCTTTCACGTTTTTCAAACCTTTGGAAGGTGGTGTTAATCTAAAAACTTGCTTCAACTTCGGAAAACTTTTCATCTTAACTTTGCCGGATAAAAGAGCATCTGCTAACTCTTCAAACCCATAACCAGTAAGTTGCTTTAAAGTATTTTCATCTACCTTTTTATCACCTTCTGACCTTAGTCTTTTCTTCAAAAGCTCTACAAGAGTTTCCTTTTCTATTTCACCCCATGTAACTGTGTGCCTAACTACTTCCAACATGCCCTTATAATCTGGTGTCTCGGGCACTAGAACACAATTGTTGACTGCCTTGAGCCTGAGCATCTCTAGAGTATCTCTGACCTTTTTACTTAGTCCTGGTGTGCCTCTAAGTCTAACGACCGCAAACATCACTTCCCAACCTTTTCATAAACATAAAGCCTTTTCAAAGCATTAAAAACGGCAGTAATCAAGTTAATTCTCGTGGAAGTGTTGCCGAAAGTTTTAACCCACACATCTTTAATTCCAGCTAGCCTAAGCAATTTTTTAGTTTCATCGTCAGCAACAAGGCCAACACCCTTTGGAGCTGGCATCAGTTGCACTCTTACTGAGCCACACTTCCCAGAAACTTTATAAGGTATAGAATGGTTTCCACCACAAGCACATTCCCAACTTCCACATCCTCTTTTTACTTTTATCAAGTTTAACTTGGCCCTCTGCGTTGCTTTTTCAACAGCATTCCTAGCTTCTAGTGATTTACCTGAACCAATACCTATGATGCCGTCTTCATTTCCAACAACAACAAAAGCATTCATCCTAAACCTTCTTCCAGATTTTTTGGTTACAGATGTAATTCTTATCGGGATTCTTTGGATGCCACCCCCTTTTCCTGTTCTTCCACCTATCAAAATCAACTCACTCTTCAAGTTTGGTAGAAGCTTATCAACAATCTCAGGTTCTTTTATTGGCTTGCCTAACTCCAAAATCTCGTCTATACTGGTAATTTTTCCCTCGAAGACCATCTTACCTAAAGAAGTCTTTGGTACCCATTTCTCTAGGGCAGGAGTTACTTCTACCTTAACTTCCTCCGGTACTTCTGGGGTCTCTTCTTCTGGCATATTCAACCACTCAAGATTTTTTGCCTTATCTTTTCAAATTCTCCAGGCAAATTCTTAAACTTTTCCTTGTAGCTAACTATGTGCTTGCCGTATATCCGTTCTTCGCTTGGCAATACCTCTTCTGAGACAGGAACTTTTAGGCCTGCATCAATTGCGCCTTTTACGACTGCATATATTCTAGAACCCTTCGTTGAAGGATAAAGGCCGGAATCTAGGATAGCTTCTTGTATACCCTTCCCTAAAGCTTTCTTACCAACAAGCAAACCTGTCAGATAAGCTGCTGGTAGATTGTCGCATGCAAAATTCCACCCTAGCTTCCTTAGCTCTTTGGAAGTTACACCTACTAAAGTCTTATCTCCTTTTTCCGAAAATTCTATTACTTGAGCAGTTATGTACTTCAAGCTTTTTCTAACTACCAGCCTTGGCTTTTTACTCAAGAGTAGTCTCAGCCTTTTCCTATAATCTGTCTTGTAAAGTCTTCTTCTCTTGAACGGCATCTTGTAAGTTGGTGATAACTTCATTTTCCCATTCCTTTAATTCTGTTAATTCCGTCTACCTCTTTAATTATTTTTGCTACAGCTTCAGGAACCAAACTTTCCCACTCTTCCCCTGTGTAAATTCTCCTTCTAATCTCTGTTGAACTCATGTCCTCTGTTACTTCTAGTGCCCTTACATCCCAACCTCTTTTGTTCATCTCCTCTATTTTTTGTCTATCAAACTCATCCTTAGCTGGAATGTATACAGTAACATTGCTCTTAGGAACAAATCTCTCAGTTTTATCGTCAGCATAAAGTAAAGGAGGGTAAAATGGAACTATGTATACCCTAGACATGTCTGTACCGACTTCTTCAAGAGATTCGTGCACCATTCTATACCTCTCCCAAAAAGTAAACGGATTCTTCTCCTGCGTAAATTCTCTAAATTCAATTGTATCTTTTGGGTCCGGATTAACTATCCCGACAACTAAGTTTTCCACTTCTTCTAAAATTTTCAGCATGCATTTTAAATGAGCATTATGAAGAGGTTGAAACCTTCCAGTGAATAAGCCATATCTAGGTTTCATTTTTCCACCTCCTTCAGCAAGTCATGCTGCTCCAGATAAGTTCTCAGGTGGCTTCGGCTCCTGAACATTCCACCTTTTACCAACAACCTAAGCTTTCTATAAGTTCTGTTGTCTATTTGTCCAGAAGATTTCAATTCTCTCAGCATATTCCTCAAAGCTCTGACAGTGGATATCCATCTTCTCTTCCTAGAAAGTCTTGAAAACTTTGTTCCTTTTCTGCTACCCAAACCTTTTTTCTTCTTCCTTTTT
>CAYYVK010000006.1:25862-29263 GCA_964475145.1 uncultured archaeon
TCTTGAAAACTTTGTTCCTTTTCTGCTACCCAAACCTTTTTTCTTCTTCCTTTTTTCTTTCGGCATATGAATTTTTTCTGGCAATGCTTTTATGTACCCTTTCTTGATCAGCTTTCTCACGTCTGCCCTAGTTATAGCTTTCTCTATTTCTCCCATCTTAGTGGGGTCTAACCATACCCTACTCTTACCAACTTTGAGTATATCTGCTGCCAATCTTCTCTGCAATCTCATCTGACCACGTATACTTTTATTTTACGGTTTACCTTTATAATCTTTATGAAAGTTGAAGAAATAATGTCTAAAGGCTTGATATGTATAGATGTAAACGAGCCAGTAAGAAATGCTTTAAAGCTCATGCAAAAGAAACGTGTCTCTAGACTTCTTGTCAAAAGAAATAAAAAGATAGTAGGAATTTTGACTGAGAGAGACTTAGCAGAAAGACTTGGCTCCGAAAAAGAAAGAAAGCTTTCAGATGCTCATGTGCACGTCTCCTCTTGCTATAGCGATAAGCTGATAACTGTAGAGAAAGATGCTGAAGTAAAAGAAGTTGCTGAGAAGATGCTAGAAAAGGGTATATCGAGTTTAGTAGTTACTGATAAAGATAACGTTATTGGAATAGTGACAAAAACCGACTTGATAAAAATTTTGAAAGGTTGTAATGAGCCTTTAGAAAAAATAATGCAAAAAGATGTGCATAGGGTAGAAAAGGGTTCTAGACTTTTAGAGGCAAGAAAAATGATGCTCCATTATGGTATAAAGAAGATTTTAGTGGTTGAAAAAAACAAGCTAGTAGGAATTTTAACGGAGTCTGACGTTGCAAAAACTCTTGGCCTTTTCAGGAAACTTGCTGAAGGCAAACATTGGGACAAAAAGATGAGGAAGATCCTTGTAGACGATGCTATGAGCTCGCCTGTAATTACACTTGGACCAAAGGACACAATAGAGAAGTGTGTTAAGCTGATGCTAGAAAATGATATAAGTGGTGTTCCTATTGTAGAGGATGAGGAAATAAAGGGGATTGTTACCAAAACAGACCTTGTAAGGTTTATCTCAAAAACTTGAAAGTTTGAGTGTCCATTCTGTGTTTAGAAAGGTCGTCATCGTTCTCAAATTTATAGCCTAACAGTTTCCCTCTAATCCTCCAGTTCATGAGTTTAATGTTAAGGATTTAAAACTTTAATCTTAAGCTCGTTGGCCCTTTTAACAATTTCTCCTCTTTTCTTTTTGCCCACTGTATGCGAAATTTTAATTGCCTCTTTTTCTGGATTAATTTTTTCCAAATCTTTCATGCTATAAATAACAACTTCCTTAAACCCTGAGGGATGTAGCCCTCTTAAGCTTTTAGGCGCTCCCCAACCAATGGAAGGCATTTTTATTTTTCCCTTTCTCCTTACCCTTATTTTGCTATGAATTCCCCTTGGCTTTCTCCAAGACTCGCTTAACCTTTTGTACGTTTGGCTTAGCCATCTTCTAAACTTCGGTTTTTTTCTTGGGTTAACCAAATCACTCACCCTTCGAAACTATAAAAATACCATCTTGGAACCTTCTTCTATCGTACCCAACTATTCTAGTTGCTCTTTCTATGCTTCCAGCTGTTTGGCTAACTTCATCTATATCTATACCACTAACTATTATCTCTGAACCTTCTACTTTAACTTGCACTTTCCCGAAAATCTTTGCATATCTTGGTTTTCTTTCTCCCAAAAAGTTTTGTATCACTACTTTATCACCTTCCACTTTTACTGTTATGGGAAAATGACTAAAGCAGATTTTAAGTCTGTAGACAAAGCCTTTAGTTACTCCCTGAATAGCATTTCTTATGTGAGCTGCAATTGTTCCTACCATGGCCAAGCTTTTCCTTCTTTCGGAGGTGGAAGAAACTACTATCTTTTTGTCCAGCTTTTCTATCTTCATGTCCTTTGGTAAATCAAACTTTTTCTCTATCTGGCCTTTCTCCCCAGAAACCTTTATCACGTTTCCGTTTATTTCTACGTTTACACCTTCTGGAATTAGAATTTCTCTTGAAGCCATAAGAACCATCAGTAAACAAAGGCTAAAAGTTTACCTCCTACATGAGCTTCTTTTGCTTTTTTATGGTCTAGAATACCTTTTGAGGTAGTTAGAATGAGTATGCCAACGTCCTTTGCAGGCAAAAGTCTTTTTTCCCATTCTTCGAATTCGTCAACTCTAACAGAAAACCTAGGCTTTATCACGTTTGTATCTATTATCTTTCCTCTCAGGCTTACTTTAAACTTTCCAGATTTGCCGTCGTTAATGAACTCGAAAGATTCTATGTAGCCATGTTCCTCAAAGACCCTAAGCACTTCTTTTACAAGCTTTGAAGCTGGTACTATACACTCTTTCTTTCCTACTCTCTCAGCATTCTTTATTGCAGACAAGACGTCTGCCAAAAGATCGTGCCTCATAAACACCACGTAAAGTATATTTGGTTTTAAAATGATTAATTTTAAGGGTTAAAAATACTTGTCCAAAGAAGAATTTATACATTCGTCTATAATCCTCTCAGCCTTCAAAGCATTTTCAGGCTTTGCTATGTTGTATACAATTATCTTGACTGCATGTGGGCTTGTGTACAAGCCTGCACTGCTGAATATTTCTGCGGTTTTTGGAATGATTTTATGTTTTTTCAGAACAGACCATAAACAAACTTTAGGAGGTTGGGAATAACTCCCGTCGTACACATTTAAATAGCTCTCATCAATATCTCGCTCTCCTATGTTCTCTAAAGAATAGTTGCGAATGATTCTTTGCAGAGGTATAGAATCTGCTTCGGTGTGCTTCTTATCTATAAGGCAATAGAGCGTTGGTCTTCTAAGGCATTGGTCTATCAGCTCATAATCTGAGCAATAATCCGGGTCTACCATAAATATTTTGGCAGGATAGTCGTCAGTAAGCTTGATAGGAAGCTTGAATAATGCTAAGTTAACTTTTTTCTTATACTCTTCTCTCAAGCTTTCTATATCCATGATTTTAATAAAAATTCGTAAAGTTTAAATCTTTTTCTTTTTTGGTTTGTTTAATTATATTCTCATCAAAAAAGCTTTCTTGGAAAGGCATCCCTTATCAGTAAGTATCATGTCTTCTGTCTCATCTTTTACGTACAACCTTTCTAAAGGATATGGCTTCACAACTATCTCTACTCCTGCTCTAAACATCTCCTCTAAAGCTTTAACTATCTCCTCTTTCTTCTCCCTTATTTTTTGCTCCAATTCAACTGACGAGTAGTTTTGGTCAGTCAGGAAGTAGAGGCAGTAGTCGTATATCTTTTCTTTCTTATATTTTCCAAGGATTGTAAGGTCAACCTTTTTGCAGTATATTGTTTCCATCTCTTTAAAATAAGACAACAAAAGGATTTATTGGTAAAATAGATGCGCCAGCCG
>CAYYVK010000007.1:0-21820 GCA_964475145.1 uncultured archaeon
ATAACAACAGTAAAGTTGCTCCAAGCTGAATTTCCTGACAAGCTCATGGTTGTTACATTTCTCAACTCGCCAGTACAATTATCAAAGCTGAAGATAGCATAGCTTAACCCAACATTATCATCCCATTTTAGCCTGTGTTCTATCGCTGTTCCTGCTAGAGTTGCATTAGTAGAGTTTAAAGACCATTGTGGTAATAGCTCGTCTATGTATGCATGCCTAACTGGAAATGGTGCTGTAGAAGTGTTCTCTAACCAAACAAGGCTAATCACAGAATTTGTAGCAGCTTGTGCGCTTCTCAACCTTCTTGGATCGCTAAAGGAAGTACCGAAAGGTGTTGAAGTTAAAGACCAGCCAGTAGCTGAGCTGTATTTCTTGTAGTAGATTATGTTTGTTCTATTCCAAAAGACATGAAGATCCCCATTCTCATCGGACCCTATTGTTACTTGCGGGGAATTGTCTGTATTCCTGTCTATCACAATTCTTTCTCCCCAACCTTGAGCTTCTGTCCAGTTTCTTAGGTATAGCACTCCATCACTTCCTGTAAAAGCTAGGAATATCACGTCGTTCACGTTAACAGCATACTGGCCAGTCTCTGATGGTGGAAGTGTAGCAGAATCTATCGTAGTTAAATCTTTCCATAAAGTCCCGTTAAAAAACGCACCACGATAAGATTGTCCTGAAGAATTGTACCATATCATATACATTTTCCCATTTGATAAAGGTAGTAAAGTTGGACCTTCTGGATACATACAATCTTCATCGGATATAAGAACTGGTGAAGACCATGCTGAACCAGCAATATCATCAGCTGAAACCACCCATGGTCTATACTTCGAGCCATCGTACATACAAAATCCGATCCATGGGTAGTTGCTCGAGTTGAGGGTGATAAAAGTCCCTCTAACATAGTTTGTTACACGTATACTTACTTCTGGCTCCCATTCTATTGTTGTCCCTGTTATATTCCCACGCCTAAACCTTAAATCAGCTGCAGTAGTAAACTGGCTCATGGATACGTATACTGTTTTGTTTGTCGTAAAATTTTTGAACCATACGCTCATGTAGTAATGGGTAGTAGAACTCTCTTTAAGAATTGCTGGCTGACTCCAAGAAATGCCGTCTATAGAATATGAGTAAAGAGATTGGCCACTCCAAGAAATGCCTCCCCCAGTATAATTTGAGAAAAACACCCAAAATTTCGACCCATCATAAAAGCTTGCTCTTGCAGAAGGATATCCTAAATTATGATAGGCATTAGGGTAAGTGTTTACAAGAGCAACAGTTGTTGGCTCAATTGCTAGAGAACTTTCTGTAAAAAGAAGCAAAAAAACCAAGCATGTAAAAAATAGTTTAATTTTTGAACTTACCATAATCCTCCTCTACCTGGCCATTAATAAAAATGACCTTAAAATAGTAGACAAAACTTGCCGAGTTGATGTTAACTGGTACCAAAATTGTTTTCTCGTTTTTATCTGGCGAATAATAGGTAAAGTTTAGAGTAAAAACTGTATCAGAAGAAACATTGAACGTGAAGTTTACCTTAACACTAGTGTTATCTTCCAAGCTTTCGAAAAAGTGACTGCTACCATCGTAGCTAAAGTTTAGGCTTACGTTGCTTATAGTCTTGCTTAACGAATTAAATACTGTCGTGTTGAAGGTTGTGTTCTCGTTTGCATAGACTGTTGGTATGTTTATCTCAACTGCCAAAATGTCAAAACTGTAAGAATTTTTTACATATCTTACAAAATCCTCAAAATTCTTCTCAGCATAGCTTTTGTTATTAGCTGAAATGAGAAAAACTTTTTTCAACGCCTCCAAAATAACTTCATTCATCCTCTTCGAGTAAACCTCTCTCAAGTTTTGTTCAGCAGCGAAGTATGTAGTGCGTATACCAAACCTTAAGGATATTAAAACAAATAGAAAAACGATACACATCAAAAACATGTACTGCCCCTTCATAAAAACCACATGTAAACAGTAAGCTTTGAAGGCTTGAAGTAAGTATAATTACCTGGAATAAAATAAACTACAGAATAAGTATTGTTAGGTAGTTGGTAGATGCTTTCGTCTATGCTGACGTTAAAGTTTATGCTTGGAAATGCTGTCTGAAGCTCTTGTAAAATTGCTGTAGTATTGTTTGAAAGGATTAAGTTCGCTAGCCTTCCTTGGTTTTCTAAGGTTGAGAGAAAGTTTAAAACTTTAATTTTTGTTTCTGTTGGTCTTAGCTCTGGTGTAGGTTGTAGCTGGAAAAGAAGATAAAAAAGAAAAACAACAATCGCCATTCCAATAACAACTTCTGCTAATTCTACAACTCCTCTCATTCGCTCACTTCCAAATAAAACTCGTTTCCTGTCAACAAAGTGTTGATAGCCTGTAGATAGTCTAATTCTCTTAGCTCTCTCAACTTCCTTACAGAAAGCCATAGCATCCTTTCTGTTGGATATACGGTTACATTAAAACCTGTTGCTGTGTTAAATGGTAAAGAATAATTGGCAGGAAGTATTTCTGTATCTGAAGAAAAGTAGATGAAGAGTGTCCTTGACTGGTATGGAGAAAAGCTTGTGTTAAGGACTAAAGTTGCATTTTTCAAGTACCCTCCCTCACAAAACGTTTGATCGAAAAGAGTGAAAGGTATTTCCTCTTCATACTCGTAAACTCTTACTGTACTGTTTAAAATCATCTTAGAGCAATCATCGTCAAAAGTAAAATTACTTAAGTTAACAAGGATATACCCTCTGTCTATTCCGTCGGCTTCTTTGATTATTACAGTTTTTCTGTAGATATAGTCAAATACACCCACTTGCTGTACGTTCTCTCTGGTCCAGTTGCTTGGTATTCCTGGAGATAAAATCTTTTTAAGGACTTGTAAAGCCTTTACTTTTGTTTCTACAGATTGTTCTCTGTTTTCTTGTTCAATAACAAAACTAACATACTCTCTTAGAATGAATGCTGTAAGCAATAAAAAAATTGCCAAAGCTATGGAAAAATGTATTAGGTTCATCTGACCACTTAATCAAAACTTATTTAATAATAACTTATCAAAAAGTAAAAATAAAAGGTAGATAAGATGAAAATAGGCTTGAGAGCAGCTTTGCTTTTATTGCTAGCAGTAATTTCTCTCTACCTCATTCTTTCACCTTATGTATTGAAAAGGCAAGGCGTTTTAGTCTCTTATGTTGAGAATAAGGATTGTACCTTAAAGCCAGGCGATGTTATCAATAGTGTACTGGGTCAACAAATAAACAGTTTAGAAGATTTTAACAAGGCAATTAAAAACATAAAGAAAGGGCAACATGTTACCATGGTTGTTAACAACGGTCCTGGTAGTTGTACTGCTATCGAAGACGGATTCCTTGGTGTTAATGTTACAAAACTGCCTTCTGACGAGTTAAGGTTTGGAATAGAATTGCAAGGGGGTGTAGTAACAATTCTAAAACCTGAAAAAAATGTAAATACTGTTGCTGAAATTTTGAAGAAGAGAGCTGTAGCTTACATGATGCCAGATGTTCAAGTTTTGATAAATGGTTCTACTATTAAAGTTATCAGTTTATCTCCAGATGTAATTCCAGTATTGTTGGAAAAAGGAGTGTTTGAAGCAACAATTTTAGAAAACATCGAAATAGTAAACAACACTGGAGATATACCTGTTGGTGATAATGTGTATACTGTAGAATTAGTAGATAAAGGTGTGAAAATTAATGGGAGTACTTATTCGGTAAACAGTACTTTTCAACTAGATAACATTACATTCAAAGTGAAAAACATCACGAATGCTTCTGTAGTAGTTGAGGCAAAAGTTTTTGGTAATACCGATGTCTTAAGAACTTTAGGAAGTGGGACGCTTAGCTACAATTTAAACACTAAAATGTACGAATTTTCTATACCAGTAGAAATTTCGGAAGAAGCATCTAAAAGATTTAACAAGATTCTTAAGAATGCTCCAACTTATTTCAACGGTAGGCAAACTTTGGTAGAAGGTTTTATTGTTTACTATATAGATGAAAAACCAATAAGCAACCTTTTAATACCCGCCGAACTTGCTAAGGAAGAAGTAAGACAATTATCTATAATAGGGTTCTCCACAAACATAAACGATGCTTCACTTACAAGACAAAAAGTTTTTGCATCCTTAGAGTCTGGTGAACTGTTAATTGATGTGAAGATTGTTGGATCCGATGTCTATAAACCCAGCTTACAAAATATTTCTCTTTTGATAACAGGTATTTCCTTCGGATGTTTCTTAGTGATGCTTTCTACCATTTTCTACTTCAGGTATAAAAAATTGAAAGTTGGTATTGTTGCTATAACACTTACTCTAATATGTGTTTTTATAACCTTGGGATTTTTGGCTCTTGTGCAGAAAATTTTACCTATGTGGGTTATTAACTTTCAAACACTACTAGGATTGATAGTTCTGATGTTTGTGTGCACGCACTACTCACTTATTTCTGCAGAAACTAGACTTAAGAAAAGTGCACAAACTATTACAATTTTCCGTAGAAACGTTTCTCTAAAAATTATGTCAGACTTTCTGATAATACTCGCTGCTCTTATACTTCTTTTCACGTTCCTTAAATTTTTTGCAACAACCTTGCTAGCAGGTTTCTTAATTTACAGAATTCTTGCATCTCCTTTGTACGAGAAAAGACTTTAAGCTGGGCTAAAATATTTTGCTTTCTCCCCGTTAGAACAGAATAAAATCTCTCCACCACAACTACACTTACCAAGAAGTGGGGGCCTTCTATAAGTTTTATTACACTTAGAACAGATAACACAATCTATAGAATGTAAGAGACTCTGTTGAGAATTATTCTTAATAACATCAGCTAATATACGTTGTTTTCCAACACCAAAAAGCTCAGACTTTGATATACCCATAGCTTCAAAAACTCTTTCTATTGGTGGGAGTATCTGACTTTCTATATAGTACTTCGAGTCTATCTTTAATCCATGTTGTCTTACATATTCAGGATCTTCCGCTCTTTCTGAAAGTAATTGAGGTCCTCGTACTATCACATATCCTATCCTGTCACCTAATCCTGGAGCTTCAGCAGGTGATCTTGCCCTCAATTTTTTAACTAGTTCTACATGCGGCTGCACGCCCTTATACTCTTTTAAAGGCTTAGATATACCCTTTGTTATCACCAAATCTTCTAACGGAACTTCGTTTCTCTCTAGCTTTAGCATCGTTTCTCGCACATAAGCAAGTGCTTTGCTTGGGCTTCTTTCTTTCAAGATTATTTCCAAAACTTTTAGTAAGGTTGTGCCTGTTAAATTACACCAATCTCTCCTTACAGTCTCAATACCTTTCATTAACATTGTTTCTTTAATTTCACCATCTTTCTTCTCTACAAGAAGACCTGCATACCTTTTCTTACTCAGTATTATTAACGACTTGAAAATTCCTTCTATTTTCATCGATACTTTTCCTTTCAACTCTTCGTTTACCCTCTTTTCTACTTCTTCTCCAAGCCTGATTGCCTCTTCCATATCAGTTGTTTTTGTGTCTACCATGATGCTGTCTGTATCGCCGTATAAAACAGAGAATCTTTTGTCAGCCTCAACAATTTCCTTCGTTCTTTGTATCAAATGTCTACCGCAAGCAGTGATGGCATTGGCTATATCCAACATGTATATCCTAGATCGGATATACCCTGTATATCCATAGAAAGCATTTGTCATGTACTTTAAAGCAATCTGTCTAGCTTCTAAGCTTCTTCTCTCTTCTTCTGTTTTTGCTTTTTTAGCAAGATCTCTTATCCTATCTCTTTCTTCTATCAACATCTTAACAGTCCTGGGTATAACTCCTACACGGATTTTTGGAGAAACAAACTCTACACCATTAGGTGTTTTAATAGTTTCTTCTGGTTTCTCATCTAAACAAATTGCTGTGCAACATATGTTGTAAGCAATGAAGAGTGAAGGGTACATGCTCTTGAAATCCAAGTAAACAACATAGTTAGTATGTAAGCCGACCTTAGGCTCTAAAACAAGAGCACCCTTTAGACCATGTGTCAACCTCTCCTCTTTCCTTTTTAGCATCTCTTCTTCCCCTGGTTTTAAAGGAAATACAAAATCTGCTTTATTGAATTCTCGTAAAAGCAAGTTTTCTACTCTTGCTGATTCTCCACTATCTAACACATCTTGTAACAGCAACCCACAAACTCTAGCTATTTCTATGAATTTACTCAGAAGATCCTTCTCCAACAATAACCGTAGCACAAGCTCAGCATCTTTCCTGTTGTACTCTATCAACTTATCTAAGTTCTTACTGTTCCAATACTTAGCTATTTCGCTATGAGTAATGTCTACTTTTCCTTCTCCAAGCATTTCTTTCGCAACATCTCCCAAACCATACCTTTTCAACCTTAGAAGACCTTTACCAACAGACTCTTTTATTAACTCGTAAACGTCCACGACAACTCTTCCAGGAACATTACTCTTGTACCTTATACCCGCTTTTTTGGTTGTTGCCGGTTTTTTATTACACCTTCCTATAAGCTTACTTATGTCGTTGACACTCATTCTTTCAAGTAGGAAAGGTAAGTCAAAATTGTTTATATTATAACCAACTAGCATATCCGGGTCGTACTCTTCTACAATTTTGGAGAATTCTTCCAGCATCTCCTTCTCCCCGCTAAAGAAAAGAACCTGACTAGACTCTATCTTTATCGGCTTTGCCACTAAAACTAAAGACTTTTTATCCTTGTAGGGTGGAGAAAAGGCCAAACCTATCATGATTATCTGATCCCTTTTAGGGTCTGGTTTAGCCTCCGTGGACGGAACTGTCTCTACATCTATACTCATGTACTTTAATTGGGGGAGTGTTGGATCATCAAGCTCCTTTAAAGTGTTTGCCTCCACCGCTAAGTTCGTCTTAACCGTGTTTGTGTTTGTACTCCTTCCATCAACATGAATCCATTTCATTCCATGCAAACTAAAATCTGCCATAAAACGATTTTTAAAAAGGATGTCTGCCTCAAACACCTCCTTTACAAGATTGTTTTTCGTCAGCTCTTCTCGCACTTTCGGAACTTTAGAAGGATCTTTTAAGGTGATTCTTAAAAGATTGTCTTTCTTAGACCTATAACCAATCGACAAATACTTTTCCTCTTCTTTTATGCCTACCAAAAGTCCTGAGAAGTTTTTCCTTAAAAATTCCACAACCTCCTCTGTGTTCCTAGGAATTACATAAAAGTAGGGTAAGTATCCCCTATAGAAAACTGTAACAGATTTTTCTTCTCTCGTTTTTCCAAAAAGTCTGATTATTGGAGAGTTTTCTAACATGATATAGTCGCAATCTATAAGAAGAAAGTCTAGCTCCATATTGCTAGTTTATGAAAAATCAATCTTAAATATTTCTCTGGTCCTCAAGTTTATCATCCAAAAGACTGGATTTTCTATGAAATTACCACATGAGATTATAGTTGTGTTCTTGTAATTCAAACAGGATGGTTGAGTTGAAGACCCACAAGCTATTATATCTGGTACTGTCTCTAAAAGATAAGCATCCTCAAAAGTTTTACCCATCTCAACGATAGGGTCAAGATGCCTTTTTCTTAGTAAAACTACACATGTTTGTTCTATTGGTATTTCTAAAATTTTACTGTATTTTTGAAATATTTCACCATGAGAAAGAAGTATAATCAAACCTTTTACTTTAATTAAAACAGGATCTTCAAAGTCGAATCTTTTGTGGTCAGCATCTTTTTCACTCTTTAGTAAGTATACCTTTATGTTAGACGGGAAGTTTTTGAGTAGTTTCTCTACATCATCTCCGTTAGAGGATATACCACCTAGTATAAAAATTAAAATGTTTTTATATTTTTGTCTTTCTAGCCAGCCTAAAAAATTCTGAAAGTATTTTTCATTCAATTTATCAGAATCTAAACAAAAGTTTGAAAGGAACAAGCAATATACGTCTTCTCCTGCCTTATTGACGTCCTTTCTAAAAGGTATATCTGGATATACAACTTTTTTAACAAATATTGTATTATCAACATTCTCACAAACTACACCAATCACTTCATCAGGAACAATAAGTCTGAAATCTTCTGAACTTTTCTCAAAAAATACTTCAGTTTCACCTGTCCCGTCTTCTACCACTAAGGAACACTTTTCTAGATTTTTATCTCTAACTAAACAGATTAGAGAAAAGTTCTTTACTTTCCTTGTTATCTTTCCAATAGAAATTGGGTTTATTAACTCAAATCTTCTTGACAAAATTTGTGAAATTTTTTCGTACCTTTCCCTTAACATCTTAATGACATCTTCTACAGAAATTTTCCTAGGTTTTCCTTTGAACTCTTTCACTATTATTACATCCTCTGTTAAAAATGGTTTTATCGTGTCTAGTGTAACAATAGTTACGTTATTTTCGATCAACTTTTCGATTAAAGAGCTTATACATTCTTGGTTGTTATATAGATATTCTAAAGATTGTGGATCTATTTGTAAACCTTTCTCTAAAAACATTTTTACTATGTCTTGTTTCTCCATAGAAAGAAATTATTTTTTAATACTATAAACAATTAAACCTGTTTTGTTTTCTTCTTTGGAATGAGGCAAAGGAATTGCTTGAACCTTATCCAATTTGACAAGCTCCTCTAAATATTTTTTAACAGTATTCCAGTTAACTGGTTTTTTCATCTCTGAAGAAAGATGGTTACAAATTGTTGAAACATTCATAGGAAAATTACTTTTAGATAATATCTCTAAAATTTTCGGTTGTATTTGATTTCTTATATTTGGTCTTCCCCTTTTCATTTTTACCACTTTTTATGAAATTTCTTATTTTATAGTATAAATTGTTTTATAAGAATTTGTTTAGCCGACTTGTGAAATTAAAAAAATGTTTACAGAGTTTTTAGATCACTATTTCTATAACGCTGTTATAGTTAACAAAATCTTAAACTTCTTAATCTTTAGATTTCCATCGCATACAAGTAAAACAAAATTTTCAAAAATTCTTCACAAAAACCGTTAGAAACCTTGGATAAAATTATTTAAAACATCATAAAAATTTTATGAAAACACACAAAAAATGTTTGAGATTTCATATAAAAAATTGGAAATTTCATAAATATTGTTCGAGACCATTAACAAAGAAAAATCTTTTAACAACAGCCAAAACTATTTCTTTATTTTCTTCGACAGGGAGGTAAATTGTAGGGTTAGAGTGTTTTACCTTTTTTAGGAAACCAATCCTAACCAAGTTTTCCAACCTTTTTCTAAACCCTTCAACACCTATTTTAATTTGTCCGCTGTTTTTCATTTCTTTATATAAAATTGGAAAACAATATGGTTGAGAATTAAAACAACCAGATTTTAAGAGATAAAATTTTCTGATGATTTGAATGTCTACAAAATCCAATCGATCAACAATAGAAATTATATCGTCCAAGTTTTTTGGTTTTCTAATTTCTGTTAAACACCCTTCCTCTACCTTCATACCATTAAATAAGAAATTTAATTTTTATAAATTCATTTGTATACTTCAAAAGTTATGTTAAGTTAATTAATTCAACATTGACGTTTTTCTCAGAAATTGTTATCAATCCACAATATCCTTCAGGAAATCTACCTGTGTTAATAATTTTTGTCTTTCCAATAAGATCCACACCTCTACTTTCATGTATATGGGAGCAGACGGCAACATCAGGTTGTTTACTTTCGATAAACTTTCTTATAGCTTCTGATCCGACATGAGCACCAGAAGAGATGACGTCAAGTTTAGTGTTAGCTGGTGGTGAATGTGTAACTTGTATTTTTACTTCAGCATCCTTAACATCATTATATCCCTTTTCCAACCCAATTTCTATTTCTTTTTCACTCGGCTCATAAGGCAAGTTAAACGGAGTTTTAGCTCCTCCGAACCCATAAAACCCAACATTCTCTATTATAACGCCTTTGCCATGAATGCTTATTTTCTCTTTTTCGAAATAATCAATCAATTCTTTGTCCCATGCTCCAGGAACTACTAACAAAGGCTTACCAAAAGCCTTTAAACCAGCTACAATTAATTTACCAAGCTCTAGAGCAGTAAGCTTCTTAGTCGGAGAATCCAAAAAATCCCCATGACAAACAATTACATTAAATTTTAAGTTTTCGAGTTTCTCAGAGAAATTGACCAAACTTTCTAAGTCGTTGTGTATACAACTTACTGCTACTATCTTCATAAACTACATTATCTACCTAACTAAATATTTATTTGATGTTCTCTAAAGCAAAAGGTTACAAGGTAGAAAGAAAAATAAGACTAGAGTTTGAGAAGAGAGGATGGTTAGTAGTTCGTGCAGGAGCAAGCCTTGGAGAAGCTGACCTAATTTGTTTAAAAAATGGAAGATGTGTTTTGGTCCAGGTTAAGTCTACTAAGAAAGAAAAGCTATACTACTACGGTCCTATGAAGAAGAAAATAGCAGGCTTTCCATATCTTCTGATAGTTGATTTTGGTTATGGAACTATTAGAGTGACAGAACCAAAACATAAAATACTTAAAACAAGTGGGGTTAGTCTTCAAGAATTCCTAGAAAAAAATAAATAGTCATAACAAAAAATCTATATAGTGGTTAGAAATGCCAATATACGTTAAAGATATAATGGCCAAACCCGTGAAGACGATTGATTACAACAAAACAATAAAGGACGCTGCAACATTGATGAAAAAATATGGAAAAGGATCTTTAATAGTAGTTAAGAACAAGAAACCAGTAGGTATAATAACAGCAGACGATATTATTCATAAGATTGTTGCTAAGAACATTAAACCCACTTCTATCAAAGTAAAACAAGTGATGTCTTCACCACTAATAACAATAACCCCAGATAGCACATGTGTAGACGCTGCTAAAAAGATGAGGAGAAACAATATAAAAAGACTACCTGTAGTAGATGGTGGTAAATTGGTCGGAGTCGTGTCGTTAGATGATATAGCAGTTGCAGTACCAGAGTTTACCCAATACCTTGAAGAAAGACTAGAAACTACAAAAGAACCTTTAGAAATAAAAGAAGAAGTAACTTCAGGTATTTGTGAGTCGTGTGGAGAATATTCAGAAGAGCTTAAACTTTTCAACGGAGAATGGCTTTGTGAGACGTGTAGAGAAGACTTAAAATCAGAGTAGTTTAAACTCCTTTATAATGCTATAGACCGGACCACCCTTTTTTAATTCGCTTTTAATCACATACACAGAATCTACTAAAAAGTCTATTTTCCCTACTTGAAACTCTTTCAATTTTTGCACTACATAGTTCTTACTTTCTACTCTTTTAACTCTACACAGAGTTACATGCGGTGGTTTAGCATCACCACCAACTTCCTTATTAATTTTATAGATTAATTCCTCCAACTCACTACTTACAACACTCAAAACTAAAACTCTGATAAAATTTTCATTTGGAACGAACTTTATACCATCTAAAGTTGCTCTAATAGCTTTCACATTTTTACATACATTCCCTAACGAACTAATTATACCCTCTAAGGCCTCTTCTTTTACATTACCTAGGAAAGAAAAGCATATGTGTAAGTTCTCACGTTCTACAAACTTACAAACAATAGGTAATTTTTTAATTTCTTCTTGAATAGAAACTACCTTTTCTTTTATAATTTCAGGTAGGAGGAACCCCACAAAACATCTTACCATAAAAATTAGATGAGATTAAAAAGTTAAATACTATCTTAACAATATATAATTTAGTGATGCAATGGTAGACACAAGAGTAAGAGCTAATGACATAATAGGAAAGCCGATAGTGAGCGAAGAAACTGGTAGAAAGTTTGGTGTTGTTGCCAACATAGATTTTGTCACGGAAAGTGGTGAGTTGTTAAACATAGTAGTAGAACAACCTACAAAACCTTTGATAGATTTGAACCTTAAAACAGACGAGAAAGGAAGATACTTGATACCTTTTACTGCTGTTAAAAGTGTTGGAGATTTTGTAATAGTTTCAGAAAGTGAGCTTGTTTAAGCCCATGTTATATTTACTTCATCTATTCTCCATCTAGGCTTTATTTTGTCTTTAAAGGTAGGTTTCCATCCACTCTTATAGGCTAGCAATCCATTCCAAGCTATCATTACTCCATTATCACCTGAATAATCTTTAGATACAACATAAAAGCTTGCTCCTCTTTCTTTACACATTTTTTCCATCATCTCTTGCAATCTTTTATTAGATGCCACACCACCAACTAATAAAACTTCCTTCTTGCCTGTATGAGCAAGAGCCCTTTCTGTCACTTCTACAATCATAGCAAAACAAACTTCTTGTAAAGAATAGGCAATATCTTCTTTTGCTATCCCCTTCTTTAACAAATTAATTGCAGCAGTTTGTATTCCAGCAAAAGAAACATCCATTCCTTTAACTACATACGGTAATTCTACATATTTTCCACTTTTAGCCAATTTTTCTATTTCTGGACCACCAGGGGCCTTAAGTTGCATCTCTCTTGCAACCACGTCTAAAAGATTACCTAAGCTAATGTCTTCTGTTTCTCCAAAAATTCTGTATCTTCCTTCAACAAATGAAATTATTTGTGTGTTTCCACCACTCAGATAAACAAAGACGGGATCTCTAGCGCTCGTAGTCAATTTTCCAATTTCTAAATGGGCACAACAATGGTTTACTTTAACCAATGGTTTCCTATACTTTTTGGAAAGTTCGGTCGTAAAGTTAGCAGTCACAATCAGAGGAGGAGGTAAACCCGGTCCTGCAGAATATGCTATAACGTCTACATTTTCAATTTCTAAATTAGAGGTTTGTAAAGCACGAGATAGAACGTTTTCCTTAACTTTTTCATGATGTTTTGCAGCTTCTTGAGGAAGTATACCTTTCCCTAAAGGAGGAATGTAAACATCTCTTTCGTTTGCTAACACTTCCCCTTTTTCGTTGACAATTCCAACACCGAAGGTATTTCTGCAGCTTTAAGCTAGGGCAGTACCTTCAATCCCAAGACAAATGATTCTTCCCATTTTACCACTTTCTTAATTAATGTAAAAGTAAAAATAAATTGTGGTTTGATGGAGGAAGAAGAATTGATTAAAAAACTTTTAGAAATTTCCAACTTTAAGGAACTCAATCCTGTACAAAAAGAAGCTTTAGAGAAAGGTCTTCTAAAAGGGAAAAATCTTGTTATATTTGCTCCTACAGCAAGTGGGAAAACATTTTGTGCTGAACTTGCTGCGATAAAAACAATCCTTGAGAAAGGAGAAAAAGTCGTTTATATGGTCCCTTTAGTTGCTTTAGCAAACGAAAAATATCAAGAATTTAAGAAGAAATACTCTCAACTTGGAATAAAAGTTGCTCTAAGTGTTGGCGACTTGGATAGTGCTGACCCATTTTTAAGAAACTACCAACTTATAGTGGTTTCAAACGAAAAGATGGACTCTTTAATAAGACACGGCGCTGATTGGATTAGGGATGTAGGTTTAATAATTGCTGATGAGATCCACTTGTTAGACCAACCAGATAGAGGGCCAACATTAGAAGTTACTTTAACTCTATTAAGAAAATTAATTCCAAATTGTCAACTTTTAGCATTATCAGCAACGATTAAGAATGCAAAAGAGCTTGCTAAATGGCTTGACGCAGAAACAGTGACTTCAGAATGGAGACCGGTAAAACTTTATAAAGGTGTTGGCTATCCGTATCAGGTTAGATTTTTAGATAAAGATGGTTACGAGCTTGAACCAAACTTACCACTAGAAGAGTCTATAGTGAAAAACACTCTGAACTTAAGAAAACAAGCCTTAATCTTTGTTTCCACTCGAAAGAGTGCAGAAAGTTTGGCAGAAAAACTAGGGAAAGTTGTTGCTCAATATTTGTCAAAGAACGAAATTAGGGAATTGGAAAAAATCGCAAACGAGGTCGAAAATGTATTAGAAGTTCCTACCCAACAATGCAAAAAAATTGCAAAATGCGTCAGACTTGGCTGCGCTTTTCATCATGCAGGGCTTTTATACAAACAAAGATTGATGATAGAAGAAAATTTCAAGAACAGTTTAATTAAAGTTATTGTTGCAACCCCTTCTTTAGCTTATGGTGTAAATTTGCCTTCATTTCGTGTAATAATGCGAGACTTGAAAAGATATCATACTGGCATAGGTTCTGTTTTTGTTCCTGTATTGGATGTGCAACAAATGCTAGGACGTGCAGGACGCCCCCAATACGATTCGTATGGAGAAGGGATTATTTTAGCTAGAAGCGAAGAAGAGGCAGAAGAGATTATTGACCACTACTTTTATGGAGCATTGGAAGAAATAAATTCAAAGCTTGCATTTGAACCTATTTTAAGAATGTACGTCTTAGCTTTAATTGCAGCCGAGTTTTGTAAATCAGAAAAAAGTCTAATCGAGTTTTTCTCCAAAACATTTTATGCTTTTCAGTACAGGGATATTTCAGCTATAGAGGAAAAAATTTTTGAGATTCTAAAAAACTTGAAAGAATGGAAATTTATAGAAAAGGAAAAGGGTAAGCTTGTGGCAACTCGAATAGGAAAAAGAGTTTCAGAACTTTATATAGATCCGTTAACAGCACATCATTTTATCGAGTGTTTGGCTGAGGCTAGAAGAAAAGAAACCCAACCATTCAGCTTTTTACAAGTGATTTGCAACACGATTGAAATGCAACCTTTATTAGGGCTAAGAGTTGGAGAGTTTTCTGAGCTCAATGAAATAATAGCGAAAAGAGAAGATCAGCTCTTACAAAAAATTCCAGAGGAGTGGGATTTAGAATTTGACGAATTCTTAAGGAGTGTAAAAACTGCTTTGATGTTTGAGGCTTGGATAAACGAGGCAACAGAAGATGAAATTCTTACAAAGTTTAAAGTCGCTCCTGGAGAATTTTACAACAGAAGAGAAATTGCTGATTGGCTTATTTACTCTTTACATGAGCTAGCTTTATTGTTGGGATATAAAGAGTTGTTAAAGCATATAAGAAAGCTTAGGGTAAGACTGGAGTATGGTGTGAAAGAAGAATTAATTCCTTTAGTCAGAATCAAAGGAATAGGAAGAGTTAGAGCGAGAAAACTATTTTCTTCAGGATTAAATTCGATTCAAAAATTGAGAAAAATTCCTCTCGAGAGTTTAGGCAGGATAGTTGGGCCAAAAATAGCGGTTTTGATTAAACAACAACTAGAAAATACAAAAAAGAAAGAGGAAAAACAAGAGAAACTTTTCTAGTTGTGGGGATGTTGGGATTTGAACCCAAGTCACAGCCTTTTCCTTTCTCACCCGAAGGCTGGATCCTAGACCAAGCTAGACGACATCCCCTTCCTACTTTAAGACCTTATTTCAAGAACCACTCTTATCTTTGTTTTTGGATTTTTTAATTTTTCTATTAAATCTTTTTTCAATTCTCTTGCAGATTTATCACTCATTATTCCTATTGTAGAAGAGTCAACATTATCATCCTTCCTTACTGTAATTTTGTTATTACTGGAAGCTTCTAGGATGGGGGAACAGTAAGCTGTAATAGAATCAGAAACATCCTCAACCTCTAAAGTAATGTTAATAATTTTATTACTTTTGAGGGCATTCCTAAATTCTTTGCTAAAGTCTATACAAGCCTTATTAGCTTTGACGCCTATAGTACTTTCATCTACTTCTTCATCCTTAGCGATTTTTATAGAAAGATTATCACTAGCAGTTATTTTTGGATGACCGAAGGCAATCACTTCTTCCTTATAAGTTTTTGTACTCATTAAAAGCTTCCATCCTTTTTCAGTCGGTATGTAAATACCTCCCTCAAAATATTGAACCATTCCTTTGGCTTCTAACATACGAAAAACAGTCCTTACCATTTCTGGTGTAATAGTTGGACTAGGTTCAGGCACCATTTCAGGTGGTTCCTCAAATTTTTTAATTTTTTCTTCCATCAACTTACCTTCCTTGCAAAAGTCAACCAACCAGTGTGGACTAATCCAATATTTTTTGGTCTTGTAGTTTTTT
This sequence comes from uncultured archaeon, assembly GCA_964475145.1. Taxonomy (GTDB): domain Archaea; phylum Aenigmatarchaeota; class Aenigmatarchaeia; order CG10238-14; family SCSR01; genus CAYYVK01. The sequence continues at coordinate 15,945 of CAYYVK010000007.1, forward strand.
CTACTTGCCACTCCCTCACAATATTTTCAATTGTCTTTATGTAAGAGAAACCCTTTTTTCTTATTTCTTTATTCACTCTTATAACCTCTTCTATGGTTGGTGAATAAACAGCTAGAAATCCTCCAATTTTTAACGAGTTATAAGCATGCGGAACAATTTTTTCAGGGTTTTTCATATCTATAGTTACTAAATCAACATTTTTTTCGTCTATCCCTTTTCTCACATCTTTCATTTTTAACTTTACATTCTTCAAACCAGAACTACGAACATTCTCTTTTGCAACTTTCCAGAAATCTTTTCTGACTTCATAACTTATCACCTCTCCTTTAGGGAGGTACCAACCCAAAAAAATTGCAAGATATCCACTCCCACTCCCACAATCTACTACTACACTATTACTAGGTATTCCTGTATACGCTAGAATAAGAGAAGCATCCTTAGGAAGAACAACTTGAGCAGTTCTTTCAACAACTTTTTCGAACAAATCATTTAACGTAACTCTCGCTAGGAGAAACTCTTTTCCTAAGTGGGTTTTAATTTTATCTCCGTAATTTTTCTTAAAAAGCTCTGATAAATTTATGATACCATCTTTTGTCTGGAATTTTCCTTCCTGCACGTTTACTAGATAAGAAGAATCTTTAGAGAGTAGGAGAACAATGTCATTCTTCTTAAAACTCATAATTTTAAACCTTTTTCCATTTCTAATAAAGCTTTTATTCTTTTGAAAGTTAATGGATGTGTCGATGTAAATTCTAGTAAACGGAGTAAGGGGTTCTTCTCTTCCCATTCCATAGCTTTTTCCACTTCACTCTCTTCTAGTCTCAAATCCTCATACTCCTTAGAAAATTTACTGACTTCCTTTTTAGCTGTTAGAGGATCAGCAATGAAGAATGGTCTTACAGCAGAATTTCTTCCATTTTCTCTAGATATACTCAAACCATAAGTTATTTTAGCAAGCGCATTAGCAAGTGCTCTTGGTCTTGTGTTTTCTCCAGAAAATCTATCAGCATAAAATTCTCTTAACCTAGAAAGTAGCAACACAAGAAGGTTACTGATTACATAAGCTATGAAGGCAAAAACCCCAACTAAAGCAACTCCACCAACATTTTTCCTATCTTCTCTACTTGGAGCAAAAATCAAGAATCTTGCTACAAAGTATGCTAGAACTGGTATAGCACCTACTACTGTCATAACTACCATATCTTTATGGTTTATGTGGCCTATTTCATGAGCTATAACTGCTTCTACTTCCTCCTTGCTAAGGTTTTTTAACAAACCTCTCGTAAGTACCAAAGTAGCTGAACTAGGTGTTCTTCCAAAAACAAAAGCATTTGGACTTCCAACATTAGCAATTGCAATTTTAGGTGTTGGGGTTTTAGTCTTTTTGCATAAATTCTCTACAGTTTTAAATATCCATGGCTCTTCTTCTTTTTTTAATTCTTGCATGTTTGTTGTCCATTTTATGATGTAGGGACTTACGTACCACTGAATAACAACAAGTATTATTGCGCTTAGCACAACTACATATCCGCTTAACTCAAAGAAGTATCCTATAGCAGCAAGTATACCAAACAGTAGACCAAATAACAATATCATGGTCAATGTCATTGTAAACCATAGTTTTGCTGGCATAATTCTCTAAACAATTATGTTATACCAGATTAAAAAAGTTAAAATTATAACCGTAATCAGCAGAATAAGTAAAACGATGGTTTTACTTGTTCCCCACACAATCGGGAAAGGGCCTATTAGAATTACTCCGCCATGCTCTATTTTACCTTGTTTCAACAAACTAAGAAGTATCAAAATGAACCCTATAAATATAAGCGTAAGGCCAGTTAATAGTAGATGCTCCATAAGTTAATTTATTTGATTATAAATCTTATTAAGAAAGTATGAAGGTTTACATTGTTACTACGCTTATTGGTTGCTTTGGGGTGGATGAGAACAATGAGATAGTCTCTTTTAGACCTTTCCCTAAAAATGTAGCAGAGGTTGTAGTCAAGCTGGATTTAGCTGGTTCAGAAATAATAGATGAAGAGAAAGAGTTGATAGAAGAATTAAAGAAGAAAGGATACAAAGAGTTTGTCTTCTCTTCTAAAAAAATCGGTACCGAGAAAGTAGAGCCAGAGAATAGGGCAGAGAAATACATCAAAGAAAATTTGAGAAAAATAGCAATAGAGAAGAAGTTTTTTAAAGACCAACTAGAGTTTAACGAATTTTTAGTGAAAGTTGGTACAGAGCTAACGAAGGCTAAGATGAGAAAGTCTGTAGGTCGAGACAAGCTAATAACTCAGGCTGTTGCAGCAATAGACGAGCTTGAGAAGTCCATAAACATCCTTGTAGAAAGGTTGAGGGAATTTTACAGTTTACATTTTCCAGAAATGGACAAGGCAATATCAAACCACGAGAGGTATACTAAATTAATTGCAGAGTTTGGCCATAGAAATAAGTTTAAAGATCCAGAACTTTCTACACTAGCTGGAAAAAGTGTTGGTATAGATTTTGAAGAAAACGATATAAGGATTGCTCAAAAGCTTGCCCAAACAATCCTTCAATTATACTTGTTAGAAGAAGAGTTTACCAAGTACGTAGAAAATGCTGTAAAGACGATTGCACCAAACATTTCTGAAATAGCTGGTCCTATGTTAGCAGCAAGACTTATATCCAAGGCAGGCAGTCTTGAAAAGTTGGCTAAGAGTGCATCTTCTACTATACAACTTCTTGGTGCTGAAAAAAGTTTGTTCAGGTTTTTACACGGGAAAGGTAAAAGTCCAAGGTTTGGGATACTTGCAACTCACCCCTTAGTTCAAAATGCTCCAGAAAAGTTAAAAGGTAAAGTTGCCAGGGCCATTGCATCTAAACTTTCTATAGCAGCAAAGATAGATTTCTACTCAAAAGAAAACAAAGGCAAGGAAATGAAGAAAGAACTGCAAGAAAAAATAAAGGAAATTTTATCTTCGTATCATGCTTAGGTGAGAAGCATACCTAAAGTAGAAAAAACAAAATTTTATAACATATTCAAGATTGATAATAAATTGGCTACTATAAACCTAGTTCCTGGTTTTAGAAGTTTTAATGAAGAAATAGTAAAGGTTGGGGGAATAGAGTATAGAATATGGGATGCTTATACTTCAAAGCCTGCTGCAGCAATCAAGAAAAAATTAAAAATTTTCCCTTTAGAAAAGGGAATGAAAGTACTTTACTTAGGATTTGCTGAAGGTAAGACAGCATCCTTTTTCAGCGATATTGTAGGGAAAGAAGGTTTGATATTTGGCGTAGAAATTAGTCCTAGAAGTTTAAGAGAGTCTATACCAGTATGTGAGAAAAGAGGTAACATAGTTCCAATTCTTGCAGATGCACGCCGTCCAGAATTGTACGAAGACATAATTGTTGAAAAGGTTGATTTTGTTTTTGAAGATGTTGCAGACCCACAACAAGTCGAAATTTTTATAAGAAACTGCGAAAAGTTCTTGAGAGAAGGAGGATATGGTGCAATAGCCATAAAATCTCAATCTATAGATGTGATTAGAAGTCCAAAGGAAGTTTACAAAGAATGCATACAAAAGCTAGAAAAACATTTCATAATCTTGGACAAGGTAGAGCTAGATCCTTATGAAAAATTCCATTTGTTTATAGTTCTAAAGAAAAAATAAAAAAGGAGGAAATTACCTCCAAAAATTTGTAGGTTTAATAAAACCAAACACTCTATCTTTTTTAATTAGGTTAACTCGAATCTTGTTAACATTTCTATCTTTTATGAAAGCAAGTTCGACTTTTCCTATAGTTTCCATCCGTTCACCTAAAAAGATTAGGCTTATAGCCTAGGTGTACATTAAACTCTGGAAGTGTTTTTTGTTCTGGTAAAATTACAGGATTTACAGGAAAGCTATTCCAACAGTTTTTGCAGAACAATCTTTCTTTTCCAAAACCATCTATAAATCTTATTACTCTTGGAGATTTACACCTTGTACACCTCATAATACTCACAAAAAGGAATTATTAATTAAAATATACACTCGTTTCTCATGTGTACTTCCGGTTGAACTAGAAAATAAGTTTAAATTTTGGTAAAAATATGTAAAAAAGCAGAAAATTTACTGTTTTTAGCATTTAAAATTTAATTTTTCTAGTTTATTTATAAAATTTTTAATTTCACTACTTGGAAATCTTACCACAGATGCTGAAGGATGCCCACCCCCGCTTGCATCTTTCAAATCATCGATCAAAATTTCTGCTAACTTAGAAAGGTCAACATTTAGTTTGTTTCCCTTTCTTAAACTAACTTCGTAATACTCTCCGAATTTCTGGGCTATGCACACAACCTTATCTTCGAAAAGAGTCTGGATATAGCCAGCAAAACTAGACTTTAAGTTGTACTTCGATTTTATCTCGTAAAATACCACGTTTTTGAAGACTTTCTTATCTTTCTCAAATTTCCTCAAACTTTTCTCAAATTCCTGTTCCACACTTTTAAACAGTTTTCTAATTAAGCTATTCCTTTCTACGTCCTCATAACTTTTCGCTGCAGTAATAATTTTGAAAATTTTATCTACATTTTTCACGTCTATAATTCTTCCAGAATCTATCATTCTTGTAAGCGTTCCTAGTTTAGAATTTTTGAATAAACTTTCTGATGTGATTTCAGAATCTCCGAATAATTCTGGGCTCATCTTCTTTAGTTTAAGAAATATATCTTTACAACTTTCTACGCCATGGTCTCCAAGCACTCCGATACATGCTATCCACAAAATATCTTTCGGGTTAAAGAAACTTTCGTAAATTTTATAAGCTATATAAGTAGTTGGTGTATATACCGTGTCGTCGTATATTCTTGGGTTTATGTAGCAAACTCTCACATAACCTTTTGGTTTATGATGGTCGATTATCATTACCTTGTAAAACTTTGTCAGTTGAGTTAGCGTGTCAACCCAAACTACAGGTATATCCAAAATTATTACAAATTTATGACCAACTTTTTTAACTTTTTCAAAATCTTTAGCTCCAAAACTATAGTTAGATTCTGTTACAACATTGCTTGCACCTATTTTCAATTTTTGTAAGAGTTTATAGATAATTGCTGCAGAACAAACGCTATCAACATCATGGCCATGTACAAGAGTAATATATTTATCCATGTTTTCCAAGAATTCTTTACCTTGACGTAGGAGTTCTTTCCAGATTATTCCTCACCACTTAACTTTTTGATCGTTTTCTCGTCCAAAATTATGATAGGCACTTCTTGTTTTTGTTCAGACCCGTAGAGATAGAATTCTGTGAGTGATAAGAAACTATCAACGTGGTGGAGAATTAATGCCTCAAAGTTTCGTGGTGGTGTAGGCCCAGTTTCTCCAAAATGACTAGCTACAATATGAATGACCTTTTCCGGGAAACCACGTGCATAAAGTTCGGCTGCTCCCAACACAGAATGGTCTAATGATAATTCTGTTCTTTCAACACCTTTTTCAGTACTTTTCCATTCAAATACTTTCATTAAATCGTGCAATAAGGCTCCGGCGATCAGTTCATCCATATCTACCTTTATTCCATATTCCTTCTCTAGAATTTCCGCCGTTTTTATACAAAGTTCTGTTACTGCAACAGTATGAGTTATCAGATTGCCTCTTTCAACTGTTCCAATTCCACCAACCGTAAATAAGACTTTCACTTTAGACATATCTTCAGGCTTATACTTTTCGAAGTTTTTATTGGACAATCTAGGATCAGTTAAAAGAGCTAGCACTTTTTCTCTCAATTCTTTGTTTTCTATTTGTTTTGCTAGTTCAAGCAACCTTTGCATTTTGTTTCACCTTCTATTAGGTTCTTGTTTCTAATCAACTCTACAACTTTATCTATACCCAGTATCACTCATGTTC
>CAYYVK010000007.1:21920-27940 GCA_964475145.1 uncultured archaeon
TTCTTGTTTCTAATCAACTCTACAACTTTATCTATACCCAGTATCACTCATGTTCACCCAAACAGTGCACTCAAACCAGCTACAGCAGCTTCTTCTCTTTTCTCCTTAACTTCCTCAGCTTCTTCTTTCTTAGTAGTTTCTGTTGGAATAGTAGTAGGAACTTGTTTTATAAGCTGGTCTATATCTTGTCCTTCTAAGCTAGCCACAAGAGCTTTTAATTTTCCTTCGTCTACACTTGCACCAGCTGATTGTAGAACTTTTGCCAAGTTTTCTACTGTTATTGGTTGCTTAAGCTCATGAAGCAGTAAGCATGCGTATACTTCTTTCATCTTATTTCACACCTCCAATTATTTTATTTTCTAAAACTTTGGCTTCTTGATAAGCCTTTGAGAGCAAATATCCAATATTTTCTTTTGTTGGATACTCTATAGCTATTGAAAGATTTAAAGCTTTGTTAAAACATTCTTTTATCAAGTTAAGATAACCTTCGCCAAAAAGCGAAAGAACTTCACTACCATAAACTTTTCCGTTATCAAAAAATGCAACAATTTTTAGGGAAACTGATACAGGTTTTATCTGTAATTTACGAAGCACAGCTGCAAGATCTTTAGAAATTTTATCACCCTTTTTAGCAACTACTGTATCTTTCCTTATTACTATCTTTCCTCCTTCTGTACCAATTGGTATCTTTACTTTAGCAAATTCGCTGATTACAGGACCTGGTAATAGTTGTGTTGGGCCAGCTTTAACTATTATATCTTCTTCTGCTACGTCACCTTCTTTTGCAAACACTTTAGGCCTTATTTTTTTTATCTCACCGTATAACTTAAAACAATCTAAATTGCTGAAAAGAACTGCTGGCTGAAGAGGAATAAATTCTTCCAACTTCCTAACATTTTCTTTTGAAGAGTTTTTTAAGGCATGCAACAGTATAGACTTTCTAACTACTTTTAAAGTAGCAAAACTTTCTATCCCACTTTTAATCTCCTGCAGGGGAGCCGTTTTTAGCTTAAACAGATCAACAATTCCTATAACACGATAAGATTCTATCATCTTCTTCAACTCTTCTACAGCTTTTATTTTTTCTTCCTTTACCATTTTCACACCTTTATTTCAACAGGCTTACTCATCGTTAATTTAAGCAGAACATTTTTTATGTTCCTCTTACCCTTCGGTAAGCGTGCTTCCAGATGCTTTAACAAACTTTCTATATTCTCGCAAATCTCCTCATCTTTCATATTTTCCTTTCCTATTACACATTGAATCGTTGGTGCGTTTTTAACAATAATTCTAACACTTTTCTTCAACTCTTCTATCATACTTTCTACATTTCCAGAGATTACTTTAGGCATCTTGTGTCTGGGAGCTAAAAACTGACCTAAATACTTTCCTATAAGTGGCATCATACTTGCTTCTGCTAAGAAAAAGTCTACATCCTTTATAAACTTTCTTGCAACTCTTTTATTTTTTGCCAGGTTTTCTACATCTTTACTTGTTAAGGTTTCACAATCTAAACCCTTCAGCGTATCTGAAAAAACGACAACCTTTACATCTCCTCTTCCGTGCGGCAGTACAAATTCTTCACTTATTTTGCTTTCTGGTTTTTTTACATCAAACTCTTTTAGGTTGACAATCAAATCAAAGCTTTGAATAAAGTTTCTTTTCTTAGAAACTTTTCGTAGTTCTTTAATAGCCTCTAATATTTTTGTGTTCATTCTAACCCTCCTACCGAAGTAGTCAAACGGGTAAAAAGATTATTCGTTAGGTAATTATTTAAGCTTTAATTATCTCGTCCCACTTCCCTTCTTCAACCTCTTTTATTACGTCTTTTGGTCTTTTATTTTCCACGAGTACCCCGTTCATAGAGTTACACGTCCCTAGAACCATTTTTACTATTTTTTTCAAATCTTTAACCAGCAATTCTTTTTGCTTTTCTTTTGCGATTTTAACGACTTGTTCCATACTTAGATTACCAACCGAAGTTTTGCCTTTACTCTTATCCTCTTCGGTAATTTTAGCAACTTCTATACCAAGCTCTTTAAGTATCAGCGCACTTGTTTTTGTCACTACTTTTTCACCTTCTCTAACACTTTAACAAGGTCTACAGAAACAGTAACAGGTATTGGGACAGTAACTTCTACAAGCTCTATTGTACACTCTCGTTTTATTTTGTTATATCTGACAACTTTGCCTTTTTCTCCTTTGAACGGACCACCTATTACTTCTACTAAGTCTCCAGTGTTTAATTCAATCTCAATTTCTTTTGGAGTTAAAAACTTTTTTATTTCTTCCACGCTTACAGGAGTTTTTATTATTCCGCGGACGTGCGGTATACCTTGGATACTTTTTTCTATATCCTCTATAACACCTTCGACAAAGACGTACCCTTTAATTTCTTCCGGGTGGACGATTGCGCCTATGTTCAGGCCTAATGATTTTGTCTTAGCAGCTACAAGCTCAGCTACTATACTTTCCCTACCAACTACTGTTTTTATTGTGTATATCAAAGAACTATCACCCTATTAGTAAAACAGAGATTAGATAGATTATAAAACCTATCAATCCAACCAAACCAATTCCTATTGCACTAATTCTTATAGCATCTTTTAAATCTTCAAAACTGGGCCTTTTAGCTACTATTAGAACTCTTTTATAGTTTTCTAATTTTTCTTTTAATTTAATCTCCATATCTCACTCCACAAAGTCTATTCCAAGAATCTTTTCTATATCTTTTTCTTTGGAACTTTTACCACCAAATACTTGGTGAGACTTGATGCCAGTCACTACTACTAGAGCTTTTATAGTATCTTCTAAAGATTTGTCTATCTGAACACCCCATATTATTTTTGCATCTGGAGAAAGCCTGTTAGCTACAGCTTCTGCTATTTGTTGAGATTCTCTTATTGTTATGTTTGGACCTCCAATCACATCTATTAAAGCACCAGTCGCACCATCAATATCAACGCTTAAGAGAGGGTTATTTAATGCCTTTTCAACAGCTTCGATAGCTCTATTTTCTGTATCACTTTCTCCCATTCCTATCATTGCAAGTCCACCACATTCCATTATTGTGCGTAAGTCTGCAAAATCCAAGTTTACCAAGCCAGGCTTTGTTACAAGTTCTGTTATTCCTTTAACCGCATTTACCAATATCTCGTCGCATACTTTGAATGCTGTAGCTATAGAGACGTCAGGAACTATTTCTAAAAGTTTATCATTTGGTATTACTATAAGGGTATCTGTAACATTCTTTAAATTTTCTAATCCTTCTCTTGCGTTTAGCATTCTTTGTTTTCCTTCCATGGTAAAAGGAAGCGTTACTATTGCTACAGTTAATGCTCCTAACTTTTTTGCAACTTCAGCTATTATAGGTAAACTTCCTGTTCCAGTGTTATGAACAATAAAACCTTCTGCTACAAAGTTATGACTCCCTTCCACAGTTATATCATAAACTTCTCTTTCACCAACTTCTTTTACAGATTTTATCCTACTAAACCCAAAAAATTTAAAGAATTCTGAGTTTGTAGGCCCACGATATCCGTATAGGAAGCCTATTCCTTCCCTTTCTCTTTCTTTTTCCAAATTTTTATCTAATCGGAAAAGTTGATAGATTCTTACATCCCAAAACGTAGCTCTGATTTTTTGTTTGGAGTGAGGCGGTTTAACTACTCTTATTCTTTTTCCAACATTACTAGCTCTCAGTCCCAAATAATTACACAGAGCTTTTAATTGTCTAATAAGTTTTTCACTCCTCATTTCAAATCTTAACTCTATCTTTTCTTTTCCGTTTTTATTTTTCTGTTTGTAATAATGTCCATCAGCATCGGCAAGACCAAGAATAAATTCTTTTTTATGAGTATTGGGGAGTTCAAACACCCACGAAGGAATTTCTTTATCTCTTGCAGGTTTTTTCAATCCTAGTTTTTCTAGAAGTTCATATGCTTGCTTAGAGTTGGCATAGTAGCACTTCTCACCTTTTTTAACATCGATGCCAAATATTCTCTTTATAAGCTGGATATACTTTTTGTTTATACTATTTTTCTTAGAAGGTGAAAAACAAATTTTCCAACTATTTTTACTTCTGGTTATCCATCCGTCACCCAGCAAAAATCCAAATAATCGACAAAAATCTTTACTCAAATTATATTCTTGATGAGGCGAGGAAGATTTTATTTCAGGCACTTTTCTTAGGGTGACAACTAAATCTCCAGGTTTTAACAATTCTACCGGCGTCCACTCCAATTTAAACTTAGAGAATCTACCTTTTTTATCTGGATTCAGTGGTACAACTTTTAGAAAAGGATGATCGTAAGAGGCTTTCAATTTGTAGTTTCTTGTCCTTATTTCAAAAGTTCTTTTCACTCCAGTCTTCATAGCAGCAAGTACCCTTCTTTTAACGAGAGACCCATTTTCTAAGGAATAAACAAAAGAATTAGGTTGAATAGAATCTATTCTTACTGGTCCTTCTGGGTTTGTATATACAAGTGAATCACCAGTTAAACAACCACCACCAAGTCCAGCCGTTAAAAAAACAAGGTCAGCTCCTTGCAAAGCCTTTTTAATGTCTTCTTTGTTTTCCTTTGCAGCTTCCATGCCAATCTTTGGGTTTGCACCTGCTCCTAATCCACCAGTTGTTTCTTTTCCTATCAAAACCTTTTTGTGCGCATCTGTATACAACAAGTCTTGTGCATCTGTGTTTACAGCTATAGTCTCAGCACCACTTATACCCACTTGCATAAGCCTGGTGATAGTATTGTTACCAGCTCCTCCAGCACCAACTACTTTTATCTTTGTCTTTATCTTTTCTACAATCTGTAAAAGTTCTTCATCCTCTTTTAATTTTTCGGAAGTAGGCTTTTCTGAAAGATGTTTCAGCCCCATAAACATCTGATATAACTTTTAGGAGACAAAAATAAATGTTTATTTATTGTAAACATCAATAAAAGAAATTTCTTTTATTTCTTCTACCCACTTAAAAACAGTTTCAGCAATTATTTTTCTTAAGTTTGCTGGAAGATCCAAATGGTTCTTTATCTTAATTTGTGCAGAACCGTCGTCAATTTTAGTTTCTATAAAGTTATTTTCTATACCAGTAAAATAGTTAATCACAGAACTAACTTTCTCTTTAACTTCTGTAATAATTTTTATTACTTCTATTTCGTATATTAGTGTTTTTCCAGCTAAGGGATGGTTAAAGTCTATCTTTACTCTTCCCCCGTCCACACTCAACACTCTGCCTCTGAAATTGTCCACACTTACATAACTACCTACTGTAGGTACAGAATCTCTAAAAATAGATACTGGCACAGACTTTATGAGTGACTCTTTTCTTTCTCCAAAAGCTTCTTCGGGTTTTAGTTCCACTACTTTCTTTTCTCCAACTTCCATTTTCCTCAAAACATCTTCTAAAGATTTAAGTATGAAACCACCACCAATTATCACAGGAACAGGACCATAATTTACTCTTGGATCATAAACTTTCTCTTCTTTCGCCTTTTCCTCGTTAGTTACATCAAAAACAATTCCAGTTTCTTTTATTCTACCAACATAATCTATTAATACAAAATCTCCGTCTTTCACGGAATCACCTTTTTAAGCATTACTACAATTTCGTGTAAAAGTTTAAATTCTTTACTGTAGTTAAAGATTTAAATTTTGTCATCCATAACAAAAGCATGTTCAACGGTAAAAATGATTGGAAAGAATATTTGAACGAAGAAGATAAGAAAATACTAGAAGAGCTAATAACAATCGCAAAAAGACACAGGTGTGCATACTCGCAAGCAGACGATGTAAAAATGGCTCAGCTTTGGTGTGCTCTTGTAGAGATGAAAAAAGAGTTAGACAATACTAAAGCATTGCTAGGAAAAGTAGAAGAGCCGTTCAAAGCTATAGTGGAAGTGGGAGAAGCTGAGAAAAAGAAGGCAATAGAAAGAATAATAACAGAGATAGTAAAACCAACAGATAAAGAAACACAAGAGGCTACAAGAAAGCTAGTAGAGAGCCTGATGAAATTTTAA
>CAYYVK010000008.1:0-25424 GCA_964475145.1 uncultured archaeon
AACTTAAATTTGAAAGGCGGGGATGTCGTCTAGCTTGGTCTAGGATCCGAGCCTACTTTGGCTAAATGGGTCGTTGCAAGATAGCTCGTGACCTGGGTTCAAATCCCAGCATCCCCATTCATGCTTTTTATTTTTCTGTTTGATAAAAAATGAATATGGATAAAATAAGTGTTTTTATCCCTGTCTATAAAGAATCGAGCCTTTTAAGAGGTTTGCTAGAAAGATTAACAAAAGATCCTTACAAAAACAAGGAAATACTTGTTGTAATAGATGAACCAACAAGCCAAAGTTTAGAGCTTGTTAAAAAGTATAGAAAGAAAGTAAAGTTTATTCTCTTAACAAAGAAAGGAAAGGTAAAGTGAATGCTTTAAATGAAGCTACAAAGTATGCCACAGGTAATATATTCCTTTTCTTAGATTCTGACGTGGAAATACCTCCAACTCGTAAGAATTTCTTGAAGAAAGTGGAGGAAGAAATGAAAGATTGTGACGTGTTAGAAATTAAAAAGATGATAAAAGTGAATTCTTTTATTTCTAGATTAGTTCAATACGATTATGCAATTCTAAATTTTACTAATTTGGTGCATTCTAAAGTGTTAAAGAGGGGTTTTCACCTCAATGGTGCAGCCTTTGCTATTAATAAAAATGCTTTTTACGATGTTGGGAAATTTAGGAAAGCTATTCTTGAAGATTTGGAATTAGGTACTGCCTCCCTCTTTAAAAATAAGAGATTTAAGTATGCTGAAGAGGTAGAAGTTTTAACTGAAGCTCCTTCTTCTTGGTCTAAGTGGTTCGCACAAAGAAAAAGGTGGTGTATAGGTTTTGCCGTATGGCTAAAGACTCACTATAGAAAACTAGGTAGACACTTTTACGACCATCCCTCTCTTATTCTTCCTTACATCTTTTTATTGATTCCTTTTCTGTTTTCATTCTTTTCAAATTTTATCTCTTTTCCAACTTTCGACAAACTTATTTTATTACCTATGAGCTTCACTAAAGCTGATTTTACAGTTTGGATAGTTTGGTTGCTTCTCGTATCCTTAACCGTAGCAGTTCTCAAAAACATTACATCTTCGATTGTAAGTTTTGCAGTTTTCTCTCTTGTAGTCTACATCATCACCAGAAAGATTGGTGGGAAGTTTAACTTGGTTGAGTTTTTTGTTTATTCTTTCTTTTATTGTCCTATCTTAGCTTTGATGACAGTAGGAAGTTTGGTTCGAGTCTTTGTCTATTCTCAGCGCAAAGTCCAAGGTTGGAAAGTATAGCATCTTACTTATTTTGCTTAATAAAATTATTTAGATGAGAAGAGGAAGAAAACCTACTTGGCAACAAAAAATAGCAAGAGAAAGAATTCAGATTTTGTTTAGCTTAGCAGAGAGGGAAGTAAAGAAACATCCTGAACGAAGCAGACGGTACGTAGAGCTTGCAAGGAAGATTGGTCTAAGGTACAACATTCGTCTGCCTAAAGAGCTGAAGAGAAAGTTTTGTAAAAAGTGTAACACGATTTTAATCCCTGGCTATAACTGCAAGGTAAGGCTTGAGAGAAAGAAGAAAACTATTGCTATTTATTGTTTGAATTGTAAGAGTGTATATAGGCGTCCTTGGCGATAGGATGCTAAACCAAGTCAGGATAATAGCACTAATAATAGTTTTTGTTGCCGTCTTCACTCTTTTTTACATCTTTGACAACCTTCAGAAAGTTAGCAGCAACTGCCAAGTAGAAAAGAGCGATTTATGCAACCAGCTAAGTGGAATTTCTATTCCAGTACTCGTAGTTCTGCTAATGGTTGGCGGATTATCGCTAATAGTTTGTGTTGTTTTTTACATTACTCTTACCTTTAAATAAAGCATTTAAAGCCCCATGTCTCAAATTATTTACTATGGTCTCAGTATTGGAAGTAAGACCAGAAAAGCTGATAGAAGGATTGAAAGAAGAATTGAAAAAGATAGAAGAGGTGAAGCCTCCAGCATGGAGCTACTTTGTTAAGTCCGGCGCGCATAGGCAAAGACCCCCGCAACAAGAGGATTTTTGGTACATTCGTGCCGCCTCAATACTTAGACAACTTTATCTACATCCAGTTGGTGTAGAAAGACTGAGAACTTATTACGGTGGTAGAAAAGATAGGGGAAGAGCTCCTCCAAAGTTTTATAAGGCTTCTGGAAGTATTATAAGAAAAATTCTTCAACAGTTAGAAAAAGCTGGACTAGTAGAGAAGTGTAAAAAAGGAAGAAAGCTCACCCCTAAAGGACAAGCTTTACTTTCAAAAGTTGCAAAGGTGGTTGGATGAACGAGCAAGCACAAGAGCTTAAAAAGAAAATAATTCAAAAGATCCTTTCAAAGGAAGCTGTAGAAAGGTTGGGAAGAGTAAGGCTTACTAAGCCAGAACTAGCAGAGCAAGTAGAGATGTATCTTCTCCAGTTATACAAAGCTGGAAAATTGAAAGGAGAAGTTTCGGACGAGCAACTGAAAGCAGTTTTAGAAGCTTTAACCACCAAGAAAGAATTTAGGATAATAAAGTGATTTTATGCCAACAAGTGCAGGAAGATACGGAGCAAGGTATGGCAAAAAGGTAAGGTGGAAGGTTGCTGAAATAGAAAAAGCTCAGAAGAAAAGGCATATATGCCCAAAATGCAACATGCCCTATGTTAAAAGAATTGCAAAAGGTATATGGGAGTGTAAGAAGTGTGGCACAAAGTTTGCAGGACCTGCTTACTCTTACTAAGAGGTGAAAAATGTATAGATGCGTGAATTGTAAAAGAATTGTAACAAAGTTTGAAGATAGGGTGAGATGCCCTTATTGCGGTACACGTGTGTTTGTAAAGCTTAGACCAGAAGTAATAAAAAAGGTTCAAGCAAGGTAAGTTAAGCAAAGATAGTGTAAATAATTCCTCCAATTAGCATCATTAGTATACTATGTTTCAACCCAGCTACAACAACTCCTTCAGCCATTTTCCCCACAGTTAACCCAGCAAAAAATCCTTGAATCAAAATTAAGTTCCTGAATATAGACTTAAACTCTTCTGCTGTAGCCAGAGAAACTTCTGCACCTGAAAGACTTCTTAAAGACTGGCTGTGTAGCAACGTTGGTATCAAGAATTTTTCTAATCCTATGATTACACCAAGGAAAACAAAGAAGACAACATATCCTGTAATTATTTGAGTCTGTAAGTAAGCAACTCTTTCTTCTCTCAACCTCTCTATCTGTACTGCTATGTTACCTATGGCATCTAATGTGTCAGTAAGCTTACCCCCCAACCTATGGGTTTCTATCACAGAAGAAACAATTCTTGCTATAGACTTAGACTTTGTAGATTGAGCAAATTTTAATAGGACAACTTCCAGAGGTATTCCCCAGTCTAGCTGTGCAGCCATCTTTTTAACGTATGGCGTAAGACTCTTATAGTTATTCTTAGAAACAAGCTTCAGAGCATCTGTTATCATCATCCCACCTCTTACACTTTCGGTAAAGTCGTGGAGAAAGACTGGGAACATGTCCTCTAATTCTTTCTGCTTACTATATTCAACATACTTTACTATGACTATTGGAAAAGCGAATATAATCAAGCAAATTATATTTATGGTTGAGTAAAGTGTAGTAATCTTTTGGAGATAGAAGAAGTTGATTAAGAAGATAAAGAGTGCTAGAAAAGAGTTCAAGACAATTATAATCAAAAATTTTTTCTCCATTTATATCTCCACCTCTATAGTACGCAAGAAGAATAGGAAGCCTAAATTTATTACAGGTATCAGTAAGTATATTCCTAGTTTTGTCAGGTCTATAATACTATAACCTGCTATACTCGGTTGTATCAAGCCCATGATAGCAAAAAGAGCTATCAAGAAGAGTGGTGCAGCTATGATAACACCTACGTAAAACTCTGCGTAAGTTGATATTTGTTGCAAGAATCTTTCTCTTCTCATTCTCCATTCAAAGAGCGCTTGTTCACCCATAGTTCTCAAGAACAATTTTATATCACCACCAGATTCTGTTGTAGTTACTATTCCTAACAGAAGCTCTCTTAGCTCTTCCGAAGGAGTACGATCTGCGACCTCTCTTATAGCTCTTACAGGGTCCATTCCAAATTCTTCCATATTCCTTGCAATTTTTGACAATTCTTTCGTTACTTCACCATACTCTTTAAAAGCACTTATTAGACGAAATATTGCAGAGGGTGGTATTCCGGCCCCGGCAATTGAACTCATATGAGTGATAACAAAAGGCAAGTTTACTTCTATGTTTCTCTTTCTTATAATCGATCTTTGGAAGGGGTAGAACACATACCAAAGGAAAACTCCAGCAGCTGCGAGAAAAGGTATAAAAAGAGAGTAGGCTATAGCAAGCAAGAGCTGAAGCTTGAAAAAATAAACAACTAAGAAAATAGTAAGAGCTAATGTGCCAAAGTAAATCAAGAAGGTTAGGAGTAGCATTACAGACAAGTACGTTCTTAAAGGAACTTTTATGTCAGCCTTTGGTAAAGCATACTTTAAAGGCTCAAAAGAGTCTGCATACTTCTCAGCTATTTTACCAAACAATGCTAGTGCCAAAGATTGGAAGCTCATCGTCCTCCCCCTAGGACCTTAAAACCTAAAACTTCAAGCACAGATTCTATGGAGCGCTTCTTCTTCTCTTCCTTCTTTGCAGGCCCTTCTTCAACCATCCTATAAACTTTTATCGGATCCATGTAGTACTCTGTTATAATTTTGGAAACGTCTATGTACCTCTTTATACCACTTTTTAACATCCATTCTAACACCTTTGCACGTCTTAAAATTTCCTCCTCTAAACTTTTCAGGGTTGTTCCCTTTTCCGATGCAAGTCTCGCCAGCTTTAAACTCTCGTTCACTTTTGTGAATGTATCCTTTGCAGGATCCCACTTATAGACTAGGTTTGTCTTGACTTCACCTGTTTTCGGATCTACAGAAACGATTTCTGTTATTTCTTTTATTCTTCTTGCAGACTTACCTTTTTCTTTTGCATAAGCCATTGTAATTACTATGTCTAAGCTTTCTAGCAAGGTAGGAGAAAGGTTGATTGGAGGTGAAGTTAGTCTTTTCAAAGCACCTTCTACTGATCCAGCATGAAAAGTGCTCATGCTTGCATGACCAGAAGCCATACCTTGGAACATCACATAAGCCTCTTCTCCTCGCGTCTCTCCTACTAGCACATAGTCAGGATTTTGTCTAAAGCTTTCTCTCAACAGGTCAAAAAGTGTAACTTCCCCATACTTTTCACCAGTTGCAGTAGGTACACCAAACCCAATCCTTGCTAAGCCAGATATCCAATGCTCGTGGGGTAGTCTAAGCTCTTTAGTATCTTCTATAGAAACTATTTTTGCAGTAGGTTGAATGAACATGCTTATGGTGTTTAGCATGGAAGTTTTACCAGTTGCTGTACCACCAACTACTAGGATGGATGCCCTATGCTCCACCATGTACCACAAGTAAGCAAGCATCTCACTAGAAGCAGTTCCAAGCTCTATCTGATGGATCGGAGAGAAAGGCTCTTCTGTGAATTTTCGTATGGTAAATGTTGCACCCCGTGTAGCAACATCTGTTGCTAGAGTTGCTGCTATTCTACTACCATCTGGAAGAGTAGCATCTAAGATAGGTTCAGCATAGCTTATGTATCTTCCACATCTTTCTGCCAACTTGATTATGAACTGGCTTAGAACATCTCGATCATTAAAAACTATGTTTGTTTTCATAGACCCGTACTTTCTATGAATTATGTAAATTGGTATTCCTATACCATCACAAGAAATGTCTTCTATGTTTGGGTCTTGCATTAAAGGCTCTATCTCGTTCAAACCTACAAAATTCCTGTAAATATAGTACATGATCTTCTGATAAGACTCTTTTGACAATTTTATATCAAGCTGGCTTAGCACTGTATTTACAAGCTTACTAAGGTACTCTATTGCTTCTGCAGTATTTTTAATACTAGACAAGCCTATTTCTGTCAGCTCTATCAGCCCATCAGAAATTTTGTGCAATATGTTTTTTTCTCCCTCTGTAAGCTCTGGTTCTATCACGTTATAGTACAGGATTTTTTCTTTTTCATTCCACGTGATTTGTGCGTAAGCAAAAGGTTCTATCAGAGGATACTTTACGTTTGCTTTTGTAGGATCTGTGATTTGTGGCAACTCTGTAACCTTTGGTATTTCTATCATAAACTTTGGTAGAGATTCCTCTACTTTTGCCTTTTCTTTCATTTCTTTCAACTTTCTGTAGAGGACTCCCTTAAGACTGACCATTTTTAAGGCATGTGTTTTTTTCTTACAGATTTACCAGGCTTCACTATACCACGAAACCTGGCACAAGCTGGGCATGCTCTCATCTTTCTGGAAAACGTGTGAATCATTCTTTTGTCCAGTTGCTTTAGAAGAGTTGGGTCGGATAGGTGGAAGCTTCTAGTAACTATAAAAGTCTTGTACCTTGGTACTTCCCTACGACAGAAGTCACACGTAACAGTTGCCTCTCTTCCCCTACCTGCAGTGTGAGCATACTTTCTCCTGTAAGGAGCTGTACTAACTGGCATAATATTATTTTAGGTTTTAGTAAACTATATGTTTCTTCAACACAAATGAAAAATTATGCAAGCTTATGATTTGCATGTCCACAGCGCTTTTAGTGGTGGTACAAGCACCTTGGAAGAGTTGGCATCAACAGCTAAGCAAATAGGCTATGCAGGTATTTGTTTTGTAGCTTATCCTATGAGCAAAGTGGAGGAAGAAATTTTGAAAGCTGAGATAGAAAGAGTGAAGAAATCGTTTGGAATAGAAGTTTATCTAGGCTTTGAGGCGAGGAATAGAAGAGAACTTGAAGAATTGAAAAGAAGGAGAAAGGATTTTGATATTTTGCTTGTAAGAGGAGGAAATCTTAGGATGAATAGAATTGCAGTTCAAACAAGGGGAGTTCAAATACTTACACATCCAGAGTATGAAAGGTCTGATCCAGGATTAAACCATGTTCTTGCTAAACTTGCAGCCCAAAATAATGTTGCAATAGAAATAAACTTTAGAGAAGTTTTGGTAACAAGTAAAAGATCGAGAGAAAATGTGTTAAGAAACCTAGCAAAAGATGTGAAGATAGCAAAAAAATTTCACGTCCCTATAATTGTGTGTTCAGGTGCCCTCTCTCATTGGATGATGAGGGACCCTTATGTCCTAGCATCTTTTGCTACACAGGTTGGTCTTGATTTGAAAGAAGCGAAGGATGCTATCACAAAAGTTCCTCAAAAAATAATAGAAGAAGCTAAGGAAAGAAGGAGTAAAGGATGGATAATGGGAGGTGTGAAGGTGGTGGAATGAAATGTTAAAAATTTTACCGCCAACCTTAAGAGAAAGGAAAAGGTACATACTCTTCCAAGTAATATCAGAAGAGCCAATAGTCTACGAGGACTTAGAACAAGCTATTTGGAATCAGTTCTTAGACACCTTTGGAGAGCTTGGAGTAAGTAGATTAGACATGAGGATAATTAGGAACTTGTATTCTCAAGAAAAGCAAACTTGTGTGATTTCTTGTAACAATACAGCTGTGCAGCAAGTGATAGCAGGGTTAGGCTTACTTTCTAGGCTCGGAGATTCTAGAATAATAATAAAGATTTTAAAAGTTTCCGGCACTATAAAAGGGCTAAAGCTTAAGTAATTTAAGGATATAAAATAAAACATTATTGAGGTGATGGTATACCAGAGATAATTCCAGAGTACATGGGATATGACAGAACGATAGCAGTTTTTTCGCCTGATGGGCGTTTATTCCAGGTTGAATATGCAAAAGAAGCTGTAAAAAGAGGAACTACTTGCGTTGGGATAGTTTTTAAGGATGGTATTTTACTTGCAACCATCAAGCCTACAACACCGTTGATGTTACCAGAAGCTACAGAAAAAATATTCCAGATAGACGACCATGTGGGTGCTGTTGCAGCTGGACTCCTTGCTGACGCAAGATCATTGATTAGCTTGTCTCGAATAAGAGCACAAATTCATAGGATTACTTATGACGAGCCTATGGATGTTTTCAGTGTTGCACGTGTAATAGGCGATAGAATGCAAATATCAACACTATACGCAGGTTTAAGACCTTATGGTGTATCCTTCCTGGTTGGTGGTGTAGACAAAAATGGTGTTCATCTAATAGAAGCAGACCCTTCTGGTATGCTTTACGCATGGTTAGCTTATGCTATTGGTCGTGGGGCAGCGTTAGTGAACAAAATCTTTAAGCAGAAGTGGAAGGAAGGTATGAGCGAAAAGGAAGCGCTAAAGCTTGCTTTAGAAGCTATAGAAAAATCTGAAAAAGAAAAAGGTACTTTAGAAGTTGCAATTATTAAAAGAGGAGAAAAGTTTAGAAGAGTTTCTGAAGAAGAGATTAAAAAAGTTTAAGTGATTGAAATTGGTTGTTAGTATAGATAAGGCTGTTACTGCACGATTAAGAGTAGGAGAACTTAAGTTTGAGGTTTTAGTAGATCCTTTTAAAGCATTTGAGGTAAAAAGTGGCAGGAGTGTTAGAATGGAGGATGTGTTAGCCTATCCTGCAGTATACAAGGATGCAAGAGCTGGTGAAGCAGCTTCAGAGAAGGACATCCAAAAAGTTTTTGGTACTGTAGATCCTTACATGGTTGCTGAAAGGATAATAAAGGAGGGTGAGTTGCAACTTACAACAGAGCAGAAAAGGCAAATGGTTCAGCAGAAGAAAGTACAGATTGCTACTATAATTTCAAAAAAGGCGGTAAATCCACAGACCAATGCACCTCATCCACCGCAAAGAATTTTAAACGCTATGGACCAAGCTGGTGTAAACGTAGATCCTTTCTTAGACGCAGAGCTTCAGGTGGAAAATGTTTTAAAGAAGATAAAGGCAATAATACCGATAAAGTTCCAGAAAGTTTTGCTTCAGGTAAAGGTACCGGCGCAATTTTCTGGCAAAGTTTATCCTCTGATTAAAAACAGTGGAAGTATTAAGCAAGAGCAATGGCTTTCTGACGGCAGTTTGCAGGTAAACGTAGAAATTTTTGCGGGTGCTCAGGAAGAATTTTTCAAAAAGCTTGCTGATTTTACGCATGGGCAAGCAGAAACAAAAATATTAAGGACTGAGGATGTATGATAGTTTTACCAGGAGAATTTATAGAAGAGAGAAAAGGAAGAAAACTTGGTAAAGGTGTTTACGAAGAAAACGGAAAAGTTTTTGCAAAAGTTTTAGGATTACCTCGGGTGACAGACACAGAAGTTTCCGTAATTCCTTTGTCAGGAGCTTATTTACCAAACGTTGGTGATAGAGTTATAGGGGTAGTTTCTACAGTAGAAATAGCTGGATGGTTTGTAGACATAAACTCGCCTTATCTTGCTTTTCTTCCGTTAGGAGAAGCTGTAGAAGAATTTGTAGACACGTCAAGAGTAGACTTGAGCAGATACTTTGATACAGGTGATGTAATTTTTTGCAGAATATCAAAAGTGACTAAAAGTAAGGATGTACAGGTTAGCATGAGGGACATGGTTTCCAGGAAGCTTTACGGAGGAGTTCTGATAAAAGTAACTCCTTATAAAGTGCCGAGGATAATAGGAAAGGGTGGAAGTATGATTCAGATGATAAAACAAAAAACTAAGTGTGAGATATACGTCGGGCAGAATGGTGTTATATGGATAAGAGGGGAAAACAAAGGAAAGGCTATAGAAGCAATCTTAACTATAGAAAGAGAATCTCATACTTCAGGATTAACAGAAAGAATAGAAAGGATGTTGAGTACATGAAGAAGGATGTTAAGCTTTTAGTCAATGGTAAAAGAATAGATGGAAGAACCCCTGAGCAACTTAGACCCATAGAAATGAAGGTAGATACAATAAGTAGGGCAGATGGTTCAGCAGAGGTTAGGTTTGGTAACACAGTTGCTTTAGCCTCTGTTTATGGTCCTAGAACCCTTCATCCAAAGTTTTTACAAGAGCAAGAGTCTGGTATAATTAGAGTTCGTTATAATATGGTACCTTTTTCTGTAGACGAGAGGAAATCTCCAGGTCCTGACAGAAGAAGTATGGAACTATCTAAAGTGATGCGTCTTGCTCTAGAACCAGCAATTTTCTTGGAAGATTTTCCAAAAGCAACTGTAGACGTTTTTGTAGACATACTGCAAGCAGACGGTTCTACTAGGGTCACAGGGATAAATGCTGCGTCTCTTGCCTTAGTGTGTGCTGGTGTACCGATGAGAGATCTTGTAGCTGCTTGTTCTGTGGGTAAAATAGAAGGTACTCTTATCGTAGACTTAAACGGAATAGAAGACAACAATTCGGAGTCAGACATGGCGGTTGCCATGATGCCAGGTAGAGAAGAAATAACTTTGTTGCAAATGGACGGAGAACTTGACAAGCAGGAAGTAATGAAGCTTTTATCTTTTGCAAGAGAAAATTGTAGGAAGATTTACGAGCTGCAAAAACAGACGATAAAAGAAAAGTATAAGAGTGAGTGAAATGCAGGAAAAGTATGTGCTCGAGCTTTTAGAAAACGGGAAAAGAATAGACGGAAGAAGGTTTGATGAATATAGGGAAATAAAAGTAGAGAAAGGCATGGTGCAAAAAGCAGAAGGTTCTGCTTTGGTAAGCATAGGCAAAACAAAAGTTGCTGCAGGTGTAAAGCTTGAGGTAGGAGAACCTTTTCCAGATGCACCAAACGAAGGCATACTTATAGTTAATGCAGAGTTTAGCCCTATAGCATCTCCTGATTTTGAGGCAGGACCGCCTGGTGAAGATGCAGTAGAGCTGGCAAGAATAGTAGATAGAACTTTAAGAGAGAGTAAGTGCATTCAGCTAGAAAAACTTGTTATATCACCACAGAATGTTTTCATAGTTTTTGTTGATTTACACATAATCAACCATTATGGAAACTTGATAGATGCTTCTGGTCTTGCTGCTATTGCTGCCTTGAAGAATGCAAGAATTCCTAAGGTGGAAGAAGGAAAAATAGTCAGAGGAGAGTTTACAGGAAGCTTACCACTGGTTTTTACTCCTGTTATAGTTAGCGTGTGCAAAATAGGAAACAATTTTTTGATAGACCCTGAGCTTCAAGAAGAAAACGTGCTAGATTCTAGGCTAGTAGTTGGTGTAAGGGAGGACGATAAAATATGCGCGATGCAGAAACAGGGTAGCAAACCTTTAAAGTTTTCAGATGTGGAGAAAATGCTAGAGATAGCAATAGCAAAGAGTAAAGAGCTTAGGAAGTTGGTAGAGTGATCCTATGGGAATAAAACACATAACCAAAAAATTAAAACTTGGGAGAATAGGAAAAGTAAGAAGGGCTCCAAGGTGGGCTGACATAAGGAAGTTTGGTCTGAAGAGAGCAAGAACAAGAAGAATTAACGTAGCTACCAAAAAATGGAGAAGAACTAGGTTAAGAGTTTAGTGCCAGCAAGCCTCTGGGGTAGAGCATGTAGCTTCTATACTTGTATTTATGACGCCATACTCACATAGAGCAATTACTTTTACTGTTGTGTTGGTGCCTATAGTGAGATTAAATGTAGAAGTTTGTCCAGCAGTAATGGTTGGAGGATCAGGAGCATTATAACCAGTAAGAGTTACAGGAGTTGCACCTACAGTTGCTATCATAGGATAAACTTTTAGGCCAGAACCGTAGTGTACGACTGTTGCCTTGTTATTGGTTGTATCAACAGAAAGTATTTGGAAGTTTGCGTTTGAGCATTTTATAATTGCTTCTGCCTGGCTTTCTGCACCTGTTGTAGTGGTTCTAGACAAGGTGATAAACCACAAGATTAAAATTCCACCTATTGCTACTGTAAAAGCTACAAGAAGGACTGTAGCTATCATTGGGCTTATTCCTTTCATAATATTTTTTTATTTTCCTGAGCTTAAATACCTTATTAGGTTGAGCGTGGCAGAAGAAAGAGTCTTAACGATAAACCTGAGAAAAGAGTTAGTAGAAAAGCCTAGCTGGAAAAGAAAGATGTCAGCAGCTAGAGTGTTAAGAGAGGTTCTTTACAAGCATACAAGAACAAGAGACATCAAGATAGATTCTGCTTTGAACAAGAGTCTATTGCAAGGAAAGAATAGAATAAAAATAAAGCTCGTTAAAACAGAAGAAGGATTTAAAGCAGAACTTGCTTGACTACTCCCATATAGTTAGCTTACACTTCCCACAGTAGTATCTTGTTTTTCCGTTGCTCTGCTTATGTACAGCCATGAAAGTTCCTTCTCCACATCTTGGACAATACTTCTTCTTTCCACTCTTGTAGAGTTCATACACTTTTACTGGTTTGTGTTTCACTTTTAACCTCCTTTAGTTCTTTTAAAATTTTTGCTTTTACAAGAGAAATGGAACAACCTTTTTTAGTCAGTATGTAGTCTATGAGAACTTGCTGTTCTTGAACGTTAAACATGGATGCTAAAGCTTTTGTAAGCTCTTGCTTTGAAGGTGTGGCAGATTTTTCGTGTCTCACTTCAAGCTTAAGTTCTCTTCTGTTAAGGAAGACATTCTCTTTATCTTCCTTTATTAAAACTTCCATACTAACCAACATACAAGGCATACTTTCCTTCTGTAAGTCCTAGAAGTTTGGCAATTTCACTTTTGTCGTTTAATATAATAACTAACCCTTTCCAGCTAGTAGACAAGTTTGTAGACTTACACTTTGGGCATACTTTTTCTGTCGTAAAGCTTTTACAATTCCTGCACACATAAGTTCTTTTCATGTATCATCACTTCTTTTTCTTCTTTTTCTCTTCTTCAATCCAAACAAGGTTGCCCAAGCCAGGTTGACGCATAGTCAGGCCTATCTTGTTCTGTTCACCCCAAGATATGGAAATTATCCTCGCTCGTACTTTGTCACCTTCTTTTAAAGTTTTCTTGGTCTGCTTTCCGATGAACACAGAATTCTTACTATCGTAAGATACAAAATCGTCCATTATTTGGGATATGTGAACTAAGCCGTCTAGCGGGCCTATTCTCACGAAAGAACCGAACTCTGCATTGTCTACTACTTCACCAGTAACAAGCTCATGCAGTTCAGGCTTGTAGGTTAAAATTTTAAAAGTTGCCTGATAATAGATACCAGGATCTTCTGGAAGTATCTTTCCTTCCCCTACTTCATCAACACTTATTATCCCAAGTACTACTCCAAGCATAGGATCGAGCTTACCTTCTATACTCTCTTCTAAAGTAGCTTTTATAGACTCTTTTAGAGGAAGCCCAAACTTTTCAGGTGGTACTCTTACTCTATCCTTTACTGTTAGTATCTTGTACATAATTCACCTCCTTGAACGCCTTTCCCTTTTTCTTCTTTTTCTCTTAAACTTTTTTTCATAAGCCTTGATAGCTTTTACTATAAGCTCTTTAGCTTCTTTTGCATCTCCCCAGCCTTTTACCTTTACCCATTTTCCTGGTTCAAGCCTCTTGTAAGTTTCAAAAAATTCTTTTATTTCTCTCAAAATGTGAGAGGGAACATCTCTTATTCCTGTGCATACGTGATCATAACTGTAAACAGGATCTTCTGCTGCAACTGCCAGAATTTTTGAATCTGTTCCATGTTCGTCTTCCAGCTTTATTACACCTATAGGCCTTGCTTTTATCACACATCCAGGAAAAGTAGGATGAGTTATTAGGACACAAATATCCAAAGGATCTTCGTCTTCACTCCATGTTTGCGGGATAAACCCATACTCGAAAGGCCAGTACACTGCTGAATAAAGAACTCTATCAAGCTTAAACACATTGTTTTCTCTGT
This sequence comes from uncultured archaeon, assembly GCA_964475145.1. Classification (GTDB taxonomy): domain Archaea; phylum Aenigmatarchaeota; class Aenigmatarchaeia; order CG10238-14; family SCSR01; genus CAYYVK01. The sequence continues at coordinate 13,718 of CAYYVK010000008.1, forward strand.
CATACTCGATTTTATTCGAAGATCCTTTACAGTTTTCTACTACTACATTAACTTCTTCGGGTGCTTTTTCTCCAGCCTTTATTGCATGCAATAGGTTCATTCATCCCACTTCCAAGTGTTTTCTACCGCGCAGATAAATAGTTTTTGTTTTTCTCTCTTTTAATTTCTTTCTTAAGCTTTTATCGTTGGTTGCTATAACAAAATCGTTCGCAAGCCTTAGCAAGTTTGTGTCAGCATCACCTTCACATTCAATAATTTTTATTTTTTTAACAAGCTCTAGAGCAAGCTTTGCATACTTGCCTTCTCTAGTCTTTTTGGAAGCTAAAGCCTTTAGCTCTTCTACTACTGGTGAAATCGTGTAAAGCTCATACTCTCTAAGCTCTTCCATGCCAACCTTAAACTTTAGCAAGTCTATCAAAAAGTTTGTATCTAGCAAAACTTTCATAATGTTTAAATAGCCTGAAATTCAAATATAAATAAGAGAGAAAATGAAGGGGATATCCGACATAATTGCAATGCTTTTGATGCTGGTAATAACGATAGCAATTGCAGGACTAGCTTATGGCTTCATTTCAGGAGCTTTCACCGCAAGGACAAGAGCTATCAGTTTAAGTGATTCATTCTGTGTAGGAACGACTGGCACAGCCATAGTAAGAAACGATGGTCGTGATGTAATAAGAGCTGCTGAGCAAACTCTTGTAAGTGTGGACGAAGCTTGCACAGAACCTGCTATGAGTGACATTCCTGCAGGCGGAACCGTAAGGTATGATTTTACAGCGTGTGCAACAAACAGGTACCATAGCTACAGGCTAATAGGACCAGCTAATTCGATAGATATAACCTTCAGATGTGCTTAAGGCCGCTAAAGCTCTAAACTCCCATATCCAACCAACTGCCAGCGCCCACCAACCTGCCGAGAAATTGCTATCCTTTCTTCTTTTCTAAAGCATACAGGAATCTTTAACTTTATTTCTACTCTTTCATTTTTCACAGAAGTAACACTTCCAACAGAACGAGCTACGCCAACGTTAATTAGCAAGTCTTCACCAACTTTTATAGGCTCTTTAAATTCTCTTATAAACCTTACTTCTAAGCTTAAGCTATGAGAAACTTCTGGCAACTTCCCTTCTAAACCAACAACATTCCCAACTAAAGCATCAGACTTTGTTAAGCTTGGATCAAGTTTAGTCATCACACCAAGCAAGCCTCCAGGTCCAGCCTCTTCTAAATCCTTTTTAGCTTTTTGCAACCCAACCACTTCTGAGAAAAGTGGAGTGTATACATTCTTTAATCTTATTCCAGGCCTTATTTCAATCTTATCCCCAAGCTTTAACTTACCTTGAACTAAAGCTCCTCCTAGAACTCCACCAACAAGCTTTTCACACTCAGTTCCAGGCTTGTTTATATCAAAGCTCCTTGCAACAAGCATCAAAGGCTCTTTCGTTTCATCTCGCTTAGGAGTTGGTATAAACTTTTCTATAGCTTCTAGAATGTACTCTATGTTTATCCTATGTTGAGCAGAAACAGGAATTATAGGAGCATTCTCCAGTATACTTCCTTTAACAAAACTTTTTATTTCCTGATAGTTTTTTATGGCTTGCTCTTCTGTGACCAAGTCAATCTTAGTCTGAGCAATAATTACATTCTTTATTCCAGCAACTTCTAATGCAGTTAAATGCTCTAATGTTTGGGGTTGAGGACATTTTTCGTTGGCAGCGATAACCATTATTCCACCATCCATTATTCCAGTTCCTGTTAAGACTGTTGCCATCAAAGCTTCATGTCCAGGGGCATCTACAAAGCTTACAGTCCTTTGAGGCTCAGTATCAGAAAAGCAGTATGGGCATTTTTGGCTAGTAGAATACTTTCCACAATTTTTGCAAAGGTATATGGTTGCATCAGCATACCCAAGCCTTATAGTGATTCCACGCTTCAATTCTTCTGAATGGGTTAATGTAAGCTTTCCAGTTATAGCATTGACTAATGTTGTTTTTCCATGAGCAACATGTCCAACCATTCCTATGTTAACTTCTGGTATTAGCCTTGGGTCGAAGGTCCTCACCTCCAAGTGAAAATAATTAGAATTAGAAAGAATTAAATACTAGTGTTTTTCTTCAGCTTTTGCTTCTTCCTTCTTCTCTTTAGGCTTTACTGGTAAAAGCTCTTCTAGAGGTTTTTCTCCTTTTTTCACAATTTTACAGTTTATTTGAGCTATATCTTCCGATATAGTGTTCCCCCTTACTGTTTTCCTTTTTCTTAGTCCTTTCTTCTTAGGCCTGAAGCAAGGAGGTCCTGAAAGAAGAACCCTTTTTCTCACAGCTCCCTCAACAGAAGGATGCATAGGAAAACCATCTTTATCAGTCCCACCAGTAATCTTAAGGGTATATCCCATTAGACCTAGTAAATCCCCGCTAAACTCTTCTCCTATCTTTTTTCCAATAAGAGTAACAGCTTTGGTTTGGTCTATTTCAACCTGATAACTTTTCTTTGTTTCTGGGTCGTTTATCACAAACTTCCACGTAGCCATATTGTATATATCTCCTTTTATTAAATATTAAAATATGCCGGAAAAGTTTGTAGTTACTCCATGGGAAGTTAGAGGGAAGATAGACTATCAAAAGTTAATCAACCAGTTTGGTGCTGAGCCAATTTCTGAAAGGCTGTTGAAAGAAATGATGAAATTTACAGGAGAGCTCCATACTTTTTTAAGGAGGGGTTATTTCTTTGCTCACATAGACTTGGGAAAAGTTTTAAAAGATTTTAAGGAAGGAAAAGGATTTTTCCTTTATACTGGAAGAGGACCATCTGGCCCAATGCACATAGGGCATTTGCTTCCTTTCATTTTCACAAAATGGTTGCAAGAAAAGTTCAAGGTTAATGTATACATCCAGCTAACAGACGATGAAAAGTTTTTAGAGCCTAAAAGGAGTTTGTCTCTAGATGATGTGAAGAGATGGTGTGTTGAAAACATACTAGACATAATTGCTGTAGGCTTTGATCCGGACAGCACTTTCATTTTCAAGAATACAGAATACATAAAAAACATCTATCCTTTAGCACTTAGGGTTGCGAAGAAAATAAACTTTTCTGTAGCAAAAGCAGTATTCGGCTTTACCAACCAGACAAACATAGGGTTCATCTTCTTTCCAACCTTACAACTAATTCCAACTTTTTTCGAGAAGAAAAGATGTTTAATTCCTGCTGCAATAGATCAAGCACCTTACTGGCGTATCCAGAGAGACTTGGCAGAGGAGCTTGGATATTATAAGACTGCCCAAATCCACAGCAAGTTCTTACCGCCTCTAACAGGACCAGAAGGAAAGATGAGTGCTTCCGAACCTTCTACTGCTGTATACTTGAGTGACAGCGAGAAGGAAGTTAGAACAAAAATCTATAAGTATGCTTTTTCAGGTGGCCAACCAACAGTAGAGCTACACAGAAAGCTTGGTGGAAATCCTGATGTAGATGTAAGCTTCCAGTGGCTGAAAATAATTTTTGAAGAAAACGACCAAAAGATAAAGAAGATAGAGGAAGATTATAGAAGTGGAAAGCTTTTGACTGGAGAGTTGAAGGACATGCTAATAGAAAAGTTGGTAGCTTTCTTGGAAGCTCATAGAGAGAAAAGAGAAAGTGTTAAAGATAAGGTGAAAGAGTTTATGTACGAAGGTAAACTAGCTAAACAAATGTGGGAGAAGGTTTTTGTATGAAGAATCCTCTCGTATCTGTGATAATCCCAACTTACAAAGAAGAAAAATACATAGAAGCAACTTTACGCTCAATAAAAAATCAAGATTACAAAGGTAAGTATGAAATTATTGTAGTAGATTCAAACAGTAGGGATAGAACTGTTGAGATAGCAAAAAAATTCGCTGATAAAGTGGTTATTACAAAGAAGAGAGGAGTTTCGGTCGGAAGAAACATTGGTGCTAAAATTTCCAAAGGAAATCTGCTGATTTTTGTGGATGCTGACACGATACTCTTACCTAACGTAATAACCAAGGTAGTAAAGCACTTGAGGAAAAAGAGTGTAGTTGGGGTTGTAGTCCCTATAATATGTGACGATCTTGTGGATAACATTTTCTACTTTACTGCTAGTTGGGTTTACTACTTGCTTACAAAGCTTAGACTTCACCCAGTTTATGCAGTGTGTTTTGGATGCAAAAGGGAAGCCTTCTTCCAGGTGGGAGGATTTGACGAAAGGCTTCATGTTGGTGAGGATATAGACTTAGGCTCAAGGCTTAAGAAGCTTGGTGATGTAGAATATATTAAAGATACTTTTGCTATTACATCTTCCAGACGTATAAAAAGGTGGAAAGTATTCAAACAACTCAAGGCATGGCCTCTGGGATACTTCTCCTTCAAGCTCCTAAACAAGCAACCTAAATATCCTCCTGTAAGATAGCCAAATTTATTTCTTAACTAAAAATTATAGATTATGGCAATGTTCGTTCTGACAGAAGAAGGAAGAAAGTACTTGAGAAAAGGCTTACCAGAAAGAAGGCTTGTAGAGCTATTGAAAAGGACAAGTAGAATAACGCTAAAAGAAGCAGAAAAGCGCGTAGAAAATTTTGACATAGCTTTACAGTGGGCAAAGAAGAAGGGTTTGGTAGAGCTGAAGTTTGACGAACTAGTGCTTGTTAGAGAGCCAGAAGGTTTTCCTGAAGAAGAAGCTTTGAAAAGGGTAGAAGCAGGAGAAGAGGTTGAGGAAGAGATTTTGAAAATTCTGATACAGAGAAACTTGGTTGAAAAAGTTGTTAAGGGTGATGTAGACAAGCTTATAGGAAAAGAAGTAACAAACCTTACGCCAGAACTCATAAAGACTGGGATATGGAAGAAAGTTAAGTTTAAGCCTTATAGCACAGAGACGCCTGGACAAAAGTTGAGTTTTGGTAAGCTACACTTCTACAAACAGTTTATAGACGAAGTGAGAGAAAGGCTAATAGGCATGGGTTTTGTTGAGGTTCGTGGCCCTTTGGTAGAGCTAAACTTCTGGAACTGCGATGCACTTTTCTTACCTTCAGACCATCCAAGTAGAAGTATTCATGAGGTTTTCTTCCTCAAAAAACCAGAGAGAGGTAAAGTTTTGGACAAAGAGCTCTTGGAAAGGGTAAGAAAAACTCATGAGAATGGATGGGTTACAGGAAGCTCAGGATGGGGTTTTTGGGATCCAGAACTTGCAAAAAGACTTATTTTAAGAAGCCATGGAACTGCCCTCTCAGCTCGTATCCTCAGCAAGCTAAGGAAGGAGGATATACCTTTCAAGATGTTTTCGATAGCTAAATGCTTCAGGCCAGATGTTATAGATGCGAAGCATTATATAGAGTTTGAACAGTGCGAGGGAATTGTTGTAGGAGAAGGCTTGAATTTCAAGCATCTACTTTGGTACTTGAAAGAAATAGCTTCTTCCGCAGGTGTAGAAAAGGTTAGGTTTAGACCAAGCTACTTTCCTTTTACAGAGCCTAGCGTAGAGCTGCAAGGATACATGAACGGTTGGGTAGAGCTTGGCGGTGCAGGAATTTTTAGACCAGAAGTTACTCTGCCTCTTGGTGTAGAAGTCCCAGTTCTTGCATGGGGAATTGGGCTAGGGAGATTGGCATTAGTAAGAGCTGGGCTGAACGACATAAGAGATTTGTACACGGATAAGCTAGAACTCTTGGCTAAAAAGTTTTTGGTGTGAGAAATGCCAACTATAGCTTACGATAAAAAGGACTTGCTGAAGCTGGTAGGGAAAGAGTTTAAGGATGAAGAGTTGAGAGAAATCATAGAAAGCATAAAGCCTAGTGTTGAAAAGATAACAGAAAAGGAGGTTGTTTTAGAACATTGCGCTGATAGGATAGACTTGTTTGGAATAGAAGGTCTAGCAAGAGCGATAAGGCAGTACGTAGGTTTGAAGCCTGGACTGACAAAGTACAAGGTAGGCAAGTCTGGCTTGACTGTGACAGCAGATTCAGTTCCTGTCAGGCCTTATATAGGTTGTGCAGTTGTTAAGGGTGTTAGGTTAGAAGATAATTTGATAAAGAGCTTGATGAACGTTCAAGAGGTTTTGCACGAAACAGTAGGAAGAAAGAGAAGAAAAGTAGCTATAGGTGTGCACGATTTTGATAAGATAAAACCTCCGATAAAGTATGTTGGTGTTTCAAAGGAAGAAAAGATTATCCCATTAGGGCATTCAGAAGAGATGAGTTTGAAGGAAGTTCTAGAAAAGACGGAAAAAGGAAAAGAGTATGGACCTATTATCCAGTCTAGCAAGCTTTGGCCTGCTTTCGTAGACACAATTTCCATCTTTAGTTTTCCGCCAATAATAAACTCGGAAAGGACAAGAGTGACAGAAAAAACTAAAAACTTGTTTATAGACGTTACTGGAACAGATAGATTAGCAGTTGCCCAAGCTCTAAACATTTTGGTCACAAACTTGGCTGAAAGAGGATACAAACTCGAATCGGTAAGGATAAAGTACAAGAAAAAGGTGGAAACAACTCCAGACTTGAACGAAAGAGTAATCGAAGTTTCTAAAGAGCTGATCAACAATCTTTTGGGTTTAAGGCTGGAAGGGAAGGAAATGGTAAGACTTCTTAGAAAGATGGGCTACGAGGCAATAGATTACAAGGACAAGCTAGAAGTAATAGTTCCATCTTATAGGTTGGATATACTCCATCCTGTAGACGTTGTAGAGGATGTGGCAATTGCATACGGTTACAACAAGTTTGAACTAGTAAATCCAAGAGTAGAAAGTATAGGCAAGCTTGACGAACTAGAGAAGTTTTCCGATAGGATAAGAAGCTTGATGGTCGGTTTTGGTCTGCAGGAAGTAATAAGGCCAGTGTTTACAAATCAGCAAGACCAGTTTGATAAAATGGAAATTAAAAGGTCAGACGTTATAGAAGTAGCAAACCCAGTCTCGCAAGAGTACACATGCTTAAGAGTTTGGCTCTTACCATCTTTGATGAAAGTACTTAGCACGAACAAGCATGTAGAATACCCACAAAAATTGTTTGAAGTTGGAGATGTTGTGCTGCCTGCAGAAGGAGAAACCATGAGCAAGACTGTTAGAAAATTATGCATAGTTATAAGCCATAGCACAGCAGGATTTGCAGAGATAAAGTCTGTAGCAGAAAAATTCTTGGCTAGTTTGGGAATACGTTACAGCTTAAAGATGCTGGAGCATCCAAGTTTTATTGATGGAAGAGCATGCGAGATATTAATAAAAGGAAAAGAAGTTGGATATTTCGGTGAAATAAACCCTAAAGTCTTAGAGAATTGGAATTTGGAAATGCCTGTTGTTGCTCTTGAAGTTGAGCTAGAAAACTTATTTTCTTAGCCAATCTATAAATCTGCCTAAAAGACCAAACTTTGAATAACTCACAAAACTTTTTCCAGCAAGATAATAAGAGAGTTTAAGTATTTCTGTTGCAGCAGGCGAGTTCGGAGAAAATTCTACTACAGGAAGTTTTAGGGCAATAGCTCTTGGCACGTTTTCATCTTCAGGTATTTGCGCTAGAACAGGACATTCAAGCATCTTTTCCACTTCATCTTTCTTCATCTGATAAGAGGATTTCTTAACTCTATTTAATACCACACCAAGAACTTTTTTGTTCAAACTTTCCGCCAACTTTTTAGCTTTGAGCGCATCTACCACTGCCTGTAGCTCAGGGTTTGTTACTATTAAAACTTCTTCTACAGCTTGCAAGGCAGTAGTAGCTTCCTTGCCAAATCCAGGAGCAGAATCCAAAAATGTAAAGTCAGAACTTCTGGAAAGGGTATTTACTACATCTACTAGCTTGTCAACGTCTACACCACTCAAACTCTCTAAGGAAAGACCTCCAGCAATAAACTTGAACCCAAAAGGATGGTAGCAGACTGCTTTGAAAACATCTTCTTTTCCTTTTAGTACATCGTGTAAAGTTATTGGTGCTAGGGATAAACCTATTTGCAAGCCAAGGTGCGGAGTTGTAAGGTTTGCATCCACTACTGTAACATCATAACCTAACCCTGTTAGAGAAGAAGCTAAGTTCGCTACTAGTGTAGTTTTTCCAACCCCACCTTTACCAGAAATTACACCTATTAAAGCCATATTAATTAATTGTTCGACGATAAATATTTTCTTATTTTTAGAAGTTCAATATGGGTTTATGGAAAATTTTAGAGAGATAGAGAGAAAATGGCAAGAAAGGTGGGAGAAGGCTAAAATCTTCGAGGCGAACGTAGACCAAAGACCAAAGTTTTTTGTTACTTTTCCCTACCCATACTTGAATGGTAGCGTGCACATAGGAGCAGCTTTTACTGCTTTTAGAGTTGATAGCTATGCAAGGTTCAAGAGAATGCAAGGTTTTAACGTGCTTTATCCTCAAGGCTTTCATGCAACTGGCGAGTCTGTTGTAGGTGCTATAGAAAGGCTGAAGAAAGGCGATAAAGTTCAAGAAGAAACTTTCAAGCTTTATGGTGCTACAGAGGAGGACATAAAAAACTTTATAGCGTATGGACCTGAATTTACAGTGAAATTCTGGATGAAAAGATGGATAGAAGATTTGAAGCTTGCTGGATTTTCTATAGACTGGAGAAGAACCTTTGCTACTGCAATTACTCCTACTTACTCTAAGTTTATAGAGTGGCAGTACAACACGTTAAGAAAAAAGGGATATGTAGTTCAAGCAACTCACCCAGTAGTCTGGTGCCCTAACTGTCAAAGCCCGACAGGAGATCACGATAGGTTGGTTGGTGAGGGAGAAAGTCCTATAGAGTATATGCTTATTAAGTTTAAGCTGGATTCTGGAGAAGTTTTGCCATGCGGTACTTTAAGGCCTGAAACAGTTTTTGGTACGACAAACATATGGGTAAATCCTGGAGTAGAATACCTAAAAGTTAGAGTTGATTCTGAGGTTTGGATAGTTAGCGAAGAAGCTAGTAAAAAATTGAGAGATCAGCTGAAGCAAGTAGAAGAATTGGGTAAGGTTTTAGGCAAAGAGCTTGTTGGTAAGTATGTGGAAAATCCAAAGACAAAAGAAAAAATAATTGTTCTGCCAGCAAGCTTTGTGGATCCAGAAGTTGCTACTGGTGTTGTAATGTCTGTTCCTTCTCACGCACCTTATGATTGGATTGGATTGAAAGATTTGAAAGAAGATAGGAAGATTTTAGACGAGTATGGAATTGGGGAAGTTGTAGAAAGAATTAAGCCTATAACTATAATTAGTACGCCTGGTTTTGGTGAACATCCTGCTATAGAAGTGTGTGAAAAACTTAAGATAAAAAGCCAGAAAGAGAAAGAAAAGCTGGACGAAGCAACTAACATTGTGTACAAGAAAGAATTTCATCAGGGTATTTTGAAAGAGAATTGTAGCGAATATTCTGGCCTAAAAGTTTCTGAATGCAAGGAAAGGCTGAGGAAAGAATTCTTGGAAGAAGGGATTGCTGACATTATATGGGAAACTACTGGAAAGGTTGTGTGTAGGTGTGGCACAAAGACACATGTTAAGATTTTAGAGAATCAATGGTTTTTGAAGTATTCAGACGAGAATTGGAAAGAAAAGGTGAGAGAATGCATGAAGAAGATGAAGTTTTATCCAGAGGAAGTAAGAGAACAATTTAAAAGTGTAGTTGAATGGCTTAAGGATAAAGCGTGCACAAGAAAAAAAGGGTTGGGAACTCCTTTGCCATGGGATAAAGAATGGCTTGTCGAGACTCTATCAGACAGCACAATCTACATGGCTTACTACACTATAGCAAGAATAATAAACGAAAAAGGGATAAAAGCGGAGAATTTAACCGATGAAGTTTTTGACTATGTGTTTCTGGGAAAAGGGCATTTGAAAGACGTTAGTAAAAAATCTGGGCTAGACCAGGAAACAATAGAAGAGATGAGGAAAGAGTTTGAGTACTTTTATCCGGTTGACTTGAGAAATTCTGGAAAAGATTTGGTCCCTCATCACTTAACCTTCTACATTTTCCATCATGTTGCAGTTTGGGACGATGAAAAATACTGGCCAAGAGCTATTAGCGTGAATGGTTATGTTAAGGCTAAAGGTACAAAGATGAGCAAAAGTAAGGGCAACATAATTCCTCTGAGAGATTTGGTTTCTTCGCTTGGCTCTGATTTAGTAAGGATAAATTTGATTGCATCTAACGAGGGAATGGACGATGCTGACTGGCGGGACGAAAGTGTTGCTAGCTATGCAACACGCATAAAGTTTTTGGAAAAGCTTGTTGAAAGCTTAGACAAAGCAAAAAGGAAAGATTTTATGAAAGTAGATTCTTTCATCTTAAGCGCGATGCAAAAGCACATAAAAGAAACTACAGAAAGCTACGAGGAGCTAAAGTTCAGGAGTGCTGTCAAGTCAGCTTTTTTTGACTGCACGAACGATTTAAGGTCGTACGTGGAAAGATTTGGTGGAATAGAAAATTGTAACAAGGAAGTGTTGAAAGAGGTTCTCACAAAAACAATAAAACTTCTTACACCTGTTTTACCCCATATTTGCGAAGAGCTCTGGGAGAAGCTTGGTAATACGAGCTTTGTTGCTACAGAATCTTGGCCAAATTACGAGGAAGATAAAGTAGACGAAAAAGTTTTAGAGTTAGAAGAAATTCTGAAGAAAACTTTAGAAGATTTGAGGCATGTTTTAAAGCTTGCTGGAAAAAAGAAGAACTGTTATTTGTATGTAGTCTCGCCAGATGAATTGGAGTATTTTAAAGAGGCTGAAGAGTTCATATGCAGAAGCTTCGGCTTTGAAAAGACTAAAGTTTTTTTGGCTTCAGACGAAAGCAGGTATGACCCAGAAAATAGAGGGAAGAAGGCAAAGTATGGGAAGCCTGGGATTTACTTGGAAGGTTAGGTTATAACTAATTTTGTTTATGTAATACGTATTACAAAAAATTTAGAAACAAACGGATTATCTTTAATGAAAAATCTTAACTCAATAGGCAAATCTTTCGTCACACCTATCCTTTTACTCTTCCCCAAAATAAAATTAAGCTTATTGTCTACAATTATAACTTCACTTCTTTTATTAGTTACAAAAATTCCATTCAGCTTCTTTGTTATTCTTAAAGCTTTACTCAGTTTGCCAGGCCCACTAGTAAGCTCATAAACGTTTTCTTTATTCCTATTCTTTTTCATTTCTTCAAGCCCTTCCAAAGGTTCTATTGCTCTTATTAGCACAGCACCAACTTTTCCTTTCTCATGAGCAACGACGTTGAACAGCCAATTGTTATGTACATTATACACTAGAGCTTTGCCTGGCATATCATACAAAAGCTTAGCACAGTATTTTGGTCTTCCACTAAACGCACGAGAGGCAGGATCTTCTTTACCATAATAAGCTTCTGTTTCGACGATAATTCCACTTAGCTTCCTCTTGCTCAACTTTCTTACAAGAATTTTTCCAAGAAGTTCCTTTGCTACAAGAGCTGTATCCCTCTCGTAAAAACTTCTAGGCAATACTTTCATAAAATGGTTTAATTCTTTTTCTTTTTTGTTGTTATCGGTTTAACTTCTTCTCCTGACAGAGGAATAAGCTCGTGCTCCACACTTTCTGGTAAGGAAGGAAACTTCTCTTTCAATTCTTTTATTTTTTTCTTGATAATCTTTTCAGTAGTCATAAATTAACCTCTAATAATCTATTAATTATTTATAAAGTTATGCGCCAGTAGTCTAGCCTGGTAGGACGCGAGCCTTCCAAGCTTGCGACCCGGGTTCAAATCCCGGCTGGCGCATCTA
>CAYYVK010000009.1:0-21793 GCA_964475145.1 uncultured archaeon
GTTCGATTTTGGCGGGAGTTTAGTAAGTTAAGATTCTTAGGTTCTTTTAACTGGAAGTGAACTACCGAAAAGTTTATATTTCACACGTGTGAAAAATAAACAACACGATAAAAATGAGTTTTATTCTAACCTTTGACATACCAAGAGATTTAGCTTTAGAAAGAAAACGTGTAAACTTGAGCTTGCGTAGGATGAACGCTGAAATGATACAATTTTCAGTCTGGAAGCATGAAAATCTTTCTGACTTGATAAAAGTAGCTCTTCTGATAAAGTCTGTAGGAGGTTCGGCAAGAATTCTAGAAGAAAAATTCATCTTCTAAACAAAAATTTAAATAGTAGCAATTGGAATTGAGAGTTGTATGGAACTTTTAAGAACAGATTTGATACAACCAAGAGAATATCAGCTTAAAATAGCTGAAACAGCAAGCACAAAAAATACTCTTGTTGTTCTACCAACTGGCACAGGAAAAACTATCATTTCGCTTTTAGTAGGGGTTAAAAGACTGCAAAATTATCCAGATACCAAAATTCTTATAGCTAGTCCTACTCGCCCCTTATCTGCTCAGCATAAAAAAACTTTTGAAAATTTTACGAGGATAAATCCTGAAGAGATAGTGTTGGTAACAGGGAGAGTAAGCCCAGAAAAAAGAAAGGAAATGTACGAAAAAGCAAGGGTAATAGCTGCTACTCCTCAATGTATCCAGTACGACTTGGAAAACGGAAGATTGAGCTTAGAAAATTTTTCCCTTGTTGTTCTTGATGAAGTTCATCGAGCAGTGAAGAGGTATGCTTACCCTTACATAGCAAAAAAGTACATGCTTCAGTCAAAGTACCCATTAATACTTGGACTAACAGCCTCGCCCGGCGGAACTCCGGAAAGAATTAGAGAAATATGCGATAACCTTTTCATCAAAGCAGTAGAAATAAGGACAGAATCGGACGAAGACTTACAAAAGTATATAATGCCTGTAGAAAGGGAGTTTATCTACGTAGAATTGCCTGAAGAATTCAAAAAGGTAAAAGCTTTGCTAGAGGAAGTATTGAATGAAGAGCTTGCATGGCTGAAAGAGCACAAGTATACTTCTACTTCCAGACCAACTAAAAAGATGTTGTTAGACTTGCAAAAGGAAGTGATTTCTAGCTACATGCGTGGAGGGAAGCAGGCTTATTGGCCTATACTCCATGTAGCAGGGGCAGTAAAAATTGAGCATGCTATAGAGCTTTTGGAAACTCAAGGAATGCTATTCCTCTACGAATTCTTAAAAAAGGTTTTTAGAAGTAGAAAGAAGACTGACAGAAAGTTAGCTAGTGACCCAAGAATAAGAGAAGCTTTTAGAATTGTAGAAAGCTTAAAGCATAAAACTGAACACCCCAAGCTAGAAAAGGTCGTTTTTATAGTTAAAGATATACTGAGAGAAAATCCAAACTCTGGAATCATAATTTTTGCCAACTACCGCTCTACTGTGGAAAAAATAAACGAGGTTCTGATAAAAAATGGTATAAAAAGTTCTATCCTCATAGGTCAAGCTCTAAAAGAAGGTAAAGGAATGAGTCAGCAACAGCAAATAGAAACTCTAAAAAAATTTCAAGAAAGAAAGTTTAATGTTCTAGCAGCAAGTAGCATAGGCGAAGAAGGCCTAGACTATTATGCAGATTTTGCAGTCTTCTACGAGCCTGTTCCTTCCGAAATTCGCGCACTCCAAAGAAAAGGTAGAGTAGGCAGACACAAAGCTGGCAAAATAATATTTTTAATTACAAAAGGTACAAAAGATGAAGCATACTACTGGGCAGCCTTTAGAAAAGAAAAGAAGATGAAAAAAATACTGTACAAGATGAAAGAAAATGGTGTGAAAAGGGAAAGGACTTTGATAGACTGGTTAAAATGATGGAAACACAAAAGATTCTAAAACCTTCGAAAATCGTAGTAATTGCTGATTACAGAGAAAAGGACGTCATCCAATGCCTAAATAGCATGAATGTTGTCGTGAACGAGATGAAGCTAGAAGTAGGAGATTTCATTTGCTCTGAAAAGAGAATAGCCATAGAAAGAAAAACTCATTCAGACTTTGTATCTTCTATTATAGACGGTAGAATTTTTGAACAAGCTAAGCTTTTGAAAGAAAATTTTGAAAGACCTTTAATTCTGATAGAAGGTTACTCAAACAGAAAAATAAGTGAAAATGCCTTGAAAGCTGCCATCGCTACTCTGATAGTAGATTTTGGTATAAGCTTGATAAGTACAAGAAATCCGTACGATACAGCAAGAAGTATCTATTGGATTGCCAAAAAAGAGCAGGAAGAAAACAAAAAAGAAGTTGGATTTAAAGTGAAGAAGAAGCCAAAAGATTTAAAGCTCTTGCAGGAAAGGATAGTTGCAAGCATTCCTGGTGTAAGCAGCATACTCTCTAAAAGGCTTCTACAACATTTTGGAAGTGTGGAAAAAGTTTTTAATGCTAAAGAAGAAGATTTAAGAAAAGTTAAGGGAATAGGAGAAAAGCTTGCATCAAAAATAAGAAAAGTTTTAACTGAAAAATATAGTGGTGATTCTTGATTAAGAACATCATAGTAGGAATTGATCCTGGAACAACCACAGGTATAGCTATAGTAGATATTAACGGCAAACTACTTTACCTTCACAGCAAAAGAGATTGGAAAAGAGAAGAGGTTGTGAAGACTATTTTAAATTTTGGCAGACCAATTATAATTGCTACAGACGTGAACCCCCCACCAAAGAGTGTAGAAAAATTGGCGAGCTCCTTTGGCTGTAAAATTTTCTATCCAGAAATATCGTTTTCTGTGCTCGAAAAACAAGAACTCGTTAAAACTTTTGTCCATAAAGCTAGCAACGAGCATGAAGTAGATGCACTAGCTGCTTGTGTAAAAGCATGGAAAAAGTATAGAAGTTTCTTTGCAAGAGTAAGCCATCTTCTTTCTAAGAAAGGTGCTTCTGAGCTTTTTGAAGAAGTAGTTAAAAAGCTGTTGAAAGAAGGTAAAGAAAACGTTGAAAGCATTGTTGAAGAGATGACAAGAAAAAGAGAGCAACCTGAAGAAAAAATAGAAAAGCCTAAAGAAAAAATAGAAAAGGTTTTAGAAGAAAAGGAAAGAAAACTCGAGGAAGCAAAAAAGGAATTAGAAATTCTTACTCGTGTTCTCTCAAAAAGAAAAGCTGAACTTTTGACTTACAAGAAAATTAAACTTAACCTAGAAGAGGTGGAAAAGTGTAAAAAAGAATTGGAAGAATTGAAAAGAGCTAACAACCTCTTAAAAAAGTTTGAAAGGATAAGAATGAAAAAGTTTGAACCTCTTGTTGAGCTAGAAAGCATAAATAGTTTAGAACTGGAAAAGCTGGACAAGCTTTTAGGCCTGGAAAACAGAGTAGTATATTGCAACTCTCTTAGCAATGCTAACGTGTTAAACAATTTCGGTATAAGAGCTCTTGTAACAGAAAGTGAGGAAGAGATTAACATTGCCAACCTAGAATTTCCAGTAATAAAGTTAGAAAAAGAATTTGTTCAAGATGTTGAGGGTGTGAAATGTGTTAAAGAAGATAAGCTTGAAAGTCTTCTTGCAGAAGTTAGAAAGTCTGGACTGATAAAATGGCTAGAAAGCTACAGAAAAAGGAAAGAAAACTACTAACCATTCTTCTCTTTTTAATAAAATTTAACTTACTAGCAATACCTATGTACATTGTAATTTATTTTAACTTTTCTTTCCCACCCTTACAAAATTTTCTTGCTGGTTTAACCAAGAACTCACTAATACTACTCGGTTATCCTGCTATCCAAAAAGATTCGGTGATAATAACTGCTGACAAAAACCAGTTTTATTCTATTGAAGTCTCCTGGGACTCTACTGGCTGGAAAAGCATGTATGCTCTGGTAGCACTTGCCATAGCCACACCAGTCAAAAGCTTGAGAAAAAAGCTAAAGTTCATAGGAATAGCAATCCCAACAATATTCTTCATTAACTTTTTTCGCATACTTACTACTATTCTCGTGGCTTTGAGGTATGGTCTAAACTACTTTGAAATCGTTCACACTTTATTGTGGAGAGAAGGATTAATTCTGGCTGTCGTCCTTATCTGGGGTCTTTGGCTTTGGAACGAAAAAAATAACCTTGTACTAACACAAATATATCATTAGGTGGGTTTTTGCCTGGCAAGGATTCTAGGATCGACGTTCTGCATTTAGAGAAGAAAGTAAGCGAGCTAGAAGAAAGGATAAAATCTGTTGAGAAGAGTCTTGAAAAAGCTGGTCTAGAAGAGTTGAAAAAAAGGTTAGAAGATTTGGAAGATTTGGTGATGGTTGAGAATGCGCTCACGTTAGAAATCAAGAAAATGATGGAAAGTTCTTCTGAGCTTGTAGACCTGAGAGACAGAGTTAAAAACATTGAGAACATCTTAACATCGGTTAGTCATGAAAAGCTGGAAGAATTGAAAAGGGTTAAGGCTGAAGATTTGGCTAGATTGAGCCAAAGAGTAGAAAGCATTGAGGAGGATTTATCCCTTCTCAGAAAACAGATTAGCACTACTGACTTTAAGGAATTGAAAGAAAGTGTGGAGAAAAAGCTAGCAGAAGGTGTTATCAGTAAGAGCATAAAGGAAATTCTTGAAATTCAGAACATGGTTTTGAAGAACGAGTCCAGAATAGACAACATAGAAAAAAGTATAGAAGTTTTAAGGGCAAGCTTAAAAGAGCTACAGCCAGCCCTAGGCCTAGAAAACGTGAAGAAAATTGGTATTTTGTCGAACGAAATTGCAAGAAAAATTGAAGAAACACGCGAACTAGTAGCAAGATTCGACGCACTCCAATCTAACCTTGAAAGGAAAATTGGTAAAGTTAGCACGATAGAAAATGAACTAGGAAACATAAAAGTATGGATGGATAAGTTGAGTAAAGAATTCGAAAGCATTAATGCTAAGATTTTTGAGCTGAGAAAAAGACAGGAAGAAAACAGGATATACCTAACTGAAAAGATTCTAGCTCACACAGAAGGTGTGCTGAAAGAGGTGCAAGACCTCTTGACCCAGACTAAAAATGAAGTTAGCGAAATTGTAGAATCGAAAGTCAACGAAAGACTTTTAGGTTCTGAAAGTTTGAGGAAGCAAGTAGAAGAATTAGCAAGCAGAATAACAACAGTAGAAGAGAGTAACAAAAAGGAGATAGAAAGCATGAAAACAGCTCTACAAGAAATGAAAGAAATGCAGGTCTTTCCTGAAGAGAGGTTGAACGAGCTTATGAGTAGAAATGTCTACCTTGAAGATAAAATTTCAGCACTAGAGAAGATAGTAAAAGAGCTTACAAAAGTTTCTCCAATAGTCCTAGAATAAAGTCATTTTTTAATACTTTTTTACAAATAATAGAATTTACTATGACAGTTGTAATAATAACTGAAAAACCGGACGCCTCTAGAAGAATAGCAGAAGCTCTTGCTGAAAACAAAAGCTTGAAAGTGCATACTGATGAGAATAAAGTTACTTATTACGAGTTTGAGAGAAACGGTAAGAAGCATTTAGTAGTTTGTGCTGTCGGGCATTTGTTCAACCTGGCACCAAGAAACAGAGGTAATGGTTGGGTATATCCTATTTTTGAATGCGAGTGGAAGCCTAGCTTCGAAGTAAGAAAGGATGCAGAATTCTCTAAAAAGTATTTTAACGTCGTTGCCTCCATGATTAAGAATGGCTCAGAGTTTATTGTTGCTACGGATTATGACTTAGAAGGTAGTGTAATAGGCTTCAACATACTCAGGTTTCTTGCAGGTGTTAAAGACGGTAAAAGAATGAAATTCTCCACTTTAACCAAGGAAGAGCTTGTAGAATCGTACGAAAACATACAACCTCACCTAGACTTTCAACAGATAGAAGCTGGTTTAACGAGGCATGAGCTAGACTGGCTTTGGGGCATAAACCTAAGTAGAGCTTTAACACTTGCTCTTAAGAACTATCAAGGGAAAGGTTTTTCCATCCTTTCTACAGGAAGGGTTCAGGGACCTACTCTTGCAATACTTTTGGAAAGAGAGCTTGAAATAAGAAAGTTCAAGCCTACACCATTCTGGGAAATTCAACTCCATGTTAAGTTAGACAATAAAGAGTTTATAGCTGCTTATAAGAAGGGTAAAGTTTGGAAAAAAGAGGAAGCAGACAAAGTTGTAAGTGAGTGTAAAGGAAAAAAGGCAGTTATAGAAAACATAACTAAGAAAAAGTATAAACAAGCACCTCCAGTACCTTTCAACACTACAGACTTACAGGCAGAAGCTTATGCCCAATTTAAGTTTTCTCCTACACAAACTCTAAGCATAGCTGAAAGTTTGTATCAGGCAGGTATAATTTCTTATCCAAGATCAGCAAGTCAAAAGTTACCACCAAGCATAGGATATGAAAAAATACTAAAGGCTCTAAGCTCTATTAAAACATACGCTCCTCTTGTAGAAGAACTTCTAAAGAGCGGAAAATTAATCCCAAATCAAGGACCGAAGGAAGATCCTGCCCATCCTGCTGTATATCCCACGTGGGAGGTGCCTGACCTGAAAAAGCTTACACCACAACAAAGGAAGCTCTACGACCTGATAGTAAGAAGATTCTTGGCTGTTTTTGGAAAAGATGCAATGCGCGAAACCAATACTGTAACTCTAGATGTAAACGGACATAAATTTGTAATAGTTGGGAAAAGAACTATAGAACCTGGATGGACAAAGTACTACGAGCCTTATCTTGCAAGAGAAGAAATAATTCTACCTGAGCTAAAGGTTGGAGAAGTGCTTGAAATTTCCAAAGTCGAACAACTAGCCAAAGAAACTCAACCTCCTGCCCGCTACTCTCAAGGTTCGATAATAAAAGAGCTAGAGAAAAGAAACCTTGGAACAAAAGCTAGTAGAGCGGAGATTCTGCAAACACTCTATGACAGAAGATACATCATAGGCAAGTCTATACAAGTCACTAAGCTTGGCGAAGCAGTAGCTAAAGCTTTGAAAGAATACGCTCCAAAAATTTTGTCCGAGGAACTGACTAGAAAGTTTGAAAAAGAGATGGATGATGTTTACAACGGAAAGAAAAAGAGGCATGAAGTTGTTGAAGAAGCAAAGCAAACTTTGGAAGAAATACTTAAAGAGTTTAAAGCAAACGAAAAGAAGATAGGAAAGAAACTATTTGAAGGTTTGCAAGGAGCAAGGGAAGAGGAAAGAAGAATTGGAACATGCCCTAACTGTGGCTCTGAGCTGAGAATAATCAGGTCTAGAAACACAGGACTTTTCTTCGTTGGTTGTAGGAATTATCCTAAGTGCAAGACTAGCTATCCGTTGCCGCACAATTCAAGGATACAAGCAATAGGAAAAGTTTGCGAAAAATGTGGCACCCCTATAGTTCAAGTCTTGCGTAAGGGTAAAAGACCTTTCAGGATGTGCCTCAATCCAAAATGCGAAACTAAGAAAAATTGGAACAAGAACAAAACTCAAGAAGAGAAAAAGGAATAGTTTTATTCTTCTGAAACTCTTGGAGCTAGAACAAAAGAAAGAGAAACCTTTTTATCACTTGTTTCAAACTCCATCTTCATCGGATAATCTTGAGCATACTTTATGCGCACTACATCAGAAAACCTAGCTGCTTTCATCATTTTCTTTAGGTAGTCTAGTGGATACCTAGCCTTGACAGAACCGCTCGTTTTAATTTCTATAAGAGATTCGTCACCACTCTTAAGCTCTAGTTCAGTCCTGCTGATGTCTCCTTCTGCAAGCATGGAGAAAGAGTTTGGAGATGTTTCAATCAAAACAGAATCTGAAACTATTTCCGCATCCTCTACACCAGACTGTAAGACTTCAGGTCTTAAGCTGACTTGTGAAGTAAACTCTAGCTGATCTACTGGTGGCACTTCTTCTGGAGCTATATCTAAAAGTGGTATGACAAACCTCCTCTTACCCTTACCTTCTATCAACACTTCTAGCTTGTTGTCCTGCAACAATATCGTTACTTTATCACCACTCCCTGCCCTTTTCAAAACAGAGAGTAAGTTGCTTATGTTTATTCCTATGTTCTGCTCTTTATCCAGCTCATAACTTTCAAAAGCATCAGAAGATATGAAAAAGTCGACAACAGCAACCATCGCCCTATCAGCAGCTATAAGACTTATTCCTTTATTTGTTATTTTAAATATTCCCTCGTCTATCAGTTCGGCTATGGTAGAAATCGAATCTGTTAGGATGCTTGGCTTTTTAATAGTTGCTTTGAACATCTTTACCCCTTAATATAACTTATTTTTAAGTATTTATTGATTTTTCTGTTGCTCTTCTGTAAATTTCTTCAGAACGCTTGAAAAGTTCTAAATCTAAACCGCTTAAGTCTTGGACCAAATCAGCTTTCCATCCACCTTCTATTCTCGAACAAAAAACTCTTACAAGCTTATTTTCTTCCACGCTTTCTTCAGAAAACATTTCTAGCTTGCTTTTGCCGTCCGATAAGATGAAAAAGTTATCCGTTGCTGCTTCTACTCTCCCAATAACAGATATGAAAGTATCTCTTTCTCTTATCTCTTCCAACTTCCTCGGTACATAGTGAACTGGCATAAAATAAATTATTTGAGGATTTTTAAATTCTTAGCCATAAACCCTCCAGCTGTAGCCACACTTCTTGCATTTATAGAACGTTGTTGGTGGTTCGTCTGCACCACGTGTTTGCTGCATCCACCAGTAAGCTTCCATGTTGCCACACTTAGGACACATCACTGTTGTAGTTGGTAGCTCAGAAACTCCTTCGTCCTTCGACATTACTACTACTTCCTTCTTCTCTTCCCTTATACTTTCTTTTAAACTCAGTCTCTCCCCTTTAAAAGTTCTTTTACACTTCTTGCAATAAAGCACCCTCTTCTTTCCTATCTTTTTTACACTCAGTAAAGTTCCATCCTTTGGACAAAACCTGAGCATTTTACACCCCAAACATGCTTGAAAATACTTTAAAATATCCTAATTTTGGTATAATAAAGATTACTCTTCCGTATATCTGCTCCTTCTTAACAGAATACTCGTAAGGATTCTGCCCTGCATTATGGTCTCCTTTTGTTTGGTAGGTACCATCTTCATTTATCTTCACTATCCTATGAATTATAGGTGCTGATTGTCCTGCTTCATAAACTATCACATCACCAACTTTATAGCTATCTGAACCTTGAACAATAGGCATGTCACCTATTTTAAAACCATCCTTAAAAGGAAAATTAGCAAAATCCTCTTTAGTTATGTTAAACTTTTCATAAGTGTACTTGCACAAATCCCACCAATTATCAAAGTTTTCTGTATAGTTTGCTACCATAACACCGCATGGATAATCTAAGATGGCCTCATTACTCCTATACTTAACAACGATACCATGGTCCATCGAGCTACTAACAACAGCAACCACAGGCATACTTGTAGAAAGCAATAGCCCAAGCAAACGCTGAACAAGAAGAGCAAGAAAAATTCCACCATAGACATAAGGAAGCCAATCTTGATTCTTAAAGTAAAAGAGTGCCGGTGTTCCAACTATCACTAATAAATATAAAATTAAACTCTTGGAATGCAACAGAAAGAATAGAACTACTAAGCCTACTACTATCCAAATTCCCATGCCAACTTTAGTGTTCATCAACAGCCTTTCAACCTTTTTAAACTTTTCCTTAAGCTCTCCCACCACTTTCACCTTTAACTAAAGCAGTAGCAATTAGGTGTGCAACTCTTAAAGGCTCAGGAATTTGGCTGTGAGTACTGCTTAACGTAATTACTTCTCTTGCCTCCTCGTCTTCCATCCCAACAGACTGATAGTAAACTTTTACATTAGGTCTAATCTCACACACTCTTATCTTTCCAGCCCTTTTTATAAGCTTCCACCTTTCTTCATAATCTTTAAAGTTCTTCAGAGCTTCTCTTACCTTTTCCAGGTCTGGACACTTTCTGTTTACCACGATTACTGGTATGCCAGTACTTTCATAAACTTTTCTAATGTCCAAAATGTTAAAACCTCCAAAAGTTATCCCATCTGTCATGACGACTTTTAACTGTTGTTTATGTCTGCTCCTATTTATAAGCTTTACTATCTTTTCTGTAGCATCTTTTCCATCAACCTTTACATCTGTCTTCAAAACACCGTCAAGAAACTTCCCACCCCTAAAAACAACTCCTACTACTGGAACTTTCCCTTTTCTTGAGGAAAAAGCTCCATCGTCCAAGCCTAAAATCCTTATCTCCTCTTTCAACATATTACGAGTAGAGTTAGAAAACAGAATATTTAAATTTAACTCTTAACGAATTTAGGTATGGAAGGAAGTGATAATAATGGCAAAAAAGATGTTCCCAGAAGCAATTGCAAGGCTCTACCATCGTGTATTTGTCTGTAGAGTATGTAAGAGCAAGATTAGAGCAGACCCTGCCAAAGTAAGAGCTGGAAAAGTAAAGTGTAGAAAGTGTGGTAGTAGAGCTTTGCGTCCAAAGAGAAGGCCTATGTAATATGATAGAGTATACGACTATAAGGAAGTTGGAAGGGAAGGTAGGAGGAAGGGTAAAAATAATAAAGTTGAGAGAAGAAAAAGATGCAGAAGTAGAATTTACTTGTCCTGAGTGCGGTTTTGCAGAAAAAAGAAGGATTGAATGGAAAGAACCTTTTGTGAATGGAAGTGGAATAAATCAATTTTTCCTCCTAAAGTGCAACAAGTGTGGTCAACAAACAAAAATTTCTAAGCTAAGGAAAGAGATAAAGAAGAAAAAGTAAAACTATTTAAGCCTACAAACCTAACAAAAATTAGGTGTAAAGATGGGTGGGCGTTTTTGCCTACTTTGCTAGAACTTCTTCTACTTCCATTTTAATTCAGCTATACGAAAAGTTAAAATATAAGCCCGGGTGGCCGAATCCGGTTAGGCAGTCGGCTGCAGTTGGTCTTTTGATAAAGAATGAGAAGTTGAGACCGACGCATACGGGTTCAAATCCCGTCCCGGGCTTTTATTAAGTGAGTCTATGGTATTAAAGGTCTTCAATACACTAACAAGAAAAAAAGAAGTTTTTAAGCCAATGAAAGGGAGAGAAGTGAAAATGTTTGTTTGTGGTCCTACAGTCTATGATTTTTCGCATTTAGGGCATGCAAAAACATACGTGCAGTTTGACATTATTGCAAGATACCTTAGGTATAAAGGGTTTAAAGTGTTTTATCTTCAGAACATTACTGATTTAGACGACAAAATAATTGAAAGAGCTCAAAAAGAAGGTACGAGCCCAGAAGCTCTTGCTAGAAGGTTTGAAGAAGAATTTTATAAGGATATGGAAGCTTTGGGAATCAATTCTGTGAACAAGTATGCACGGGCAACAGACTACATAAAAGAAATAATAAGCCAGGTTAAAAGACTGTTAGAAAAAGGTTATGCTTATGTAATAGAAGATGGAATTTACTTTGATTTAAGCAAGTTCAAAGAGTACGGAAAATTGTCTGGAAGAACTACTTTAGAAGCAGAAGATGCTGTCTCCAGAATTGATGAAAGTGTAAACAAAAGAAATAAAGGAGATTTTTGTCTATGGAAAAGGTCTAAGCCAAACGAGCCAAAATGGCCTTCCCCTTGGTTTGAAGGGAGGCCTGGATGGCATATAGAAGATACTGCAATTACTGAAGCACATTTCGGTCCTCAGTACGACATACATGGAGGAGCTAGGGATTTGATATTCCCTCATCATGAAGCTGAAATAGCTCAGATGGAATCCATATCTGGTAAAAAGCCTTTTGTTAAATACTGGTTGCACACAGGCTTTCTCACAGTTGAAGGGAGAAAGATGGCAAAATCCCTAGGAAATTTCGTTACGATAAGAGATGCGTTAAAGAAGTACGATGCTGAAACTTTAAGACTTTTCTTTGCCTCTTCTCATTACAGAAGTCCTATCGATTACAGCGAAAAAAACCTAGAGCAAGCAAGAACAAACTTGGAAAAACTTTACAACACTTTGAAAAATCTACAGGAAGCGAAGAAAAGAAAAGAATTGACGGAGCATGAAAAGGAATTCAAAAAGTTTATTGAAGAATGTAGAAGAAAATTTGAAGCTTTCATGGACGACGATTTTAACACGCCAAAAGCACTCGCCTGTCTTTATGAACTTTCAACCAGAGTAAATTCTTTAATAAGCATGCAAAACGGAGAAATTAATGAAAGTCTTTCAGACGAAATTATCAAAACTTTCAGAGAGCTTGGACAAATCTTGGGCATTTTACAAAAAGAAATAAAGAAAGAAGAGTTGCCAGAAGAAGTTAAAAACCTCATAATCAAGAGAGAAACATTAAGAAAAGTTGGAAATTTCAAAGCTGCTGATGAAATAAGAGAAAAAATACTGAGAGAATTTGGAATACTGATAGAAGATACAAGAGACGGCGTAAGGTGGAAAAAGGTAAGAAACAAATAAATTCTTTACTCAATATTTATTGAGGAATTTACTTCCTCAATTGATAAAAATGAACTTCCAAAGAGTTTGGCTCTGGTACTCTAGAGAACCTGTACAGAAAGCATTGATAGAAGTATCGAAGAATAGAGAGGTTGTGTCTGTCTTTTCTGATAATAGCTTTGGTAGAAGGCCTGACGTTCTACAATATTCTGCTGATATACTGCAAGCAGTAGCAGAAGGTACTGTTGCGTTTCATGGCTCAGTAGAGAGATGGAGCAACCCTATGCAGTTGGATGTAAACATGAGTAAACAAGATTTAGACAATTTAAGGATAGGTTGGGATGTGTTGATTGATCCTGATGTAAAAGATTTTGAGATAGCAAAACTAACTACCAAGCATATAATAGAAGCCTTAAAAGACCATGGAGTTAAAAGTTTTTCTGTTAAGTTTTCAGGTGGAAAAAGTTTTCACATAATAGTTCCATACGAAGCATTACCAGAAAAGATTAATCTCCAACCGACAAGCTCCCTCTACCCAGAACTGCTACAAAAAATCATAGAATACATAAAGTGGTACATAAGAGAGAATTTGAAGTCTGACTTGCTTAGCCTAGACAGCATATCAAACATATCCCAAAGAATTGGAAAACCTATAAAAGAGATAACAACAAAAGAAGGTGAGCTAGACCCTTTCAAAGTAGTTAGTATGGACGTTTTTGGCTCAAGACATCTTTTCAGATTACCATATTCCTTGCACGAAAAAAATCTACTTGTGAGCTTACCTATAAAGCCTGAAAGAATAGATAAGTTTAAGAGAGAAGAGGCTGAACCAGAAAAAGTAAGAGTGGAAGAAAAGTTTATCAAACAGGCAGAAAAACATGATGCAGAAGGTCTTGTAATAGAAGCTTTAGACTGGGCTAGCAAGTACATGGTAGAAAGGAAAGAGGAAGAAATAGAAAAGCCGAAAACCTTTAAGCCTGCAAAACCTGTGCCTGAAAACTTTTTCCCCCCTTGCATAAAGAAAATATTAAAAGGTATTCCTGATGGTAGAAAAAGGTCTGTTTTCATCCTGGTAAACTTTTTGAGGTCTATGAATTGGGATTTGGGAAGAATAGAGAAAACAATGTTTGAATGGAATGAGAGAAACATCCCACCTCTAAGGACGAACTACCTGAGAAGCCAGCTAAGATGGCATTTCAGACAGGAAAGAGGCTTACTACCACCTAATTGCGATAATGAGAACTTTTATTCTGATATTGGTGTTTGTGAACCTGATGAAACCTGCAAGTCAAGGGCAATAAAAAACCCAGTAAACTATCCTTTCAATAAGCTGAAGAAAAAGGTTAAGATTAAATAAGTTGCTCCTTACTTATTATTAGATGGTTTTATGGAAGAACAAACTATTACCTACGAGCTCATAAGAAAAATACAGAGAGAGGAACAAAGGCAACCTAAGCTAACTCCAATCCCTGAAAACTTTTTCGAGGCTTTGGCAAAATACCTACAACAGAAAAAGCAACTTGCCCTTAAGGACGATAGAAAGGTTACGCTAGAAATCAAGAATGTAGAAAGACTGGTAGAAGACATATTCAACAGAAGAGAAAGGAAAATACTAAACGCATCAATAATAGCAGCAAGGACTGGAATCCAGCCTGAAAACTTAACAAGCGAGGAAAAGGCCTTTTTTGAGGAGATAACGAGTATACTTAAAAAAAGAAGGGGAAAAATGCTTGAAAAAACTTTGAAAGAAAAGGAGCTAGCACCAATGATTGTGTTTAAGGTAGATGTACCTGCTTTTGTTGGAATAGACGGCAATACGTATGGACCTTTCAAGAGTGGTGATATTGCTAGGATTCCGGAGGAGAATATGAAAGTTTTTGTGGAAAAGGGTATGGCAGAAGAGTTTAAGGTGAATGTATGAAGTTTCCAAAAGAGCTGAACAAATACTGTCCTTATTGCAAGAGGCATACTAAGCATACTGTAGAAACTGTGAAAAAGAGACCAAGGAGAAAGCTTGCTCAAGGACAGAGAAGGTTCTTAAGAAAACTTAAGGGGTATGGGAGTTTTCCCAAGGAAAAGCCTGACTATGAAAAGGCTACAAAGCGTGTTGATCTAAGGCTTAAATGTACAGTATGCGGTAAAAAGCATTCAATAAGAGGTTGGAGAGCAAAGAAGTTTGAGCTGGTGAAAGCATGAAAAAGATAATCCAAATGCCTACTTCCAAATTCATTAAAGTTTTGTGTAAGAAATGTAAGAATGAACAAGTAGTTTTTGACAAGCCTTCTACTGTTATAAGATGTCTTAAATGCAATGAAGTTTTAGTAGTTCCTACCGGAGGAAAAGGAAAAATAAAAAACGCTAAAGTGTTAAGGTTTTTAAGTTAGAAGGGAAAATAATAGTTTTAGGCGGTTTTATGTTTTGGGAAGACCCTTTTGAAGAGCTGCAAAGAATGAGAAGAATGATGAGAGAAGCTTTTAGGAGAATCGGAGAAGTGGAAGAAACAGCATTTCCTGTGGATATAAGCGAAACTGTTGATGAAGTAATAGTGAGAGCTGACTTACCAGGGTTTAAAAAGGATGAAGTATCTGTAAAGGCAACAGAAAATACAGTAGAAATAGTAGCTCAACATAAAGAGAAAAAAGTTGAAAAGACTGAAACTATTTTTAGAGCAGAAAGAAGGTTTGGTGTAGCTAGAAGATTCTTAACACTACCTAGAGAGGTTATACCAGAAACTGCAAAAGCAAGCATGGAGGATGGTGTTCTAGAGATAAGGTTTAAGAAAGCAAAAGCAAAGAAGGTAAGAGAAATTAAAGTTCAATGAACTATGGGTGAGGAGAGTCTTCCAAAACCAGAAGGCATCTGCAAGTATTGCAAAAAGCCTGTATACCATAGTCTAGCACAGCATGAGCTAGTGTGTAGATTAGAAGAGAAACAGTCTACTTAAAATTCTGATTGACAAACCCGATCCCATCTACTTCTATTCTCTTTTTTGTTTCATCCACAAAAAACTTAACTCCTAGCATCATTTCACAAACTTTCATGTTAGTCACACAATGCTCTGTAATCTCTTCTACCTTAATTATACTTCTTCCTTCTGCCAGGGCGATAAAAGGTAGCACTTGATCAGCCATAAACTTGTCTAGAGCTGCTTTAGATTCAATAGATTTTATCAACTCTTTAGCACATTCTTCACCAATTCTTTCTGCTGGCACGCCTTTTTTTCCTATGTTATCAGCACCAACAATAGAATTCTCACACTCAGCCCAGAGAGTGATAGAAGTTCCGGGTGAAAAAGTATTTACAGTTTTAGACTCGATTTCAACCTCATAACCTTTTTCTTTTAAAATCTCTCCTGCTGAAGTAGCTTGCCTTTCGGCAACACTTTTTGGTAAAGAGCCTGCTATAGAAATTCCCCTTATCTTTTTAACTTCTCCTCTATCTATTAAGCTTACAGCCTTCAATTTTTTAACAGGGAAAAATTTTATTTTAACTATTCCTCCTCCCCTAGGATAAAAGCCTTCTTTCACTACCTCTATCTCTGGCTGTCTAACTCCTAGCTTTGAAAGCAAAGGAAAAGTTACATGCTGAAGAAATTGAACTGTTGGAGCGCCTAAGCCTGCAGTCCCTCCAATTATTTCCAGTGTAACTTCTCTATCAGAAAAAATTAGCAAAGGTGTTAAAGTCTGCAAAACCAAAGAGACTTGACCTGCTGTTCCAACGTCAATTTTCCTGTCGTAAACGTTAAAAGATTTTGGAAAAAATTCAACTTCAGTAGAATAAAGCTTTAATCCTTTTATTTCTGCGTCGCAAAATTCGCCAGCAACTCTTACTCCCGTTAAGTGTTGAGGCATCAATCCTGGTTTTGGTCTTCCTTTCCTTATGTTAAAAATTTTCACCGGCTTTAAAGTTAGGCAAGATAAAGATATACTTGTGCGCAACACTTGTCCGTAACCTATAGATCCGTCTATTTCTATCATCTTCTCGCCTGTAAAAATTTTCGGCTTAAGATAAAAAATACATTCATGCCAAGCTTATCTCTACTCCAAATGTTGTTAGCAGGAAAATAAGATAAACCAAAAGCAAGATTAAACCTTCTTTTAACTGAAGCTTACCGTCGCTTATAAAGTGCCAAAGAAGTATAGTTGCTGTTAAGCTAAAAAGAACAAGGGTAGAGTAGACTGTAGTTTCTACAGCAAACGTGGAAAAAAGAAGAACCAGTCCAAGCAAGAACGTCAATTTTGTCAAGCATCCTCCTACCAGATCTCCCAGTGCTAAGTTTACATGTCTCTTCCTCACAGCCTCCAAAGCTATGGAAAGTTCTGGCAAAGAAGTTCCTATCGCTATTATAGTAGCACCAATAACAGAAGCATCTATACCAAGATTTTCCGCTATCCTCAGGCTCGAGTTTACGACAAACCTTGCAGAGACTATGACAAAGAAGATTCCTGCGCATACTAGTAAAACCAGTCTGCTTAAGTTTGCTATTAGCTTGTGATCCTTAATTTTTCCAGTAGTAATTTCTTTTCTTACCGAATAATAACAGAAATAGACAAAAACAAACAACAAAATTAAACCAAAAATCTTGCTCAGAACTCCAAACCAAAGAAGAATTAAAGTTATAAAAGAGGTCAGGAAGAGCATCAAAGAAAGTGCTCCTAATTCCTTCTTCCTTATGGTTATGGTAGTTGGTACAAGTATAGCTGCTACTCCAATTATCAAGCTTAGGTTAGTGATGTTCGAGCCAAGAATATTTCCTAGAGTCAGCTGCACATTGTTAGAAGTTAATGCTGAAAAGGCAACTGCTATTTCTGGTATGTTCGTAGCTATGGAAAGAAGGATAAAACCTACGACCAAATCTCCTATTCTTGTAACTCTAGCTATTTTGGTGGCTGAACCTACAACAACTCTACTCGAAACTGAAAGAGTTATTAGAGATGCGAAGAGTACAAACATCTCTG
Source organism: uncultured archaeon (assembly GCA_964475145.1). Lineage (GTDB taxonomy): Archaea > Aenigmatarchaeota > Aenigmatarchaeia > CG10238-14 > SCSR01 > CAYYVK01. The sequence continues at coordinate 17,335 of CAYYVK010000009.1, forward strand.
TTGCTACATTCATTAAATAATTTTTGTTTTTTGTACTTTTGTTCTTTAGTTTCTTAACTCATGAAAATGCTTGGGAAAAGCAAAAGTCCTGTAGAAGAAAGGAGAAAGACTATAAGCAGTTCAATAGGGCTTAATGGTGCTGTAGAAAAGAGTGCGTTGAAGAATGGAATAAAGACTATCATAAGCTGGAGTACCAAAGCTGCTAGAACAGACAATATTAAGTACTTGTTCGAAAATACTTTGGTTTTGAAGACAGGGCTCTTTTCAGACCTGCAATTAAAAACAAACAAAAGCTGAAAGAGTATAGCAGTCGTAAGAGCCATAGTCCTTCCTTTTATTTCTCCGGCTCTAATAAAACCAAAGACGAAAGAACCAATAGTTGCTAAACATGCTAAAGATCCTGCAGCCAGAATAAAAAGTTTCATTCCATGTAGAATACTTTCCTTTGGATTTCTCGGCTTTCTTTTCATGATTTCAGGGTCTTTAGGGTCAAAAACTAGAGCTAAAGCTGGCAAGCTATCTGTTAGCAAGTTTATCCAAAGTATCTGTAAAGGTAAAAGTGGTAAAGGTAAACCAGTAAGTATGGCTAGGCTTGTAACAAATATTTCGTTAAAGTTTACGGAAAGCATGAACCTGATAAACTTTCTTATGTTGTCGTATATTGCTCTACCTTCTTCTACTGCTGAAACTATACTGTAAAAATTGTCATCTGTTAAAACTATATCACTAGCTTCTCTTGCAACGTCTGTTCCTCTTATACCCATACTTACACCAACGTGAGCTTCCTTCAAAGCAGGAGCATCGTTCACACCATCCCCTGTAACTGCAATCACGTGCCCAACCTTCTTCAAAGCTCTTACTATCCTAAACTTATGCTCTGGAGAAACTCTTGCATACACGCTAACTTTCTCGACAACTTTTTCCAAATCTTCATTGCTCATTCCATCTAACTCAGAACCAGTAAGAACTAGACCCTCAAGGATTCCAAGCTCTCTTGCAACAGAAACTGCAGTCTCTTTGTGGTCGCCGGTAACCATCACAACTCTTATTCCTGCTGCCTTGCATTTTTCTACAGCTTCCTTAACTTCTCTTCTCGGAGGGTCTTGCATGCCTACAAGCCCTAGAAAAGTTAAGTCTCTCTCTACTTTTTCTGGAGAAAATTCTTTGCTCTCAACTTTCTTGTACGCTATACCAATTACTCTTAACCCTTCAGAAGCCATTTTCCTTATTTCCTTTTCAAGCATAGCTCTTTCTTCTTTTCCAAGCGTACTTACAGTTTCTTTCTGAATTCTGGTAGAAGCTTCCAACACTTTTTCAGGTGCTCCTTTCACGTATGCTAAATTCTCTCCTCCGTCTGAAACCAAAACCGACATCATCTTCCTTTCTGAAGAGAATGGAATTTCGATCAACGTCTTGAATTTCTTTTGCATTTCCTCTTTCAATATTCCATTTTTTGCAGCAGCAACAAGCAAAGCGGCTTCTGTAGGATCTCCGCTTATTTTCCACTTATCTCCTTCCCTGTAAAAGGATGCACTATTGCACAAAACACAAGCTCTTAGTAAAAGCTGTAAGTTCTTGTCAGAATAAGGCTTTCCTTCAAACAAAAATTCTCCATGAGGCTCAAAGCCAACACCAGTCACTTCTATCCTCTTATCGCCTACAAAAATCTTTCTTACCGTCATTTCATTGCTAGTCATTGTTCCAGTCTTGTCAGAAACTATTACAGTAGTGCAACCCAGAGTTTCTATGGCTGAAAGCTTTCTTACTATAGCATTCCTCTTTGCCATTGTACGAACTCCTAAGGCAAGAGCAACTGTTATCGTGACTGGCAAACCTTCTGGAACTGCAGAAACTGCAAGCGCAACTGCTGTCAAGAACATTACAGAAGGGTCTATTTTCCTAGCTATTCCTATCAAGAGGACAAAGAACGAAATTATCAAGACGAAGACCCCCAGCCACTTCCCAAACTGGGTAAGCCTTATTTGTAAAGGAGTCTCTTCTTCCTTTTTTTCAAGCATGCCTGCTATCCTTCCAAGCTCTGTATGTATACCTGTGTCAACAACAACTGCTTTTGCTTTACCAGAAGTCACAACAGTCCCCATGAAAACCATGTTCTTCCTTTCAGGAATTGCAACATCTCCTAAAACTCGATCATGCTTTTCTACAGGAACAGACTCTCCAGTCAAAGAAGACTCGTCAACCCTAAGGTTTAAAACTTCTATTAGCCTGCAGTCAGCAGGAACCTTATCTCCTTCTTCAAGCAGAATTATATCTCCTGGGACAAGCTCACGAGAAGGAATTGTTTTTTGTTTACCTTCTCTAATAACTTTTGTCTTTGGAACTAAAAGCCTTTTCAGGGCTTCCATCGCTTTTTCTGCCTTGTATTCCTGGAAAAAGCCGATAAGAGCGTTTAGTAATAAGACTGTAAAAATTAGAATTGCATCATCTTTCCTCCCAGCCAAAAAAGAAACAAAGACAGCAACCAGTAAAATTATAATCAGAAAGTTCTTAAACTGTCTTAGAAAAATTATCAAAGGACTTATCTCCTTTCGCTCAACTATCTCGTTGAACCCAAATTTTTTTAGCCTCTCTTTTGCTTCTCTTTCGCTCAAGCCCTGTTCAGAAGTGTAGAAGATTTGAAGTATTTCTTCCTTCCTCTTTTTATGCCAAACTTTTTCCATAAACTAAATTTGTTTCAGAGAATTTTATAACCCAAGCTTTTCTTCTATCCTTATCATCTCGTTTATCTTAACAGTCCTTTCACCACTTATACCAAGCTTTATATAGTCGCACTCAAGACCAACAGCCAAATGACACATCAACGTGTCTTCTGTCTCTCCTGACCGATGAGAAAAGACAGTGATTAGCTTGTTCTCCTTTGCCTTTTTAATAAACTCTATCGTGTCTGTAATAGTTCCGACTTGACTTGGCTTTACTAGAACTGCATTAGTTGCTTTGAAGTCTAGTCCATGCTTCAGTCTTTCTAAGTTCGTTGTGTATAAATCATCACCACATATAATCTTGCCAGAGACCATGCTTGTTAAAGTGGAGAAAGACATAAAATCATCTTCATGAAAAGGGTCTTCCAAGTAGGTTATTGGATAGTTTCTCATCAGCTCTAGCATAAAATCTATCTGTTCTCTCCAGTTGAAGATCCTGTTGGAATAAGTGTAAACATAATACCTATTACCGTCCCAAAGTTGAGAAGCCGCAACATCCAAGCCAATTTTTAGCAAATTTTCATTAGCAACCTTTGTCAAGAGCTTTAGCACTTCTTCTATCGGTAAAGTAGTTATCCATGCAGATTCTGCATTTCTGCCATAATTGAACAAAGGGTCTGATTGTGAAAGAAGTTCGCCAAGCTTTAGATAAGCATTAGAAATTTTTTTAACAGAATCGTAAAATTTTTTCTGGTGCACTGGTAAGAGCAAAAATTCTTGGATGTCGCTTCTGTTCTCCTTCCAACCCCCTACAACATTGCACAAAGGTTTAGGAATTTTTTTACCACCTAAAAATTCAAAAACTTCCTTACCTTCTTCTGCTGCAAATGCCTTTAAAAAGGCAGAAGAAATTGCTAAAGCAAGGTTACCGCCTATTTCACGAAAATCTTTACTTTTGTCTATTATGTGCAAAGTATCGTCCACATCCTTTTGCTCAGGAAAATCTTCTGAAGTGAAGTGCCTTCTTATTACATAAAACTTCCTTATAGCTTCATCAACTGGTAAGTAAACCACTTCATGCTTCCCCCTGCTTGTTCCCATAGGAACTGACGCTCTTACTTTTGCTTCTGAAGTTTCTAGCTCAACTTCTAGAGTTTCTCTAGACTTTGTGGAGAAAATCCTTCTTATCTCAAGTCTCTTTACCCTCATTAATTAAATTTATGTTTGGCCATATTAAATTCATGCGAATATCCGAGCAAATCTTTCCAAGAGTAGTCTGTTTGATAGCTACTGTTGACAAGCAAGGAAAGCCTAACGTCATGACTGCTAGCTTTTTAATGCCTGTGAGCTTTGAGCCTAAGTACGTTGCATTTGCTATCTCACCAAGAAGGTATACTTTCGAAAACCTGAAAGCAGTGAAAGAGTTTAGCTTGAACGTATGCTCAAGAGAAATGGAAGAAATAGCATGGATATGCGGAAGTCATTCTGGTAGCGAAGCAGATAAATTTAAGCTTGCGAGGATTACTGCAGAAAACTCTGACATGATAAAACCACCAGTAATAAAAGAATGTCCGATAAGCTTTGAATGCAAGGTAGAAGAGATGAAGCTTTTTGGTGACCATTGGCTTGTAGTTGGAAGGGTTTTGAAAGAGCACGTAAGAAATGAGCAGTTCAAGCCTTTAATGCACAAAAGTGGGAAAGAGTTTTTCTAACTAATGTTAAAACTGTTGAAAAACAAACCTCTTCACAACTTCGTAGCTTGCAAGTTCGTACATAATTTCTATTTGTAGATAGTATAT